>NZ_JBOBFT010000003.1:0-302858 GCF_050587525.1 Plantibacter lichenum | reverse complement strand
CCCCGGCTCCGGCCCCCGAGCCTGCTCCGGCCGCTGCACCCGCTGCTCCGGCTCCGGCCGCAGCTCCCGCGGCAGCACCTGCTGCACCGGCTCCTGCTGCTGCTCCGGCCGCAGCCCCCGCCGCTCAGGCCCAGCCTGCAGCCGGCGTCGTCAACTCCGGCTACGTGACTCCGCTCGTGCGTCGTCTCGCCAACCAGAGCGGCGTCGATCTGTCGACGATCACCGGCACCGGTGTCGGCGGACGCATCCGCAAGGAAGACGTCCTGCAGGCGCAGTCGTCGAGCTCGGCTCCCGCAGCCGCGCCCGCCGAGGTCGAGGTCTCGCCGCTGCGCGGCACGACCCAGCCGATGTCGCGTCTCCGCAAGGTCGTCGCTGAGCGCGCCGTCGCTTCCATGCAGGGAACCGCTCAGCTCACGACCGTCGTCGAGGTGGACGTCACGAACGTGGCTCGCTACCGCGACGCCGTGAAGAGCGACTTCCTCGCCAAGACGGGCAACAAGCTGTCGTTCCTGCCGTTCTTCGCCCTCGCAGCCAGCGAGGCCCTGAAGACGTACCCGATCATCAATGCGACGGTCGACGGCACGGACATCGTCTACCCCGCTTCGGAGAACGTCAGCATCGCCGTCGACACCGAGCGCGGTCTGCTGACCCCGGTCATCCGCGACGCGAGCTCCAAGTCGATCGCGACCCTGGCCGCGGAGATCGCAGACCTCGCCCAGCGCACGCGTGACAACAAGCTGCAGCCGGACGAGCTGTCGGGCGGCACCTTCACGCTGACCAACACGGGTTCGCGCGGCGCGCTGTTCGACACGCCCGTCGTGTTCCTGCCGCAGTCGGCCATCCTCGGCACGGGCATCGTCGTCAAGAAGCCGGTCGTCCTCTCGGCCGACGGCCAGGACTCGATCGCCATCCGCTCGACGGTCTACCTCGCACTGAGCTACGACCACCGCATCATCGACGGCGCGGACGCTGCACGCTTCCTCGTCGCAGTGAAGAACCGCCTCGAAGCAGGCGACTTCGCAGCTTCGCTCGGAGTCTAGGCTCCATCGAGGTCGGTTCCTCACGAGGACCCGTACCCAAACAGTTCGCGCAGACGCCAGCCCGTCTCGGTCCTCATCACGAGGATCGTGACGGGCTGGCGTTCTGTCGTTCCAGCTGGCGGAACCGCGGTGCCGGAACACACGGCGGCGTCGCCTTGTCTGCCGACGAGCGACACGGAACCCGCCTCGACGTCGACCGCTCGACGGCCCTCGGCCGGCCCCGCCACCGCTTCGCGATCGGCCTCGTCCGCCGCTGAGCCCGGCTCGCTCAACGTGCCGAGACACGCGGCGTCCGCAGCCGCGAGACACGCTGACCGACGCCGCAGGAGTTCGACCGTCGCCGCGAGCGGATCGTCTCCCTTGAGCGCGTCTTCGGCACCGAGCGAACCCGCTCCGGGCGTCTGTGAGCCGCCCGGTACCAGTCCGTCCGGCGCCGCCGCGTCCGACTCCCCGCTGCCTGCAGGTGCGCCTGCGTCCTGTGGCCCGGATGCGGTGGCGGTCGGCGACGGCGACGCATCCGCTCCGCTCGGCCGCTGCTGTGCGGAACTCGAACCGGCGTCCGGGAGCGCGAGGACGATCGCCGTGCTGATGACGACCGCCACCGACACGCCCAGGAGCACCGCGCGGCGCCTGGTCCGCGACACCCGGCGACGAGCACTGCGTCGTGGCGCATCGACGGCCTCCGACCCGCCCGCAGCCGCCCGCGAACTCGTCCTCGGCTCGTGCCGACGCCCATCGGAACACTCGGCGTCGAGACGAGCGTCCTGGTCCGGACGCCCACCGTCGTGACGTCCTCGAACGATCGATGCGCATCCCGCGCGAACTCCGGCCGCCAGCCGCATGAACGACGCAGGCACCGCCCGACCCGAAGCGCCGGTTCGAGGGACTCGGCGGTCCCGACGCCCAGTGTCGTGCGCCGCCTGTGGAACTCCGAACCCTCTCGACTCGATCGCCGCACGCGAGACCTCGGCCGGGTCGGCGTCCAGGAGGACGGGGAGGGGACGCGCGAGTCCGAAGACTCGCTCCTCGAAGGCCGTCGCGAACTCCTCGGGGGTGAGGACGTCGCCCATCTCGGCAACCCAAGCCGTGGAGGTCTGCTCCCCCCGCGTCTGGTCGGGTTCTGCTCCGGCTGCCGGGAGTACCGCGTCGATCACGGCCGCCAGGCATCGCCAGTCGGCTCCTGGATCCGTGGGAGCGTCGGCCGAAGCACGCCCCCAACCGCAGAGGACGGGGCGTCCGGATCGGTCGAACCTGATGTCCGCCGCCGTCACCGAACCATGCACGACGCCTCGATCGTGCGCATGTCGGAGCGCATCCACGAGCGGCGCGAGGATCGTGACAGCCTCTCCGGGAGCGATCGTCACCCGTCGGCGCAGGAGATCGGGCAGATTGCCTCCACCCAGCCGTTCGACGAACAGGCACCAGCCGCCATCGTCCGCCTCGGCCAGATCGATGACGGCGAGCACATGCCGGTGGTCGAGGGCGGTGAGCACCGACGCGACACCCCTGGCCAGAACAGCCGGTGCTCCGCCGGACGGTCGCAGGAGCACTGGTTCTCGATCGGACGACCGCCCGCTCATCGTGGAGATCGCCGTCCACGTCGGCCCAGTCCCGAGCGTCCGCCCGAGCCGACTGCCGCCGATCCGCGAGGGCTCCAGCCGGGCCGCCGACCCGAATCCCGGGTGCAGTCCGGCGTCCGCAACGCGCTGGGGCCCGTCTGCTGAAGACGTTGAAGACTCCTGGCGGTGCGGGCGGTGTCGTGTCATCGGCATCTCCCGATCCTGCGCTCACGATGGCTCCGATCAGACCGACTTCGACGATCTGTGGACAGACGGGCAGGGTCGCGACCCTGTGGAGGAGAACGCATCATCCGTTGCCCTCCGCACCGGGTATCCTGGGAGCATGGCTCAGAAGGACACGCCCGCACAGGCGCAGAAGGAACCAGGCCGCTTCAAGCAGCTCTGGCAGGTGTTTCAGCTCACGCGCCGCCACGACAAGGCCGCGCAGTGGCTCATGCTCGGCGGATTCTTGCTGCCGACTGCCATCGGCATCGTCGTCGCGCTCGTGTTCTCCCCCGGCAACATCTTCGCGCTCGTCATGTGGATCATCGCAGGCGTCCTCGGTGGCGTCCTCGCGGCGCTGTTCATCCTGACACGCCGCGCGGACCGTGTGGTCTACACCCAGATCGAAGGACGCCCGGGCGCCGTCGGTCAGGTCCTCCGCGCCGCGCCGCGTTCCTGGCAGGCGAGCGAAATGCCCGTCGCAGTGAACCCCAAGACCCAGGACGCCATCTACCGCGCCGTCGGTCGTGGCGGCGTCGCCCTCATCGCAGAGGGCCCGAAATCGCGTACGAGCCGTCTCCTCGAAGACGAGAAGCGCAAGGTCACCCGCATCCTCCCGAACGTGCCCGTCACGGTGTTCCACGTGGGCCCGGACGCCGACTCGGTCTCGCTGCGTCAGCTCTCGCCGTCGCTCCGCAAGGTCAAGAAGTCGCTCACGAACCCCGAGGTGCTCGCGGTGAGCAACCGACTCTCCTCGTTCGGCTCGCAGCTGCCGATCCCGAAGGGCGTCGACCCCATGAAGGTCCGTCCGCAACGCGTCCGCTGACCTCTCCGCACTGACGAATCCCCGGCGTTCCGCTCATCTCGAGCAGGAACGTCGGGGATTTCTCGTTGTACCGGGCGATGCAGCCGGGCCGGCGAGGACGGGATCAACGAAGCGACGGGATCAACGAAGCGACGGAGGCGACGAAGCGACGGAGGCGACGTCACCGCGTCCGTCCGGAGGATCCGGATCGACCTCAGCGCATCCGGAGCAGGACGGTACCGGCGATCTTGTCGTGGAATCCGCGCTGGTCCGAGTCCCACACGAGGGCCGGGACGACAACGCACAGGAGCACCGTGCGAAGCAGTGGCCGCCACACGCCGACCCAACCGCCCGTGAGCGGCACGACCCGCAGACCGCACAGACGATGGCCGATGCTGCCGCCGATCGTCGGAACGAACACGGCCTGCATCAGCCCGAAGATGATGAGGGTCGCGAAGCCGTCGTAGGCGAAGAAGGCGACCGAGAGGACCGCAGCGATCGCCCAGTCGATGGCGAGCGCACCGATCCGACGGCCGAGACGACCGACCGAACGGACCCCGGTCTCGGGGAGGCCGAGCCGTTCACCTGGATATCTGCTGGGGGGAAGCTCGCCAAAGGTACGGGGATTCTGCGGGGCGTCGGGCACTGTGACATTCTATTCGAGGTGAGATTCTCGTAACATCCACGAAACATGGGTGTCACGGGTGGGTAATCCCCCGCCCGTAGTCTCGCAGGTGGCTGCGCTGTGCAGCCTCCTCAGTACCAATCCATTGGAGCCATTCACATGTTCAGTGATTCTTCCGAGGTGCTCAAGTTCATCAAGGACACCGATGTCAAGTTCCTCGACATCCGCTTCACCGATCTTCCCGGTGTGCAGCAGCACTTCAACATCCCGGCCAACACTGTCGACGAGGAGTTCTTCACCGTCGGCCAGCTGTTCGACGGCTCGTCCATCCGTGGCTTCGCAAACATCCACGAATCCGACATGCAGCTCATCCCGGATGTCTCCACCGCTTACGTCGACGCCTTCCGCGCCGAGCGCACGCTCATCATGGTCTTCGACATCTACAACCCGCGCAACGGCGAGATCTACTCCAAGGACCCCCGCCAGGTAGCCAAGAAGGCCGAGAAGTACCTCGCCTCCACAGGCATCGCGGACACCGCGTTCTTCGCTCCCGAAGCCGAGTTCTACATCTTCGACGACGTGCGTTACGAAGTGAACCAGCACTCGAGCTTCTACTCGGTCGACTCCGAAGAGGGCGCCTGGAACACCGGCCGCGCCGAAGAAGGCGGAAACCTCGCCAACAAGACCCCGTACAAGGGCGGCTACTTCCCCGTCAGCCCCGTCGACAAGCAGGCGGACCTCCGCGACGACATCTGCCTCAAGCTGATCGACGCCGGTCTCATCCTCGAGCGCAGCCACCACGAGGTGGGCACGGGCGGCCAGGCCGAGATCAACTACCGCTTCGACACGATGGTCGCCGCAGCCGACGACATCCTCAAGTTCAAGTACATCGTGAAGAACACGGCCGAGCAGTGGGGCAAGACGGCGACGTTCATGCCGAAGCCGCTCTTCGGCGACAACGGCTCTGGCATGCACACGCACCAGTCGCTCTGGAGCGAGGGCAAGCCCCTCTTCTACGACGAGAACGGCTACGGCGGCCTGTCCGACCTGGCTCGCTGGTACATCGGCGGCCTGCTCAAGCACGCTCCCGCCGTCCTCGCCTTCACGAACCCGACGGTGAACTCGTACCACCGCCTGGTCCCCGGCTTCGAGGCTCCGGTCAACCTGGTGTACTCGGCCGGCAACCGTTCCGCATCGATCCGCATCCCGATCACGGGCACGAACCCGAAGGCCAAGCGCATCGAGTTCCGCGCCCCCGACGCCTCCGGCAACCCGTACCTCGCGTTCGCCGCGCAGCTCATGGCCGGCCTCGACGGCATCAAGAACCGCATCGAGCCGCACGAGCCCGTCGACAAGGACCTGTACGAGCTTCCCCCCGAGGAGGCGAAGAACATCCCCCAGGTTCCCGCGTCGCTCGGTGAGGCGCTCACGGCTCTCGAAGAGGACCACGAGTTCCTCCTCGCCGGCAACGTGTTCACGCCGGAGCTCATCGAGACCTGGATCCAGTACAAGCGCGAGCAGGAGATCAAGCCCCTCGCGCAGCGTCCGCACCCGTTCGAGTTCGAGCTCTACTACGGCGTGTAGTCACTGACCGCACCGGAACGGCCCCGCAGTCCTCGGACTGCGGGGCCGTTCTGCGTGCCCACTCTTCCGTCCCGCCCCTCCGCCTGGACGCTGAGGTGAGGCTTCCGGTCGTTTCCGGGCGCTCGGAACGACCGGAAGCCTCACCTCGGCGGGAGGAGGGCGGTGAGTCAGGACGTCGCAGCGCTCTCGATGCCGTAGAAGCCGAGCTCGAAGACGGCCCGCGCACGCCTCGTGACAGCGAGGTAGTCCTGCTCGAGGACGCTCGCGGAGCCCGGAGGGTACTCGAGGAGCCGAGCGACGCCCTCGAGCTGCTGCCGGTCACTCGGCAGCACGTCCTGCGTCTTGTTCAGCCACAAGGTCATCGCGGACCTGGCGCGAGACGCGAAGATCCACGCGGCACGGAGGCGTTCGGCCGCCCACGCCTCCACGAGACCCGCCTCGACGGCGGCGTCGAGCGCCTGCAGCGTCGACGTCGTGCGAAGACCGGGGAGATCCGCTCCATGCTGCATCTGGAGGAGCTGGACGTACCACTCCACATCGCTCAGCGAGCCGCGACCGAGCTTGAGATGACGGGTCGGGTCAGCGCCCTGGGGCAGCCGTTCGCTCTCCACCCGCGCCTTGATGCGCTTGACCTCGCGCACGGCCTGCTCCCCGACGGCGACCGGGTACCGGACGGTGTCCGCGAGCCCCTCGAAGTCGGCGATGAGTTCGTGGTCGCCCGCGACGCCGGCCGCACGGAGCAGCGCTTGCGCCTCCCAGGTGAGCGACCACCGCTCGTAGTACGCACGATAGGAGTCCAAGGAGCGCACGACGGGGCCGTTCTTGCCCTCTGGACGAAGACCGAGGTCCAGGTCGAGCGGGAGCCGTGCGTCCTCTGTCAGGCGCTTGAGCTCTGAGGCGATCGCCTGAGCACGCTGCTGCGCGTCCTGCGACTCCGCACCGATCGGCCGGTAGACGTACATGACGTCGAGGTCTGATCCGAGCCCGAGTTCCGCTCCCCCATAGCGCCCCATGGCGATGATCGCGAACTCGATGCCCGCTCCACCGCCGGAGATGCCGCGGACGGCTTCGAGGATGCCGGAGAGCGTGACCGAGGAGATGTCGGTGAGGGCGATGGCGAGGCGCTCGACGTCGAGGAGACCGACGGTCGACGACATCGCGACCCGGAGCACCTCGCGTCGCCGGATCCCCCGCAGCGCCGCTGCAGCGCTGTCGGCGGACTCGTGCCTGCGGAGGATCGACGCCGCCTCCTCCTCCAGAGCGGCACGGGAGCGAGGCTGGAGATCGTCGTCCCCGGCGAGCCAGGCGGCGGACTCCGGGATGCGGTCCATGAGCTCACCGATGAACCGTGAACCGGAGAGCACCCGGGTCAGCCGCTCGGCGGCGCCGGAGGTGTCCCGCAGCATGCGCAGGAACCAGTGGGACTCGCCGAGTGCTTCGCTCAGGCGACGGAAGGCGAGGAGACCGTAGTCGGGGTCCGCTCCGTCGGCGAACCAGCCGAGCATCACCGGCAGCAGGTGGCGCTGGATGCTCGCCCGACGGGAGACGCCCGTCGTGAGCGCGCCGATGTGGGCGAGCGCGCCACGTGGATCGAGGAAGCCGATCGCGGCGAGACGTGCTTCGGCCTGTCCGCTCGTGAGGCTCAGCCCGCCATCGGGCAGGGCCGCCACGGCGGAGAGCAGCGGACGGTAGAAGAGTCGCTCGTGGAGCTGCCTCACCTCGTGCTTCGTCGACTCCCAGCGGGCCTGGAGCCCGTCGGCGCTGCTCGCGAGCGTGCTGGCCCTGGCGAGCGTTCGCAGGCTGTGCTCGTCGCGGGGCATGAGATGGGTGCGTTGCAGCTTCGCGAGCTGCAGGCGGTGTTCGAGGACGCGGAGGAGGCGGTAGTCGTCGGCGAACTCACCGGCTTCCGCGCGCCCGATGTACCCGCCGGACGCCAGTCCGTCGAGCGCCCCGAGCGTGCTGCGCTGGTGCACCGTGTCATCGGTCTGCCCATGGACGAGCTGGAGGAGCTGCACGGTGAACTCGATGTCGCGCAGGCCGCCTGGTCCGAGCTTCAGCTGATAGTGGACGTCCTCCGCAGGGATGTGCTCGGTCACGCGCTCGCGCATCCGCTGCACGGAACCGACGAAGCCCTCACGGGACGCGCTGTCCCACACCTTGGGCTGCACGGCCGCGATGTACCGTTCGCCGAGGTCCAGGTCACCCGCCATCGCACGGGCCTTCAGCAGAGCCTGGAACTCCCAGCTCTTCGCCCAGCGGTCGTAGTACGCGACGTGCGACTCCAGGGTGCGCACGAGCGCACCCGCCTTGCCTTCCGGTCGCAGGTTGGGGTCGACCTCCCAGAGTCCGGGTTCGATCGCCGCCTGGTCGATGCCGCGCATCGTGAGGATGGCGAGGCGGGTCGCGATGTCGACCGCGCGGCCGTTCTCGAGGTCGGCCGCCTCATCGCCCTCGCCCACGAAGATCACGTCGACGTCGCTCACGTAGTTGAGCTCGCGCGCGCCTGCCTTCCCCATGCCGATGACGGCGAAGCGGGTCGCCGCGACCTCCTCACGGGGGAAGACGCCCGGCCCGCGCGGGCCGCTCGTCATCGCCCTGGCGACCGCGATGGAAGCGTCGATGGCCGCGGCGGCGAGATCGGCGAGCGTCGCGGCGACGAGGTCGACGACGGCGAGCGGGTCCTCAGCGCACAGGTCGTACAGCGCGACCTCCGCGAGCAGACGTCGGTATCGCGTGCGGAGCGCGTTCCAGGCCGGCTCGTCGACGAGTCCAGCGAACCCGTCGGTGGCCTGCACGCTCTCCAGGAGCGATGCGCGTGCTTCGTCGAGCGTCGGCAGGGTCGGCTCCTCGAGCCGGAACACCTCGAGCTGCTCGGGATGGCGCAGGAAGAAGTCGACGAAGCCCTGCGACGCGCCGAAGAGTCGGAGCAGACGCGAGGCGGCCCCGGCATCGGCCAGCAGGGCGCTGATGCGCTCCTGCTCGTTGCGCGCGACCATGAGCACGCCGCCCAGGGCGGCGCCGGGATCAGCGCTCGTCGCGAACGACGGCGTGACGACATCGAGGTCGAACGTCACCATCTCGGCGAGTTCGGCCAGCTGCCCGCGGGCAGCGCTCAGCTCGGTGAACCCGAGCCTCGCGAGTGTGCTGAGCGCGATGTTGTCCCGCACCATACGACCACCGACCACGGACGGACCGCCCGGACGGACGGACCGGCCTGGGTCAGAGCATCTCCAGGTTGCTCTCGAGCTCGTACGGCGTCACCTGGGCGCGGTACTCCTGCCACTCCTGTCGCTTGTTGAGCAGGACGTAGTTGAACACCTGCTCGCCGAGCGTCTCGGCGACGAGCTCCGATCCCTCCATGAGCCCCACGGCGCGGTCGAGGCTGGCGGGGAGCGCGTTGTACCCGAGCGCGCGGCGTTCGGCGTCGGACAGCGTCCACACGTTGTCCTCGGCCTCCGGAGGCAGTTCGTAGCCCTCCTCGATGCCCTTGAGACCGGCGGCCAGCATGAGCGAGAACGCGAGGTACGGGTTGGCCGCGGAGTCGATGGCGCGGTACTCGACACGCGCGCTCTGCCCCTTGTTGGGCTTGTAGAGCGGCACGCGCACGAGCGCGGAGCGGTTGTTGTGCCCCCAGCAGACGAAGCTCGGTGCCTCTGCCAGCTTGTTGGGTCCGACGCCACCCCAGAGACGCTTGTAGGAGTTGACGAACTGGTTCGTCACAGCCGTGATCTCAGGGGCGTGCGTGAGCAGGCCAGCGATGAACTGACGGCCCGTCTTCGAGAGCTGGTACTGGGCGCCTGCTTCGTAGAAGGCGTTCGCGTCGCCTTCGAAGAGCGACATGTGCGTGTGCATGCCGCTGCCCGGCTGGTGCACGAGCGGCTTCGGCATGAACGTCGCGTAGACGCCCTGCTCGATCGCGACCTCTTTGATGACCGTGCGGAACGTCATGATGTTGTCCGCTGTGGTGAGGGCGTCCGCGTACCGGAGGTCGATCTCGTTCTGACCCGGACCAGCTTCGTGATGGCTGAATTCAACCGAGATGCCGAGGTCTTCGAGCATGCGGACGGAACGGCGACGGAAGTCGTGGGCGGTGCCGCCCGGGACGTTGTCGAAGTAGCCGGCCGAGTCGACGGGCTCCGGTCCGTTGACGCCGTACTGCGACGACTTCAGCAGGTAGAACTCGATCTCGGGGTGCGTGTAGAAGGTGAAGCCCATGTCGGCGGCCTTCGCCAGCGTGCGCTTGAGCACGTTGCGCGGGTCGGCCACGGCGGGCTGGCCGTCAGGCGTCGTGATGTCGCAGAACATGCGGGCGGTCGGGTCGATCTCGCCCCGCCACGGGAGGATCTGGAACGTCGTGGGATCCGGGTGCGCGAGCAGATCGGATTCGAAGGAACGACTGAGCCCTTCGATCGCCGAGCCGTCGAATCCGAGGCCCTCGGTGAACGCCCCCTCGACCTCTGCTGGAGCGATCGCGACCGACTTCAGGGTGCCGACGACGTCGGTGAACCACAGTCGGACGAACTTGACGCCCCGCTCCTCGATCGTGCGGAGAACGAAGTCGCGCTGCTTATCCATCTGCCCTCTTCCTCATGGCCGTCGGCCTCTGTCTAGGCTACTGGTTCCGAGTCGGTTTCGGCGCGCGTCACGCCCACCCGAAGACGAATGCCGCGGTCCAGACCGCGGTCGCCGCGCCGAGCGCCGACGCGGCCACGACGGAGAGTCGTCGTCCTCGTCCGGCGCGCTGCCACACGGGCGAAAGACCGGCCAGGCTCACGACGAGCAGGACGGACAACCACGGAACGGCGGCGGGGACTCCCAGGAGCATCGTCGCGGGAGACGCGGCCCAGCCCGCGAGGAGGGTCCAGCTCGTCGCGATGAACCAGATCGATCCGAAGATCGGGGCGATCCCCGTCGCAAGCCGATCTTGGACGGGGCTGCCCCGCAGGGCCGCGGCGACCGTCGGGAGCAGCCAGGCGATCGCCCAGACGATGCTGACCACACCGTAGAGGATCGGCACGAGGAAGATGAGCGCGGTCCGGCCGACGCCGTCGCCGAGCGCGGAAGCGAGCATCGGGACGGGCGCCGCCGCGCTGGCGCTCACGACCGGAACGGCCGCATCGTCCGCGGCACACAGTCCTGCCCGGTACCCCTCGGGGTCCGCGAGCCATGCGCGGAGGACGACGACGGCGCACGCACTCCGGTCGATGATCGGGGCGCCGGCGCCGGCGAACTCGACGACGGTCGAGCCCGGCAGCGTCTCGGAGATCGTCTGCGAGGCTCCCGCGGCCCCCTCCGGCGCGCTCACGACCAGGGCTCGCTGGGTGAAGTGGATCGCCGCCGGGTCCGGTTGTGCGGACTGGGCGACGCCCGCCGCCTCGCACGTCGCGCTCGCGAAGTCGTCGAGGAGGCCGGGCCGCGCTTCGTCCGGCGGTGGAACCGTGAAGGGCGCACTGCAGGACGCCAACCAGTGCGCCACGAGATCCGTCTGCAGGAGCTCGGTGACGGTCGGCTGCACGATGGCGTCGAGCGCGCGGGGATCGCCGCCCGCGAGCGCGGACAGGCCGAGCGGGAGGGCCGCCTGTCGGGCGGGGTCGTCGAGCGCGGCGTCGACCACGAGTTCGAGCGTGTCCCCGTCGAGCACGATCGGCCGCCACCCCGGGACGCGGTGCGGGTCACGCGTGAGCGCCTTCATCGAGGACTCGAGGTGGTCCGCCGACCCCGCCCCGGCCTCGCCGACGCGGTCTCCCGCTCGGGTGTCGAGTCGGTCGAGGCGATCGGCCGTCGCGGCGAAGCCGGCCGTCAGTCGAGCGTCGAAGGCTGGGCTGTCGAGGACGACCCCGACGACGCCGGACTCGTCGATGGCGGCGGCACGCGCGGCCACGGGCGCCGAGACGCCGGACGCTGCGAGGAACCAGGAGGAGTACCCGAGCTCATGTCGGAGATCGACGAGGTCGTGCGCGGACTGCTCGACACCGAACGCGGCCGGATCGACACCGGCCTCCCGCCATTCCTTCACACACGAACCGACCGCATCCCGCATCCCGGTCGAAGCGGTTTCGCGCGGCTTCGGCTTCGCGAGCAGTCCTTCGAGCGCGTCGACGGCTGCAGGGCAACGCAAGGACGGTTTTGCCGATGCTCCGCCGCGCCGTTCGACGAACACGACGTCGCGATCGGCGGACAGTTGCAACGTCTCCGTCATCCGCCTGACGTCGATCGAGGCGAAGGGGACGTCATCGGTGAGGACGACGAGCGGCGGCTCCGACGAACCAGCTCCTGCGGGCACCACGAGGTACGGCACCCGTATCGGTTTGGATCCGTCGACACCACGAGTCTCCGGCACGGTCAGCTCACCGCACGTCGTGCCCGGCGCGACGTCCTGCACACACGCGGCCGCAGCGACGGAGGCGTGCACCGGCTCCGACGAAGCGCTCAGCCCGATGGACGCGAGGGCGAGGCCGCCCACGAGAGCGGTGACGAGTGCACCGACGAAGCGCCGGGACGCGCGCTTACGTTCAGAGGTCCCCCCGGACGACTCGAATCCATCCAACCGCATCGCCGACTCCCCCGATTCAACGCCATCGTGTGTGGACCATCATCCACTGCGCGAGACGCCCCGCGGAAGAGGGGCGACCCACACGTGTTGGATCTGCGCGCTGCGTCCGACGGGACGATCAGTCCTCGCGAGCGTCCTCTTCGGCCCACTTCGCGCTGTTCTCGCGCAGCTTCTCGAGGGCGTGCGCAGCAGCCTCCTGCGTCTCGAACGGTCCGACGCGATCCACCGACGGCGATGCGTAGCCGAACTCGACCGCCCCCGTCTTGACGTTGTACCAGTACTGCTCTGACGGTTCCTTGGCCACGGTCTGACTCCCCTGCTCGGTTAGGCTTGATCCTATGCCTTACGACAGTTCCGGTCACCTGATCGCCGGCCGCATCGGCCGCCAACGCACCGTCCCGACGGAGATCGCCCGACCGGAGTACGTCGGTCGTGCGGCGCCGTCGCCGTACACCGGCGGAGACGTCTACACGCCGGAGGAAGTCGAACTCATCCGTGAGGCCGGCCGCATCGCCGCCGACGCGATCATGGCCGTCGGCGCCGCCGTCCGCCCCGGGATCACGACCGACGAACTCGACGCGATCGGCCACGACTACGTCGTCGCCCACGGCGCCTACCCGTCCACCCTCGGCTACCGGGGCTTTCCCAAGTCGATCTGCAGCTCCGTCAACGAGGTCATCTGCCACGGCATCCCCGACGACACCGTCCTCCGCGACGGCGACATCGTCAACATCGACATCACGGCGTTCCGGAACGGCGTGCACGGTGACAGCAACAAGACCTTCCTCGTCGGCGACGTGAGCGAGGAGGCATCGCTCCTCGTCGACCGCACGCGCGAGGCGCTCGCGCGCGGCATCAAGGCGGTCGCACCTGGGCGAGAGGTCAACGTCATCGGACGGGCCATCGAGTCCTACGCCAAGCGCTTCGGCTACGGCGTCGTCCGCGACTTCACCGGCCACGGCGTCGGCAAGGCCTTCCACTCCGGGCTCATCATCCCCCACTACGACTCGGCTCCCCAGTTCGACACCGTCATCGAACCCGGCATGGTCTTCACGATCGAACCGATGCTCACCCTCGGCACCGCGGACTGGGACCAGTGGGAGGACGGCTGGACCGTCACCACGAAGGATCGCAGCCTCACCTCGCAGTTCGAGCACACGCTCGTCGTCACGGAACGCGGCGCGGAGATCCTCACACTGCCCAGTTCGGAATAGGCTGGGGGCATGACGAACAACGCTCCCCAGTCCGCCGTCGGCATCGATATCGGGGGGACCGGTATCAAAGGGGCGGTCGTCGACCTCTCCACGGGAGAGTTGCTGAGCGAACGGGTCAAACTGCCCACACCGAAGGGCGGCGAGCCGAAGGACATCGTCCAGACCGTCAAGCAGGTCCTCGACTCGCTCTCGCCCGCGGGCGACTCGCTCCCCCTCGGCGTGTGCTTCCCCGCCATCGTGAAGAACGGCATGACGATGTCGGCCGCGAACGTCTCCGACAAGTGGATCGGCCTCGAAGCCGAGAAGCTGTTCGAGAAGGGCCTCGGCCGCGACATCCAGTTCGTGAACGACGCCGACGCCGCGGGATACGCGGAGACCGAGTTCGGTGCGGCCAAGGACCGCAAGGGCCTGACGCTGCTCACGACGCTCGGCACGGGCATCGGCACCGCCCTCATCTACGACCACACCCTCATCCCCAACGCCGAGCTCGGCCACCTGGAGATCGACGGCCACGACGCCGAGACCCGCGCCTCGTACGCCGCCAAGGAACGCGACGACCTCAGCTGGGACAAGTGGGCCAAGCGCCTGCAGAAGTACTACGAGCGCCTCGAGTTCCTGCTCTCCCCCGACCTCTTCGTCGTCGGCGGCGGCGTCTCCAAGCACGCGGACGAGTTCATCCCCCTGCTGAAACTCAAGACACCCATCATCCCCGCGGTGCACCGCAACTACGCGGGCATCCTCGGCGCCGCAGCACTCGCAGCGCGAGCCGGTCGTCCCGGCCGCGAGGGCGCCTCGGCGGAAGCGGTCCACGCGGGCTGACGCACGCGAAGCGCTCCACACATCGAATGCCGGAACCGGCGCAGCCCAGCAGGGGTGCGCCGGTTCCGTCGTTCCAGGGACGCGGTTCCCAGGGATGCGCCGTGAGTCAGCCGTGAGCACTCCGTGAGGGTCCGCCCAGAGGGCGTGAGGAAACCGTGAGGATCGGACACCGTCGGCACCGACGGGCGTTGACTCTCCACCGGTGGCGAACGCCACCCATCCGCATCCCGTGCGGATCGACCCGGTTGGAGTGTGTCAGTTGCTCGACATCGTGTTCATCGGGGGCGCCATCGCCCTCTTCGCCATCGTCGCCCTCGTGGCCTGGGCGGTGGAGCGGCTGTGATCGTCATCGGCATCGCGAGCGTTGTGCTCGCCATCGCGGCCATCGGCTACCTCGTCGTCGCCCTCGTGAAACCGGAGCGATTCTGACATGCCTCCGTTCCTGCTCCTCGTCCTCCAGCTCGCGACCGTCGCGCTGATCCTCGCCGTCGCCCACAAGCCCGTCGGCGACTACATGGCCCACACCTACTCGTCCACGAAGGACCTCCGCGTCGAACGGTGGATCTACCGCTTCACAGGCGTCGACTCCGCGTCATCGCAGAGCCCGCGCATGTACCTGCGCGGCATCCTCGCGTTCTCGCTCGTCGGCGTCCTGTTCGTGTACCTGCTGCAGCGGATCCAGCCGATCCTGCCCTACGCCCTCGGCCTGCCGTCCGTCCCCGAGTCGCTCTCGTTCAACACCGCGATCTCCTTCGTGACGAACACGAACTGGCAGTCGTACTCGCCGGAGGCGACCCTCGGCTACACCGTGCAGCTCGCGGCCCTCGCCGTGCAGAACTTCGTCTCCGCCGCGGTCGGCATCGCCGTTGCGGTCGCGCTCGTCCGCGGGTTCGCACTCCGTCACTCGGACACGATCGGCAACTTCTGGGTCGACCTCGTCCGGGGCACGGTGCGCATCCTGCTGCCGTTCTCCGTGATCGCGGCGATCGTCCTCATCGCGGGCGGCGTCATCCAGAACTTCACCGACCCGACGAGCGTCCAGACGCTCGTGGGCGGAACGCAGTCCATTCCGGGCGGCCCGGTCGCCTCGCAGGAGGCCATCAAGCTCCTCGGCACGAACGGCGGCGGCTTCTTCAACGGCAACTCCGCGCACCCCTTCGAGAACCCGTCCCCCTGGACGAACGTCTTCGAAGTCGTGCTCATGCTCATCATCCCGTTCTCGCTCCCACGGACCTTCGGCCGCCTCGTGGGCGACCGTCGACAGGGCAACGCGATCCTCGCGGCCATGACGACGCTCTTCCTCGTGTCGGTGTCCGCCATGACCGCGTTCGAACTCGCGGGCGGCGGCACGGCGACGGCTGCGGCCGGCGGTGCGATGGAGGGCAAGGAGACGCGCTTCGGCATCATCGGCTCGACGCTCTTCGACTCGACGTCGACCCTCACCTCGACGGGCGCCGTGAACTCCACACCGGACAGCTACACTCCGCTCGGCGGGGCGATGGCGATGATCAACATGATGCTCGGGGAACTCGCCCCCGGCGGCGTCGGCTCAGGCCTCTACGGCATGCTCGTGATCGCGATCATCGCCGTGTTCCTCGCAGGTCTGATGGTCGGCCGCACACCCGAGTACCTCGGCAAGAAGCTCGGCGCCAAGGAGATGAAGCTCGCGAGCCTCTACATCCTCACGACGCCGACGCTCGTCCTCATCGGCACGGCCCTGAGCTTCGCGATTCCGGCGATCCGCGGCAATGTCGAGGGGACGTCGCTCTGGAACACCGGTGTGCACGGATTCAGCGAGGTGCTGTACGCCTTCACCTCTGCGGCGAACAACAACGGCTCCGCGTTCGCCGGTCTCACCGCGAACACGCCGTGGTTCAACACGGCGCTCGGCGTGGCGATGCTCCTCGGACGCTTCCTGCCGATCGTGTTCGTGATCATGCTCGCCGGCTCCCTCGCGAAGCAGGAGCGCGTACCGCAGACCGCCGGAACGCTCCCCACCCACCGGCCGCAGTTCGTCGGCCTCCTCGTCGGCACCGTCGTCATCGTGTCGGCTCTCACGTACTTCCCGGCCCTCGCGGTCGGTCCGCTCGCAGAAGGACTCCTCTGATCATGTCCACGCTCACCAACGCACCCCTCTCCTCGGCCTCAGCGCCGTCGGGAGACGCCCTCGGTCACCAGGAACGGCCGAAACCGCGCACGCTCAGCGTCGCGCAGATCCTCGCGGCGCTCCCGGGCGCCTTCCGGAAACTCGACCCCCGCATCATGTGGCGGAACCCCGTCATGTTCATCGTCGAGGTCGGCGCGGCGCTCACGACCGTGGTCGCGCTCGCCACCCCGTTCCTGTCCGACCCGGACACGAGCGTCTCGCTCCTCTTCATGTGGTCCATCGCCATCTGGCTGTGGCTCACGGTCCTGTTCGCGAACCTCGCGGAGTCGGTCGCAGAAGGTCGTGGCAAGGCCCAGGCCGCGAGCCTCCGGGCTACCCGCACGACCACGACGGCCACGCGCTTCAGCCCGTACGACGCCGACCGCGACCCGGCCGGCCTGACGAGCCCGACCGAGCAGGTCGCTTCGGCGGACCTCACCCTCGGTGACACGATCGTCGTCACCGCGGGCGAGCTCATCCCCGGCGACGGCGACATCGTGCACGGCATCGCCTCGGTGGACGAGAGCGCCATCACGGGCGAATCGGCCCCCGTCATCCGTGAGGCCGGAGGCGACCGCAGCGCCGTCACGGGCGGCACCCGCGTCCTGAGCGACCGGATCGTGGTCCGGATCACGAGTCGGCCGGGCGAGACCTTCGTCGACCGGATGATCCGACTGGTCGAGGGCGCCTCGCGCCAGAAGACGCCGAACGAGATCGCGCTCAGCATCCTGCTCGCGAGCCTCTCGATCGTCTTCCTGGTCGTCACGCTCACGATCAACCCGCTCGCGAGTGCAGGCGGCTCGGTCGTGGGCGTCACCGTCCTCATCGCCCTCCTCGTCTGCCTCATCCCGACGACGATCGGCGCGCTCCTCTCCGCCATCGGCATCGCGGGCATGGACCGGCTCGTGCAGCGCAACGTGCTGGCCCTCAGCGGACGGGCCGTGGAAGCGGCTGGCGACGTCACGACGCTCCTCCTCGACAAGACCGGAACGATCACCTACGGCAACCGCCGTGCTGTCGAATTCGCCCCGATCCCCCGCGTCCGTCCCACGGCGCTCACCCGCGCCGCCGTCCTCGCCTCGCTCGGCGACCCGACGCCGGAGGGCCGGTCGATCCTCGACCTCGCCGAGACGCTCGGCGACACGGACCGCACCGAGACGGGCGTCCTCGTCCCGTTCACGGCGCAGACCCGCATGAGCGGCATCGACCTGCCCGACGGCCACCAGGTCCGGAAGGGCGCCGGCACGGCCGTCATCGCCTGGGTCGAAGCCCAGAACCCGATCGAAGCGGCCACCCGATCGGCGCTCGACCGCGCGATCACCCGCGTCTCCGAAGCCGGCGGCACCCCCCTCGTCGTCGCTGAGGCCGACGCGTCCGGCCACGCGAGCGTCCTCGGCGTCGTCTTCCTCAAGGACGTCGTGAAGACGGGCCTCGCCGAACGCTTCGGCGACCTCCGCCGCATGGGCATCCGCACCGTCATGATCACGGGCGACAACCCCGTGACCGCGAAGGCGATCGCCGCGGAGGCCGGCGTGGACGACGTGCTCGCTGAAGCGACTCCGGAGGACAAGCTCGCGCTCATCCGTCGGGAGCAGGAGGGCGGCAACCTCGTCGCGATGACCGGTGACGGCACGAACGACGCCCCGGCGCTCGCACAGGCCGACGTCGGCGTCGCCATGAACACCGGAACCTCGTCCGCGAAAGAGGCCGGCAACATGGTCGACCTCGACTCAGACCCGACGAAGCTCATCGACATCGTGACGATCGGCAAGCAGCTGCTCATCACGCGCGGCTCGCTCACGACCTTCTCGATCGCGAACGACGTGGCGAAGTACTTCGCGATCATCCCCGCGATGTTCGCCGTCGCCTTCCCCGGACTGCAAGTGCTCAACATCATGCAGCTGCACTCGCCGTCCTCCGCGATCCTGTCGGCCGTGATCTTCAACGCCCTCATCATCGTGATCCTCATCCCGCTCGCACTCCGCGGCGTGAGCTACCGGGCGTCCTCGGCGACCGCGCTCCTCAGCCGCAATCTGCTCGTGTACGGGCTCGGGGGCCTCATCGCCCCGTTCATCGGGATCAAGCTCATCGACCTCGTCGTCGGGCTCCTCCCCGGCTTCTGATCGCGACATCGCGAACCACGGACGCCACGGCATCGGCACCCGCAAGCACACCCCCAGAACAGCTCCACGAACAGGAATCCACCATGAACACCTCGCGCGGAACCCTCCGCCAATACCTCGTCGCAGCTCGTGCGATGCTCCTCTTCACCCTCGTCCTCGGCGTCGGATACACGGCCGTCATCACCGGCATCGGGCAGCTCACGATGAACGCGACGGCCAACGGATCGATCGTCCAGGAGGACGGGAAGGCGGTCGGCTCGTCACTCATCGGGCAGAGCTTCACCGATGCGGACGGCAACACCCTGCCCCAGTGGTTCCAGTCCCGCCCCTCCGCGGCGGGAGACGGATACGACGGCGCAGCCTCGAGCGGCAGCAACCGCGGCCCGAACAGCGACATCCTCCTCACCGATGTGAACGCCCGAGCTGCGCGGATCATGGAGGAGGACGGCGTGAGCCGCGACCAGATCCCCGCTGACGCCCTCACCGCGTCCGGCTCTGGACTCGACCCGGACATCAGCGTCGCGTACGCACAGCTGCAGGCGAAGCGCATCGCCGAGGCGCGAGGGATCGACGTCTCCACGGTGCAGAAGCTCATCGCGTCTACAATGCAGGACAGGGACCTCGGCTACCTCAGGGAACCCAGAGTCAACGTGCTGGCCCTCAACCTGGCACTCGCGAAGATGGGCGACTGAGCATGGCACGCGGCCGATTGCGAGTGTTCCTCGGAGCCGCTCCCGGCGTGGGCAAGACCTTCGCCATGCTGGAGGAGGGCGCGCGTCTGGGCGACGCGGGAACAGACGTCGTGATCGGCCTCGTGGAGACCCACGGACGGGCCGCCACCGCAGCGCTCACCGGCGGGCTCGAACTCGTGCCCCGCGCCGTCGTCGAGCACGCGGGCGTCACGATGACCGAGCTCGACCTCGACGCGATCCTGCGTCGCGCCCCTGAGCTCGCGCTCGTCGACGAGCTCGCCCACACGAACGCACCCGGGGCGCGGAACGCCAAACGCTGGCAGGACGTCGATGTACTCCTCGACGCGGGGATCGACGTCCTGTCCACCGTGAACATCCAACACATCGAGTCGCTCAGCGACGTGGTCGAGCGCATCACGGGCGTCCGACAGCGCGAGACGATTCCCGATCAGGTGCTCCGCGGCGCGGATCAGGTCGAACTCGTCGACCTCGTGCCGCAAGCGCTGCGCGGACGACTCGCCGCGGGCGAGGTCTACCCGGCCGATCGGATCGATGCCGCGCTGTCGCACTACTTCCGGCTCGGCAACCTCACCGCGCTCCGCGAACTCGCGCTGCTGTGGCTCGCGGACGACGTCGACAGCGCGCTGAGCGCCTACCGGGCCGCGAACGAGATCGACGACCGATGGGATGCGCGCGAACGCGTCGTCGTCGCGCTCACCGGCGGACCGGAGGGCGACACCCTGATCCGACGCGGTGCACGCATCGCCTCCCGGTCCGCCGGAGGAGACCTCGTGGCCGTGCACGTCGCCACGCAGGACGGCCTCCGCGACGCCGACCCGGGCGTCCTCGCCAACCAGCGCGCGCTCGTCGAGCGGTTGGGCGGCTCGTATCACCAGGTCATCGGCCAGGATGTGCCGCACGCACTCGTCTCCTTCGCAAAGGCGAGCAACGCCACGCAGCTCGTCGTCGGCGTCAGCCGCAGGAGTCGGCTGAGCGCCCTGCTCGGCGGCCCAGGCATCGGCGCGACGGTGATCCGGGAGTCCGGAGACATCGACGTGCACATGGTCGCGCACGCAGCCGCCGGCTCCCGCCCGGCGCTCCCCCGGTTCCACGGCGCGCTGACGGTGAAGCGGCGGATCCTCGGCTTCGTGCTCGCACTCGTCGGCGGGCCGATCCTCACCGCGGCGCTCCTCCTCGTCCGGTCACCGGAGTCGCTCACGCCGACGGCTCTCGGCTACCAGCTCCTCGTCGTCCTCGTCTCCCTGGTGGGCGGACTCTGGCCGGCGGTCTTCGCCGCCGTGCTCAGCGGTTTCACCCTCGACTTCCTCTTCATCGCCCCGGTCGGCAGCATCACGATCAGTGACCCGTACCACCTCATCGCCCTCGTGCTCTACGTCTCGATCGCGGCCCTCGTGAGCGTCGTCGTCGACCAGGGCGCACGTCGCTCCCGCGTGGCCGCACGCGCCGGTGCCGAGTCCGATCTCCTCGCGACGGTCGCGGGGAGTGTGATCCGCGGCGAGAATGCCCTTCAGGCGCTCGTGAGCCGCACACGGGAGGCCTTCGGGCTCGTGGGCGTCCGACTGCTCCGCACCGGTTCGCCGACGTCTGCAGCGGGCGCTGAGGGCCGCGGAGCATCCAGTGCCGCACCGAAAACGGCGGACCAGGTCATCGTGACCGACGGCGAGCCTGCGGACGAAGCCCACACCACGCGCCTGCGAGTCGGCGCCGACACGGAGCTCGAGCTCTCCGGCCGCCATCTGGAAGCCACCGACCGGCGAGTGCTCGGCGCCATCATCGCCCAGATGGACGCGGCGATCGAACGCGAACGGCTCCGGCTCGCCGCCGAGGAGATGCTGCCGCTCGAACAGGCCGACCGGGTGCGCAGCGCCCTGCTCGCGGCGGTCGGCCACGACCTCCGGCGTCCGCTCGCAGCCGCCACCGCCGCCGTCACCGCCCTCAGGGCGCCCGACATGACGTGGAGCGCAGGCGACCGCGAACAGCTCCTCGAGACCGCGGAGACGGCTCTCGCGTCCCTCAGCGGCCTCGTGACCAACCTGCTCGACGCGAGTCGTCTGCAAGCAGGAGTCCTCGCAGTGACCCTCGCCCCGACCGATGTCGACGACGTCATCCTCCTCGCCCTCGACGAACTGCAGCTCGGCCCGGGTGCGGTCCGTCTCGAGCTCTCGCCGATCGTCCCGGCCGTCTCCGCCGACGCGGTCCTGTTGCAGCGAGTGGTCGTGAACGTCATCAGCAACGCGCTCCGCTACGCCCCGGCGGACGAACCGCCCGTCGTCCGCGTCAGCTCGTTCCAGGGCTCGGTCGAACTCCGGGTCGTCGATCGCGGCCCCGGCGTGCCCGTGGAGCGCCACGACGACATCTTCGTCCCCTTCCAACGCTCTGGAGACGACGACAACACGACGGGCCTCGGTCTGGGCCTCGCCCTCTCCCGTGGTTTTATGGAAGGCATGGGTGGCAGTCTGGACGTCGAGGACACCCCGGGCGGAGGGCTCACGATGGTCTTGCGACTCGCGGAATCCACAGGCGGCGCGATCGACGACGGCGCACGTCCCGACAGCGCACGGCACGACGACGAGGCGACCGTCTGATGCGCATCCTCATCGCCGACGACGACCCGCAGATCCTCCGCGCGCTCCGCATCACGCTCGGTGCACGCGGCTACGACGTCGTCACCGCGCCCGACGGGGCGGAAGCGCTCAGACAGGCGACGGAACACCGTCCCGACCTGCTCATCCTCGATCTCGGGATGCCCGGCATCGGCGGCATCGACGTCATCCACGGTGTGCGCGGCTGGTCGGCGGTCCCGATCCTCGTCGTGTCCGGACGCACCGATTCGGCCGACAAGGTCGATGCGCTCGACGCCGGAGCCGACGACTACGTGACGAAGCCGTTCGCGATCGATGAATTGCTCGCCCGCATCCGCGCTCTGACGAGACGCAGCGCCCCGGCGCCGGAGTCGCCCACCGTGACGTTCGGCGACGTGACCGTCAACCTCGCGGACACCGTCGCGACCCGCACTGCCGCGGACGGCACGACGAGTGCGATCCGCCTGACCCCGACCGAGTGGAAACTCCTCGAACAGCTCCTCCGCCACCCAGGGCAGCTCGTCACGAGGCAGCTGCTCCTCAAGGAGGTGTGGGGGCCGCAGTACACGACGGACACCGGCTACCTGCGCCTGTACCTCGCGCAGCTCCGGAAGAAGCTCGAACCCGTCCCTGCGACGCCCAGATACCTGCTCACCGAACCGGGGATGGGCTATCGCTTCGTCCCGGACGAGGCGCCCGGCGCCTGAACACCGGCGAGCAACCCGCCGGAAGGTGGAATGTGAACGGGTCGGCCGGTACGCCGGGTTCTGTCTCTGCGCACGAAGCGCATCGGACGGCCATCTCTCTCGGGACTACGTTGCCGCAGCCCTCTAGCGGTCTACCCGGGAACTTGGCGAGCAGCCTCAGCGTTCCCTGTTGACCTTGCTCCGGACGAGGTTTACCGAGCCGACCGGGTCACCCCGGTCGCTGGTGGGCTCTTACCCCACCGTTTCACCCTGACCGCAGTCGCCTGCGGCGGTCTGTTCTCTGTGGCACTGTCTCGCGGGTTGCCCCGGGTGGGTGTTACCCACCGCCCTGCTCTGTGGAGCCCGGACGTTCCTCGGCATCGTCGACCCCGAAGGGCTTCCGATGACGCGACCGCCTGGCCGGCCCGTTCACATCGGACAGTCTACCGGGGCGCCGAGAGGACTCAGAGACCTGACTCGTTCGTACGGACGAGGATCGCACTGCACTCGGGGCACTGGACGACGTCGTCGTCACCCGCGGACCGGACGGTCGCGAGGTCGTTGCCGTTGAGCGTCATGTTGCACGCACCGCACGTGCCGGCGCGGAAGAGCGCGGCACCGGTTCCGCCGCGGGTCCGGCGCTGCTCGTAGAGTGCGAACAGCTCGGCGGGGATGCCGGGGACGATCGAGGCTCGGTCGGCCTCGAGGCGTTCCTGCTCCGCACGGAGTTCGACGAGCTGCACGTCGCGCTTCGCGATGACCTCGTCCAGGAGCTCCTGGAGGCCCTTGCGTTCGCTCTCCGCCTCAGCGACTCCGGCCTCCGCGTCCTCGACGCGCTGCATGACCGTGAGCTCGATCTCCTCGAGGTCGTTCTGACGCTTCTGCAGGGAGGCGAGCTCGCTCTGCAGCGCTTCGACGTCCTTGACGGACGTGGACGTCTGGATGCGATCGGTGTCACGCTTGATACGTGCTTCGACGGTCGTCACGTCGGACTCGAGGCGACCGAGTTCGGTGCGGGCGTCTTCACGGACGCCGACGCGCTCGATGTGCTTCAGACGGACGGTCTCGACCTCCTTCTGGAGCTCGGCGATCCGCGTCTCCTCGGGGAGGTGTCCCGCGCGGTAGGCGGCGCGTTGCACGCCGGTGTCGATGCCCTGGAGGGTGAGCAGGGTCTTCTGGTCTGCGGAGCTGGCTTTCACGTTGTTCCAAACTGTCGACTGATCACACTACCGGCCCTCACTGCGTCACGACGAAGTCCCACGGGTCCGTCCGCAGTTCGCTCACTGCGACCGTCAGTCCGGGGAGCGATTCGCGGAGGGCCTCGGCCGCGAGGTCGAGCCACAACCACTCGCTCGCCCAGTGCGAGACGTCGATGAGCGCGGGGCCGTTCCCGGTCAGGATCGCCTGTTCACGGGCTTCGGATGCGGGGTGGTGGCGGAGGTCTGCGGTCACGTACAGGTCGGCACCGACCACGGCCGGGTTCCCGAGGAGCGAGTCGCCCGCTCCCCCGCACACGGCGATGCGGGTGATCGGTCGGTCGTAGTCGCCCGACGCGCGGACGCCGCTCGCGGTGGGCGGCAGGACGGCGGCGAGTTCGCGGGCGATCTGTCCGAGCGTCAGCGGAGCGGGGAGGTCTCCGACCCGGCCGATCCCGGTCACGCCGTCCGCGGCCGGCTCGATCGGGGTCGTGCCGATGAGGCCGAGGCGGTTCGCGAGCGCATCGGAGGTCCCGTCGTCGACGACGTCGGCATTCGTGTGCGCCGCCACGAGTGCGGTCCCGCTTCGGATGAGCTTCGCGATGAGCGCACCCTTATAGCGGTCCTCCGCGACCGTGGTCACGCCACGCATGAGCAGGGGGTGGTGCACGAGCAGGAGGTCGGCACCGGTCGAGACGGCTTCATCGACCGTCGCGGCGACGGCGTCGACCGCAAGCAAGACGCCTCCCACCTCCTGGTCGGGATCGCCCACGAGGAGGCCCGGAGCGTCCCAGCTCGACGCACCCGAGAGCGGCCAGTGGTGTTCGATGATCCTGTTGACTTCACGCAGCGTGTACGGCACGGAACCAGCCTACCGAGACGAGGCGCCGTGGTCTGCGCACGTCTCGCGGCGCTGCTCCGGTGGCGTGGCGACGAGGTCAACCGAGCGCGAGGCCCGGCTGCTCCACGAGGGTCTCGGAGAGGTGGCGCGCGTAGCCGCCCGGGCTCCGTCCGATGAACCGGCCGGAGGTCAGCACCCAGGCGTCGTCCGTCGCCTGCTCGAGGATGCCGGCGTCGCGGAGCCGCCGGACCAGCAGGTTGTCCTCGTGCTCCGGGACCGGGTCGAATCCGCCAGCCGCGAGATACCGATCCGCGCGGATTCCGAGATTGGCCCCGTGAACGTGCCCGTTGGCCTCCCCGGGGCGGTGCGTGCGTCGCCACGCCGTCCACTGGGCCGCCGTGAGGTCGGCCGGATCGGGCCGGACCGTCCCGACGACGAGGTCGACGCCCTGGTCCGCGGATGCGAGCTGCGACACCAGCCAGTGCGCGGGAACGGCGGAGTCGGCGTCGGTGTGCGCCGTCCACATCCGTGACGAGTCCTCGATGCCGAGTCGTTCGAGCGCTACCGCGACACCCGCGGCACGCGCCGCCCCGACCGCACGATGGTCCGTCCGGAGAACGGTGAACCCTGATGCGTCAGCGAGCCGACCCGATCCGTCCGTGCACGCGTCGAGCACGAGCACGACTTCCACGGCGAGTTGGGCCGATACCGGAGATGCGGCATCGAGTCGCGCAACCGCCCCTCGAACGGATGCGATGCAGCGCGGCAACAGTTCCTCCTCGTCGTGGACCGGCACGACCACGGCGACGCCGAGGATGCGCCCGGTCATGAGACGAGCCCCGTCCGTCTGGCGACCGAACGCGCCGGCGGCCTGGTGAACACCTCGAGGAGGAAGTCCTCTTCGACGTGCGAGACGATGCGGACGAGGTCATCCCTGGCTCCGATGGCCGCGTGCACACGATCGCCGTCGAGCGGGTACTCCGGGACCTCGTGCCGCCAGTGGCAGGTCAGGAGGACGCCGTCCGGCGCGAGGGAGGCGAGCGTGTGGTCGATCGCGGTCTCGAGATCCGCGGGGCCCCAGTAGTACCCGACCTCGGAGAGGACGATGAGGTCGAAGAGCCCCGTCGGCCACTCCCGCGGTGTCGCGTGGCGCTCGAAACGCACGTCGTCGCGTCCGGCGAGCCGTTCCCGAGCGCGCTCGAGCGGTGCTTCGGAGATGTCCACGGCGAGGAGGCGATCCGCCCGCATCGCCAACTCCGCGGAGAGCACGCCCGTCGAACAACCGATCTCCAGGACGTCCCCGTATCGCTCGTCCGGGAGCGCCGCGAGCGTGATCGCACGCTTCCGCGCCTCGTACCAGCGGGTCTCGAAGCCCCACGGGTCGGAACGTCCCTCGTAGAACTCGTCGAAGAACTCGGCCCCGAGCGATGGCGCAGGTGACGCGTCGTGAGACGGTGAAGACACGGTGACACCAGTGGTCGTGGCCCGCTCCGCGACCACGAACGTCTCGAACGGCCGATCGAAGTGCCGCTGCATCTCGGCACCGAGTACGGCCTCGTCACCCGGCAGCTCCGACAACGGCTCGGCCTGGCTGTGGTGCTCGGCGAGGGCCGTCCGTTTCGCCGCGCGGGCGCCGTCACCGACCGGCAACACGCGCAACCGGTCCCAGGGCATCGCTGCATCGCCAGGCGCCGACCAGTGCCACAACCAGATCGGGTATTCGAACAGGTCGATGTCGCGCGCTCCGGCGAGTTCGGCCGCGACTTCGCCGGCGATTCGGTGGTCGCGATGCCCGTCGCCGCGCCACGGAGCCACGAGAAGCGGTCGCGCCGCGCGGCTGACCGCGGCGTCGAGGATCGCCGCCAACCGTCCGGACAGATCGAGCCGCTCCTCACGAAGCGCTCCGTCGGGGAGTCCCAGGAACTCGATGACGGCATCCGGCGCGAGCGATCGGACCGCGGCGGTCACCTCGCGACGTCTGACGGACGCCAGCCGCTCCGGAGTGACCGTCGAGGACTCCGGATGGGACCCTTCCCCGTCGGTCGCCACGACGACGATCAGTCGAGCACCTCGCCTCGCGGACATCGCCATGAGGGCGGCCGCACCGAGCGTCTCGTCGTCGGGGTGCGCGGCGAGGACCACGAGCACGTCCGGATCCGGATCAATGCTCCGCAACGAGGTGAACCGCTCGTCCGCCAACCACTCCGACTCGAGCGTGCCGCGATCACGGTGGTCGAAGCTCACCACGGGGACCGCCCGAGCGCTCTGAGTCCCCGGCCGAGCGAGGCGTCGTCCCGCTCCCAGTGGTGCTGGGCGAGATACAGCTGCAGATCGGCGACGCGTTTCGCGAAGGCCTCGTCGGTCGTCGACGGACCCGGTCCGAGCACCCGTTGCACTCGTTCGATGATCGTGGCGACAGATGGCGCGACGGCGCCTCGCACGCGTTTCATCAGGATCGACGGCGAAACGGATAGTGATTCCTGTTCCGGTTCAGCCCGCGAACCGTGCGAGGTCGCGGACGCGGATGCGCCACGGTCGATGATCGATGCCGCCGAGCCGAGCATCCCCCCACTCGTCTGAAGCAGGACGTCGATCGCGCCCGTGGCGGCATCGTGCAGGGCATCCGGCTCTCGATGCGTCCACGTCTCCGAGAGGGCCCGAGCCACTCCGACCGCGCCACCGAACCAGCACGCGGCGACGCCCATCCCGCCCCAGGCGAATCCCGGACGCGCCAGGTACCACCCCTCCGCGCCGACGGGCGTCGCTCGAACGCCGTCGAAATCGATCGGCGCGCTCACGACCTCTCGAAGACCGCGAGCGATCCAGGGGCCGGTGTGCGCTCGGACGCCGTCTTGCCCGAGGTCCACGGCGAACAGGCGCGAATCGCCGGAAGGCGTCGATGCGGTCACCAGCGCGTGGGAGAGCACTGCACCGAGCGAGCACCAGGGCTTCCTTCCGGTCAACCGCCACTCGTCACCGTGCTGCGTCGCTGCAAGCGTGGATGCCGGACCGCCTGAGGCGAACACGCCCCACGAAGCACCGTTCGCCGTCGCGTCCAGCAGACGCTCGACAGTGTCGACGACCTGGGACTCCGCACCAGAATCCGCGCGGGAACGGCTGCCGCCGCGCGCAGGCGATCGGGGATGCTCGACGTCCTCGGATCTCGCCTCGATCAGGATCGCGATGGCGTCGAGGTGCGGCTCCAGGATCCGGCTCGTACCGACATCGTGGGCGGCGACGGAAGCGAGGAACTCCCACCGTTCCAACGTCCGACCGGACCCGGGCAGGGGAATGCGCGTCCCCACCTCAACGGCCCAGGCGAGGACGTCGTCGAGCGACGCGCTCGACTCCGGCACAGCCGCGAAGGCATCGGTCGTGGTCGCGTCCCACGAGCTCTGCCCGGACGGCGCCACGACCACCCGGCGTCTGGCGGGCGTCCGCTGCTCACTCGTCACATCTGCTCCTCGGCTGTCCGACGTGGCGTCGGCGTTCGTCGAGCGTAGAGGCACCCCGGGTCATTCATTCGGGGCTTGACAGCAGCCGAACCGACCCCAGATGCGATGTTCCCGCACGCGGGCTCAGTCGCGCACGAGCAGCAGCACTGCGAGGAGGATCATCACGACGGCGATGACACCGTCGAGGATCCGCCACGACATCGGTTTCGCGAAGACGCCGCGGAGCAGCCTCGCCCCGAAGCCGAGTGCCGAGAACCAGACGATGCTCGCGACCACGGCACCGGCCCCGAACGCCCACTTGCCCTGCTCACCGTGCGTGCTCGCGATGGACCCGAGCAGCAGGACCGTGTCGAGGTACACGTGCGGGTTCAGCCAGGTCAGCGCGAGCACGGTGAAGATCGTCGGCCACAACCGCGACGGAGCGCGCTCAGCATCCGGCACGAGCGCCTCCGGCCGGAGCGCTCGACGCGCGGCGAGCAGGCCGTATCCGATGAGGAAGGCGGCGCCCACCCAGCGCAGCACCACGAGCGCCACGGGGAACCGCTCGACGACGAACCCGATGCCCGTGATCCCCGCGAGGATCAGGATCGCGTCCGAGAGCGCGCAGACCAGGACGACCGGCAGGACGTGCTCGCGCTTGATGCCCTGGCGCAGCACGAAGGCGTTCTGCGCACCGATCGCGACGATGAGCGAGAAACCCAACCCGAGCCCGGCGACGCCGGCTTGCAGGAGGTCGGTCGCAGGAGGCACCTCCTGACCATAGGAGACCGCGGGCTCCCGCGCCAGTTCGAGGGCCGCAGGCCGCAGGAACCCGATGCGTTCGCTCTCCGCGACCTCGATGTCGGTGGCGCTCACTCTCCTCGAAACAGTTCGGATCCAGCGGAATAGCAACCGCTGGGGTTCCGTTGGCATCTGCATCGGACGCGCCGCCGTCTGTGACCGCTGCCGCTGTCACTCCTCCCGGGGGCGCACGCCTTCCCGACCCTTCGCCCCTCTCGACTCACAGCACCACTCCACTTCCACGACCGGCCCGAGCGCCGTCGTGTCGACCCAGGACTGGATCCCATGACCGAACGATTCGACACCGATCAGACGACCGCGGACACCGCCGTCGGCTCGTCGCCCCTGCGTCAGTCAGCTCCGGACGCGGCCCCCGCATCCGTCGACCACACCGCTCGCAACAATCGCGTCATCTGGCTGCTCCTCGCCGCGACCTTCGTCGTCATCCTCAACGAGACGATCATGGGTGTCGCCATCCGCGCACTCATGGTCGACCTCCGGATCGACGCCCGTGCGGCCCAGTGGCTCACCACGGCGTTCATGCTGACGATGGCCGTCGTGATCCCGATCACGGGATTCCTGCTCCAAAGGTTCGCCACCCGCCCCATCTTCATCGCGGCCATGTCGCTGTTCTCCGCGGGGACGCTGCTCGCAGCGCTCTCACCCGGCTTCGAAGTGCTCCTCGTCGCACGGGTGATCCAGGCGTCGGGCACTGCGATCATGCTGCCGCTGCTCATGACCACCATCATGAACCTGGTCCCAGCCGCGTCGCGCGGCCGCACGATGGGCAATGTCTCGATCGTGATCTCCGTCGCGCCGGCCATCGGCCCCACGATCTCCGGCGTCATCCTCAACACGCTCGGCTGGCGGTGGATGTTCTGGATCGTCCTGCCGATCGCGCTCATCATGCTCGTGATCGGCATCCGTCGGGTCGAGAACGTCTCGGAGCCGAAGCGCGTCCCGCTCGACGTGTCGTCGGTCATCCTGTCTGCGTTCGGATTCGGCGGCCTCATCTACGGGCTGAGTCGGATCGGTGAGGGCACGGGCGGCTCCGGCGGCTCGGCGGCGCCCATGTGGATCGCGCTCGGCATCGGCGTCGCCTCCCTCACGGTCTTCGTGCTGCGACAGCTCGTCCTGCAGCGCACGGACCGCGCGCTGCTCGATCTCCGGACCTTCCTGTCCCTCAACTTCACGGTCGCCGTCGCCATGATGATCGCGAGCATGATCGCGCTCTTCGGAACGCTCATCCTGCTGCCCATCTACATGCAGGAGGCGATCGGTCTCGAGCCCGTCCAGACGGGTCTGCTCCTGCTGCCAGGGGGCCTGCTCATGGGTCTGCTGGCGCCGTTCGTCGGGCGTCTCTACGACCGCATCGGCCCGGCGCCGCTCGTCGTGCCGGGGTCGATCATCGTGAGCGGCGTGCTCTGGGCGCTCACGACCGTGACCGAGCAGACATCCCCGATGTTCCTCCTCGCCGCGCACCTGACGCTCAGCCTGGGGCTCGCGCTCCTCTTCACCCCGCTCTTCACCTCGGCGCTCGGCGCGGTGCGACCCAAGCTGTACTCCCACGCGAGCGCGATCGTGGGCACCGTGCAGCAGGTCGCCGGCGCGGCTGGAACGGCGCTGTTCGTCACGATCATGGCTGCGGCATCGGCCACGCTCACGTCCAACGGGGCTTCGCTCGAGGCAGCGACGGCAGGCGGCGTCCGTTCAGCGTTCTTCGCGGGCGCGATCATCTCGATGGTCGCGATCGTGGGCGCGTTCTTCCTCCGGAAGGCCGCTCCGGAACCCGGAGCCGCGGCCGTCGGACACTGACCGGGAGCGACCGGCCAGAACTGCTCGGCTGGGAATCGCTCGGCAGTCACAACAACGGGTGGGGCGTCTTTCGGGGCGCCCCACGGCTGTCAACCCCTTGTGACGTCGGTCCTGATCGCGTTGGCTGGAAGCTGACGACGAAAGGGCCATGCGATGACCGACCCACGGCGAACGACTTCCGGCACCCGGCCGAGCACTCCCCATCACTCGAGCCCGGGCTCCCGGCGCAGTAGGCGGGACCTCCCGTCGATCAAGGAGCTCGTGACGGACCTCCGTGACGACACGGTTCGGCTCGTGAAGGGCGAGATCGCCCTCGCGAAAGCGGAGATGGGCGCGAAGGCGAAGAGCCTCGGGGTCGGCGCCGGGTTGCTCGTCGGCGCCCTGATCCTGGTCCTGTTCGGCTTCGGCACACTGCTCGCGGCGGCCGTCCTCGGTCTCGCGCTCGTGATGCCGGCCTGGCTGGCAGCGCTCATCGTCGGCGGCGCACTCATCCTCATCGCCGTCGTCCTGGCCCTCATCGGCGTCAACAAGCTCAAGAAGGGCGCGAAGCCCGTGCCGGAGCGCTCGCTCGAAGCGCTCGGCATCGGACAGCATCGCGACGATGACGACCACACAGACCCGACTTCGCACGGCACCCGTGCACGAGACGAGGACGCAGCATGACCGACGACGGCACGAGGCCACAGCTCCCGGACGGCGCGGGGCTCAACAGCCTGCAGCTCGACGTGGAGCAGACGCGCGAGCATCTCGCTGAAACGCTCGACCTCCTCTTCCAGAAATTCGACGTCCGCACCGCGGTGCGCGCGCACGTCCCCACCTCCCTCGTGATCGCCGCCTGTGTCGCGGTCGCCGCGACGGGTGTCATCATCTGGCGATCGACGCGGGGTCACCGTGGGTGAACCGACCAGGACGTCGGGCTGGCGTGATGACGCCCCGCACGCCGACGAAGCAGCCGATTCCTCTCCAGCCAAGCATCAGCACCTCCCCTGGGCCTTCGTCCTCAAACGATCCCTGCACGCATTCACATCGGACAAGTGCACGGATCTCGCGGCCGGGCTGACCTACTTCTCCGTCCTCTCCCTGTTCCCAGCCGTTCTCGCGCTCGTCTCGATCCTCGGACTCTTCGGACAGAGCAAGCAGGGAACCGATGCGCTGCTCGACATCGCCGGACAACTCGCGCCGGAGTCGAGCATCGGCTTCGTCCGAGACATCGTGCAGCAGTTCGTCGAGTCCCCCGCGATCGGCTGGGCGCTCGTCATCGGCATCGCCGGCGCCCTTTGGTCCGCCTCCGGGTACGTCGGCGCGTTCGGCCGCGCTCTCAACCGCATGTACGGCGTTGAAGAGGGCCGGAAGATCTGGAAGCTCCGTCCTGTGCAGCTCGGCGTGACCGCTGTCGTGCTCGTCGTGATCTCGCTCATCGGCGTTGCCCTCATCGTGTCCGGACCGGTTGCCAAGGCCGTCGGTTCCGCGCTCGGTCTGGGCGACACCGTGCTCGTCGTCTGGTCGATCGTGAAGTGGCCGATCATCGCGGTCGCGGTCGTCTTCGTCATCGCGGTGCTCTACTACGCCACGCCGAACGTCAAACCCCCGCGCTTCCGCTGGGTGAGCTTCGGTGCTGCTGCAGCGCTGCTCGTGCTCGTCGTGGCGTCGCTCGCCTTCGGGTTCTACCTCGCGAACTTCGCGAACTACGACAAGACGTACGGCTCGCTCGCCGGCATCGTGATCTTCCTCCTCTGGTTGTGGATCGCGAACAATGCGCTCCTCTACGGTGCGGAGCTCGACATCGAGCTCGAACGGGGTCGGCAGTTGGCGTCGGGCATCAGGGCGGAGGAACGGCTGCAGGTGCCGTTGCGGTCAGACGATGCGATCCGAACGCTGGCCGACAAGGCGGCGAAGGACACGCTCGAGGGCAAGCGGGTCCGCGAACAGGCTCTGGCGGACCGCGAGGACTGATCGCGCTCCGGTGACTCCGCGGCTATTCTGAAGGCAGTGCTCATCCATTCTTCTCTGTGACCCAGAGACCATTCAGCGATTCCAGTGCGCTCCGAAGCGAGGAGCGGTGATTCTGTGTGCCCGAGTAGGGAGCTCCAAGCGGAGCTCCCACAGACCTCGGCCACTGTTCTGCACGCACGAACTGGAAAGACGCACATCATGACTTCAGGTCGATCCAACGACCCCGTTTCACTCCCACTCACCCGTCCGTCCCTCCGTCCCGACTGTGGGAACTGCTTCGCGCTGTGTTGCACGGCGCTCGGATTCACCCGCTCCGCCGACTTCCCGATCGACAAAAAGCCCGGCTCTCCCTGCCACAACCTGGCGACGGACTTCTCCTGCTCGATCCATGCAAGCCTGCGCCCGAGAGGATTCCGCGGCTGCACCGTCTTCGATTGCTTCGGGGCCGGTCAGAACGTTTCTCAGGGCTTCTTCGGCGGGAGGAGCTGGCGCGACGATCCGGATTCCCGGGAGGAGATGTTCGCCGCGTTCGCGGCAGCGCGCCAACTCCACGAGCTGTTGTGGTACCTCGCGGAGGCGCAGGAGCGAGCGTTCGATCTCGACGCTGCCCAGCAGGCGGCCTCACTGCGGGGCACGATCGAACAGCTCGTCCGGGGCGAGCTCGAGGGGTTGCTCGCGGCCGATCTCGCAGAGCTGCAAGCGCGCGTGCGATCGGTCCTGATCGAGGTCAGCGAGGAGGTCCGGGCCTCGTTCGGCGCGGCTGATGAGGATCCGGACGAGGAGCTGCGGCCGAGAGCGGATCTCATCGGACGTGATCTGCGGTCACGGCGGCTCTGCGCGGCGGACCTCCGAGGCGCGTCGCTGATCGCCACGGATCTGCGAGGCGGTGACCTCACGGCAACGGATCTCCTCGGTGCGGACCTCAGGGACGCGCGTCTCGATGGCGCAGACCTGTCGACGGCGCTCTACCTGACGCAGATGCAGGTCAACGCCGCTCGAGGCGATCAGGCGACGCGACTGCCCGTCGACCTCGATGCGCCATCTCACTGGCTGCTCGCCTGACCGCTGCGCTGCGGCGCCGTTGGACTCCGGCGCAGTTGGCCTGCACGGGTCGCGCCGGCAACGACGCGACCTCCGTCCCCTGCTCGGGAACGGAGGTCGCATCGCTCTGAAGAGAGGTCAGCGCGACTTCGCCGGCTTCCGGTTCTCCGCGCTCACCATCCAGGCGTACTGCTCGAGCTTCTCGATGATGCCGTGCAGGATGTCCGCGCTCGTCGGGTCCTGCTCGTCGACGTCGTCGTGCACGTCCCGAATCGTCCCGACGGTCGCTTCGAGACGCGCCGTGATGAGGTCGACGGTCTCAGCCGTGTCGACCTCGCCGTTCGGGTACTCGGGAAGCGTCGTCGTGGCCGCGACCGTGTCGGAACGTCCGTCCGGCACGGCGTGCAGGGCACGGAGGCGCTCAGCGACGACATCGCTGAACTCACGCGCCGCGTCGATGATCTCGTCGAGCTGCAGGTGGAGGTCGCGGAAGTTCTTCCCCACGACGTTCCAGTGCGCCTGCTTGCCCTGCAGGTGCAGTTCGATGAGGTCGACGAGGACGCGCTGGAGGTCGTCGGTCAGCGCCTTCGAGGCTTTGAAACCGCGCTCGGCGTTCTGGCGCCTGGTGAGCTTCGCTCCGCCGCCCTTGGGAGCTTCCGTCGTGCGATCGAGTGTGTTCGTCATCTCGTGTCCTTCCATGCTGCGGTTGGGTTGTGGGTCGGGCGCGAACGCCCACCGGATCAGATCGTTGCGACCGATCCGGAGTCGACGCGGTAGTTGGAGCCGTTCACGAACGACGCGCGATCGGAGCAGAGGAAGACGATGACGTCAGCCACTTCCTCGGGACGGCCGCGGCGCCCCAGCTCCATGTATGGACGTTCCTCCTCCAGGAACGACTCGATCGCCTCGTCGCGGTCGGTGCGACGCTCTTCTGCGCGCTTGTCCATCATCGCGTCGGTCATAGGCGTGTTGATGAACGCCGGCGAGACCGCGTTCACGAGGAGGCCCTCCGACGCGTAGGAGCGGGACAGGCCCTTCGACAGGGCCAGGATCCCCGATTTCGCGGCGCAGTACGGGAGCTCGTCGTCGTACGGCTGCACCGCATCCTCGGATGCGAGGAACACGAGCCGGCCCCAGCCGCCCTTCCGGAGGTCGGGGAGGAACTCGCTGACGAGCCGGACCGGACCGAGCAGGTCGATCTCGATCGTGCTCGTCCAGCCCTCGTCATCGATCTCGTGGAAGAGTCCCTGCGCCCCGGTCACGCCGGCGGACTGGACGAGGATGTCGATCTCCCCGACGGCGTCGGCGACCGATCGGTGGAGTGCAGCGAGCGAGGCACGATCGGTCACATCGGCGGCGAAGGCGTGCACCGCACCGTCACCGGCCACCAGCGCGCCGGCGGCTTCGTCGAGCGCGTCCTGCTCCAGATCGCTCACCACGACCGTGGCGCCCTCGTCGAGGAGGCGCTGCGCCGTGTGCCAGCCGATGCCGGAGTCGGCCCCGGTCACGAGTGCGATCTTGCCGGTGATTCCCAGATCCATGTCAGTTCCTGTTCTGTGTCATTCGTTCGGTCAGTCGGTCAGCCGGTCGGCGTTGGGAACTGCGTCACCTCGCGTGCGGAGCATCCGCCGTCGGAACGCGCTCATGAGGTGAGCTCCTCGATCGTGAGTGCGGCAGTGATGAGCGCGAGGTGGCTGAGCGCCTGAGGGAGGTTGCCCCAGAACGCGCCGTCCTCCTCGGCGATCATCTCCGCGAAGATCCCGACGTCGTTGGACCGTGTGACGAGGTCGTCCATCGCCGCGGTCGCCTCGTCGGTGCGTCCGACGCAGGCGAGCGCGGAGGCACGCCAGAACGCGCAGGCGACGAAGGTGTGCTCCTCTTGCTCGACGCCCGAGTAGCGGTAGAGCAACGCACCGCGTCCGAGTTCGGCGGTGACGGCATCGATCGTCGACGACATCCGCTCCCCCCGATCGAATCCGCTCGGAGCGTGCAGGAGGACGGAGGCGTCCAGATCCGTCGAACCCGGGTACATGACGTACGCGCCGAGGTCCTCGGACCAGCACTCCGTCTCGATCCAGCCCCGGATCCGTTCGCGTTCGACCTTCCACCGCTCGGAGCTGCCGGCGACCTGGCCGACCTCCGCGAGGTGGACGGCGTCGTCGAGCGCCTGCCAGCACCCCATCTTCGAGGAGGTGTAGTGCTGCTCGTCCGGCAGCTCCCACATCCCGGAGTCGCGGTTGCGCCACAGGTCGCACGTGCGGTCCGCGACGGACGCGAGCAGTCGACCCGTTTCGACGTCGAGCACGTTTCCGGCGTCCACATAGGTGCGGGCGATGGCGAAGAGGTCGCCGTACACGCCGAGCTGCAGTTGACGTCTCGCGGGATTCCCCACGACGACGGGCCCGATGCCGCGCCAGCCCGGCACCTCGTGCTCGACCGGCTCTCCCATCAGTCCGCCGTCCAGGGCGTAGACGACGTGCAGCTCCGGTCCATGCCGGTCGATCGTACGGAAGAGCCAGGAGATCGCCGCGTGCGTCTCCTCCCGCAGTCCGAAGCGGACGAGCGCGTGGGCCGTGTACGCGAGGTCGCGCACCCAGGCGAAGCGGTAGTCCCAGTTCTTGCCGCCTCGCGGGTTCTCGGGCAGTGCCGCCGTCGCCGCCGCGGCGATCGACCCGGTGGGACTGTGGATGAGCAGTTTGAGCGCAAGGGCACTCCGCTGCACGTGGGCCGCCCACGGGCCGTCGTAGGAGAATTCGCGGGACCACGCACGCCAGTTCTCGATCGTGCGGTCGATGCCGCGGTCCACGATCGCCGGATCCGGCAGGTGGAGCGGTTCACTGTGCGTCGCGACGATCACGAGCAGGTGCCGGGAATCCGTCCGGGTCCTGAATCCGCCGGGGAGCGAGGGGCCCTCGGTCCCGTCGGGCTCGGGTGAGGCCGGCCCGTGCTCGGACCCCGTGACCGCGATCGTCGTCGCTCCGGATCGGATGATCGCCCCCTGGGTGCTCTGCTGGATCCACGGCGATGCGGTCCCGAGCGAGGTGCCCGGACGTACCGCCCAGGTGAACTCGACGCTGCCGCTCACGCCATCGACGCGTCGCGCGAGCTCCGCCCACGGCAAGCGTCCGGCGACCCCGGTCACGAGCGCGTCGGTGACCTTCGCGACGCCTGACGCGGTGGTGAACTTCGTCTCGAGCACGTTCGTCCCGCGGATGTATCGTCTGGTGATCTCGTACTCGGCGGTCGGATGCAACTCGATGCAGCCGCCGCTCCCGTCGTCGAGTAGGCGCGCGAACACCGGAAGCGAATCGAGGTCTGGGATCGGCATCCAGTCGATCTGCCCCTGGCGCCCGATGAGCGCGATCGTCCGGCCGTCGCCGATCGCGGCGTAGTCCCGAAGGTCCACGCCGTCCACGACCTGCTCAGCGCGGTTCACGGAGCGGGCGCAGGCCCGTCGGTCGGTTCTGCGACGGGAAGGAACGCCTCTTCGCCGTCGATCTCATCCTCGACCGACGTCTCGTCGTCGGCGTCCCCGCCCAGGATGCCGTACTCCTTGCGGATCGCTGCTTCGTCGGCGGCGTCCGCTCCAGTGCTTCGTTCTTCACTCATGTCCTCCACGCTATCCACGGCCTCCGATCCGAGACAGGGGCTTGCGCACTCGCGTCGGATCGGGCAGAGCACGTCAATGTCCGGCCCACGGCGCCATGGCCTCCGAAGCGCGTTGCGGACGGCGACGAGCCGACATCGGGAAGATGTGCAGGAAGCATCCAGGAAGGGAAGCGGGCGACCGCCCGAGTGGCAGGATGGAGGCATGGATATCGTGTACACAGCAGTAGCCCACGCAACCGGTGGAGGCCGCGACGGCCACGTCCGGAGCGAGGACGACCTCATCGACTTCGACACCCGCATCCCCAAGGAGATGGGTGGAACCGGTGAGGGGACCAACCCGGAACAGCTCTTCGCCGCAGGCTACGCAGCATGCTTCCTGAGCGCGCTCCACGCAGTGGCTCGCCCGCAGAAGCTCGACACGACCGACGCGGCCGTCTCCTCGAGCGTCGGCATCGGCTCGAACGGCGAGGGCGGATTCGGCCTCGCCGTCGAGCTCGACGTCTACATCCCCAACGTGTCCCGCGAGGTCGCGCAGCAGCTCGTCGACCAGGCGCACCAGGTGTGCCCGTACTCGAACGCAACGCGCGGCAACATCGAGGTCACCCTCTCCATCGTCGACTAGTCGACCCGCACGATCAATCGATTCGGAGTCGCAGACTGACCGAGAACGACACCCGGCCGCCAGGCCGGACGACGACCGCCACCGAGTCGAAGGGCTCGGTGACGGTCGTCATCGCGTTCGCGGCGAACATCCTCGTCGCGATCGCGAAGACGATAGCCGCTGTCCTCACCGGCTCCGCTTCGATGGTCGCCGAGTCTGCGCACTCCTGGGCGGACGCCGGCAACGAGGTGTTCCTGCTCATCGCCGAGCGTCGGTCCGCCAGGCGCCGTGATGCCGCGCATCCTCGGGGCTACGGCAAAGAGGCATACGTCTGGTCGATGTTCGCCGCGTTCGGACTCTTCTCCGCGGGCGCAGCCGTTTCGATCACCCATGGCGTGCAGGAGCTGTTCGCCCCGGAACCCGCGGACAACTACGGGATCGCCTACATCGTGCTCGCCGTCTCCGCGGTGCTCGAGGGCGTCTCGTTCACACAGGCCTACCGCCAGGTGCGCTCGTCCGCCGAGAAGCGCGGTCAGGGAACACTCCACCACGTCGTCTCGACGTCGAACACGACGCTGCGCGCCGTCTTCGCCGAGGACGCGGCGGCCCTCATCGGCCTCGCCCTCGCGTTCGGCGGCGTCCTGGCGCATCAGCTGACCGGTTCGCCGATCTACGATGCGATCGGCTCCATCCTCGTCGGCGTCCTACTGGGGATCGTCGCGATCATCCTGATCGACCGGAACCGGCGCTTCCTCGTCGGCGAAGCGGGCCCGAGCGCGTTCCGTGAGGAGGCGCTGCGCCGACTCATCGCGGACGAGCACGTCGACCGAGTGACGTATCTGCACCTCGAATTCGTCGGCCCCGACCAGTTCTCGTTCCAGGCAGCCGTCGACCTCACAGGCGACCACGCGGAAGGCGAGGTGGCGGTCACGCTACGCGGCATCGCGACCCGCATCGAGACGCTGCCGTACATCACAGAGGCCGTGCTCACCCTCTCCCTCCCCGATGAGCCCTCACTGCATCCGAGAGCCGACTGACGCTCTGGCGGGCCGAGTCCACCCCTTGCCACTGCGACACGTGTCGCCTAGCGTGGGGCGCACCGCAGCGATGAGCGGGAACCGACCAGAAGGAGCGAATCATGACCGATTTCGGTGGCTACGAAGGCATCAGGGACCTGGACCCGTCGCAGATGCTCCCGGGACTGCCCGGCGACTTCGACCCTGAGGGCGATCCGGATCTCTTGACGGACGCCGACGCCGATCAGCTCGAGGAAGCGGCCGAGGCGACCGACGCGGAGCGCGACGCCGAGGACGACTAGTCCCCTGCCGTTCGCGGCGCCGTTCGCGGCGCCGGTCGACTCTCCAACAGACCTCCGACCGGCCGGCTCAGCGCACGAACGAGGCGATGACCATGCCGATGACAACGGCTTGCAGGAGCAGCGTGCCGACGATCGCGGCGGACACGGCACCCCACAGGACGATGTTCCCGGCGAGGACGCCGAGGAAGGCGCCGACCTTGCCAAGCTCGTGTGCGTCGCGTCTGGGCTGAATGGTGCGGATGTCCGAGGTCGGAGCGGCGAGGTGAGCGGTCATAGGTCAAGTGTCGGCCGTGGGATCGCTCGACACATCGGACGCGAGGCTCATCCTCCGGCGGCGGCCTCATCCTGCAGGACTACTCCGTTCGGCGCGGCCGCACGTCCGAGCTCGGGCTAGGCGTCTCCCTGCGCGAATCGCGCTCAGCCGACGAGACGGATGCCCCACGTGAGCGTCCACGACTCCTCGGGTGCCAGCCACCGCAGTCCCTGACCCGAGTTGAAAGCTCCCGCAGGCGCCGACATCGGCTCGATCGCGACAGCGACGCCCGGTCCGTCCGCTTTCGGGAACGTGTGCGGTGTGTAGACCTGCAGATAGGGGAACTGGTCGTCCGCCCAGAGCTCGACCGCGCGTCCGTCCGGCGCCGTGAGCCGGTGACGACTCGTCCCGCCAACGATGTTCACGGCGCCGAGGCCGACGTTGAGGTCCATGCCCCGCACGGGGACACCGCCGCGCAGGTCGTTCTCGGTCCCCGACACGTCGTGTTCTGCGACGGGGACGAGCTGTCGGTCGGTCTCGAACCAGGAGCCGGCGTCGACCGTGAGCACGAGGTCCTCGGTCGGGATACCGCCGAACGCGAGGTAGGGATGGGTGCCCACCGCGACGGGCGCCGCAGCGGCCGAGCGGTTGATGATCCGGTGGGTCACGTCGAGTCCGTCGTCGGTCAGGACGTAGCTCACGGACGTCTCGAGGTGGAACGGGTAGCCGTGCTGTGGGAAGACCTCGGCCGTCAGCAGCACGGATCCATCCGCACGGTCCGCCGCCGTGTAGCCGGTGTTCCGGAGGAGCCCGTGCGAGGCGTTGCCGGTGGAGGCCTCGGTCACGTCGAGTTGCTGGGTGACGCCGTCCAGCTCCCACTTCCCGTCGCGGACCCGGTTCGGCCAAGGGACGAGCACGATGCCGCAGCCCATGGGCGAGATCGAGTCCTCCGCGTAGCTCTCGACGAGGGAGACGCCGCCAACGGAGAGTTCGCGGATGCCGGCGGCCAGCGCCGTGATCGTCGCGGCCACCTCGCCCTTCGGCCCGGTGTGGTGCAGACGGTGTTGTTCTCCGGTGACGGCGCGCATGATCCCAGCCTACGACCGCAGGAGCTCCCGGACGCGCACGCGCGCTGTTCAGTCGCCGGCCGTGACCGCGCTCCGGCTCGTCAGCTCACGAAGGTGCGTCCATGCAGCTTCCGCGAAACGATCACTCAGTTCGTCGAACAGCTCGGCGCTGCGGCGCCCCGGCCAGTCGGCCGGCAGGAGTTCGAGGGGCAGACCGGGATCGACGTACGGGATGGGACGCCAGCGGTCGAGTCCGCGCACGTAGCTCGCGAGGGCACTGGTCGAGTGCGTCCCCGTTGCAGACGCGCCGCCGTCGGCAAGCCCGCCGGTCAGCGCCTCGGCCTCCTCGACGAACTCGGAGTGCAGCCGTGCGATCGCTTCGAGGTCCCACCACCTGGTCACGGCCAGTTCGAGGGAGTCTGCGACGGCGAGGTCCGCCGTCACGAATGACGTCACGGCCTCGCGGACGTCCAGTTCGGCGATGATCTCGTCCACTTCCGCACCGAGGAACGCCGGGCAGATCCACAGGCCCTGAGCGACCGTCCCGCAGCCGATCCCCCGCAGCCGACGACGCAGTTGGTGACGGACGGCCCGATGTTCCTCCGGGATCGTGAAGGAGACGAGCCGCCAGGGGTCGCCCGCGGTCATCCTCGTCACGGCGAAGATCCTCCGGTCCCCCGCGACGAGCATGGGCTCTGCATCCGGGTTCAACCGGTAACCCGCCACACCGTCGTGGCGTTCCGCGAGGAGCAGTCGTTTCTGCTTCAACCGAGCGATCGCCGTCCGCGACGACGCCGGTTGCACGCCCAGCTCCCCCATGACCGCGACGAAGTCCGCGGCGGCTATCCAGCCGCCGAGGCGACGGAGGTACAGGCCGACGATCGTCCGCAGGAGGGACGTCGTGCTGCCGGGACGGGCGTCGAGGTCATCGGGGACGCGCGTCATGAGCCGGCGCGCTCCCGCTCTCCGACATCCGAGTCCCCTTCACGTCGCGCGGCGGGATCCGCCTGTTCACGCGCGAGCGCGTCCGCGACGGCCCGCAGCCCGGTCTCGAGCTCGACGAAGGTCGTGCTGAGCGGAGAGAGGCCGATGCGCAACCCGTCCGGCGAGCGGAAGTCGGGGATCACTCCCTGCTTCCACAACCGGGCGGTGACGGCCCGGAACGCCGGATGACGAAGCGTCACGTGGCTGCCGCGGAGCTCCGGATCGCGCGGACTCACCACGGTCACGCCGTGGGGTGCCAGATGGTCGTCCGCCCAGCGAATCGTGAACTCCGTCAGGAGCAGCGACTTCGCCCTGATCGCTTCGATGCCCGCCTCCTCGATGAGGTCGAGCATGTCCGCCATCGCGAGCATCCCGACGACCGGCGGCGTGCCGCTGAGGAAGCGGCGCATGCCCGTCGCGGGTCGGTAGCGCTCCGCCATCGCGAAGACGTCGTCTGCCCCCATCCAGCCCTGCACGGGCTGCGCGAGCTCGTCCTGAAGGCCGGTCCTCACGTACGCGAACGCCGGCGCCCCCGGCCCACCGTTCAGGTACTTGTAGGTGCAGCCGACCGCGAGATCGACTCCCGACGCGTCGAGATCGACCGGCACCGCGCCAGCCGAGTGGCACAGGTCCCACAGCACCAGTGCGCCGGCATCGTGCGCGATCCGGGTGATCTCCGCGGTTCGCGCGAGCGCGCCCGAGCGGTAGGCGACCTGGCTCAGCACGACGACCGCGGTCCGAGCGCTGACGGCGGCGGCGACCTGGTCGGGGAGGACGCCCGTGGCCGGATCGGTTCGGATCCAGCGGATCGTGAGTCCGCGTTCCGCAGCGATGCCTTCGACGACGAACCGGTCGGTCGGGAAGTTGTCGTCGTCGATGACGATCTCCCTGCGCTCCGGACGGCCGTCCACTGCGGCACGGATGAGCTTGTAGAGCAGGACGGTCGTCGAATCCGCGACGACCGTCTGTCCCGCTGCCGCGCCGAGCGCAACACGGCCGATCCGGTCGCCGAGCGTGAGCGGGAGTTCGAACCACTGTTCGTCCCAGGAGCGGATGAGCCGACTCCCCCAGTCCTCTGCGATGAACGAGGCGAAGCGGTCCGGTGTGACGCGGAGCGGCCGACCGAGCGAGTTGCCGTCGAGGTAGGCGACGACGTCCTCGGACGGGATGAACCGCTCCGCGAAGGAAGCGAGTGGATCACGCGCATCGAGCGCCTCGGCGTCGATGCCCTGCTCGGTGCCGGTCTGCGGGTTGGCGGCACGGGGTGTGGGTCGAGATGCGGTCATGAGTGGGTTCTGTCCTGTCCTTCGGCGGTGACGGAGGCTGCGAGCAGCGCGGCGAGATCGACGGACTCGCTCTGGAGGAGCCAGTCCACGGTCGCGGTGGAGTCTCCGGGCGGTCGACCCGATACGACGTTGACACGCCGTCCGAACGACCCAGGGGCGACGGGGTGGCCGAGCGCGTCGAGCAATCGATCACCCGCGAGCCCGATGCCGACGAGACCGTTCAGTTCCCGCGGGTTGAGCCCGATCGGCAGTGGCCCGTTGCCGAGGTCGGTGCCGTAGTGGACACGACCGCCGAACGCGACGAACCGTTCGAGGTTGCTGGAGGCGATCGCATGGTCGGTCCCGGAGTTGCCCCAGCCGTGGATGTCGAGGGTGCTGATCCAGCCCATGCGTCCCGCCATCGTGCGGATCGCGTCATCGGTCAGCCGTTCGGTCCACGGCGTGTGGGCCAGCAGATCGACACCGGCGGCGAAGGACCGCGCCGCCTGGCCGAGGCCCTGCGTGTGGGCTGCCACCGGGAGCGCTGCATCGTGCGCGGCAGCGACGACGGCGGCGAGGAGGTCGTCGTCCCAGACGGGACCGACGTCGGTGTTGAGCATGACCTTGATGAGCGCCGCCCCCGACGACGCCATCTCCTGCACGGCCCGTCGTGCGTCGGCCGCGGAGTCGACCGTCCGCACCGATTCTGCCGGCGCCCAGCCGGACAGCAACGGGTATCCGCCAGGGGCCGTGAGCATCGCACCGGCGATGGCGGTCTCCGGGCGCGCGGACGATGTCACGTCCCTCGTCCAGCCCGCGGCGACACGTGGGTCCCAGCCGAGGTCGACGACACGCGAGATGCCACCCGCGACGAGCGCTGCAGCATCGACGAGTCCGAGATGGACGTGGGCGTCGCAGAAGCCCGGGAGCACGGTGCCGGTGATGCTCGTGTCCACGTCCCCGCGGAAGTCGTCGGCTGGGACGACGGCCGTGACGCGCGACGCCTCGATGCGGAGGACGCTGGGGCCGGCCCATCGAGCCTCCGATCCTGGGGCGTCGAATCCGGCGGGAACCCGCACCTCCAGCACCGCGAGAGCGCCCTCCGATCCTGTCGCGGGGCGGTCCCCGCTCATCGTGGTCACGCCGCTCACTGCTTGCCGATCTCCGTCCGGACCGCGAAGAGCTCCGGGAAGAACGTCAGGCTCAGCGCGCGTTCGAGGAAGCTCACCCCGCTCGATCCACCGGTTCCGGTCTTCATCCCGATGGTGCGCTGCACCGTGCGGAGGTGACGGAATCGCCAGAGCTGGAAGTTGTCCTCGAGGTCGACGAGTTCCTCGCACGCCTCGTAGACGCGCCAGTTGTCGTTCGCCGACTCGTAGATCGAGACGAGCACGGGCACGAGCTCCGGTGAGAAGGTGTGGGCGAGCGTCACGTCCCGGTCGAGGATCGCAGCCGGGATCGGGAACCCCACGCGCGCGAGGTGCCGGAGGAATTCATCGTAGAGCGACGGCGCCTCGAGGAGTTCGGTGAGGAGTGCCGTGGCGACGGGATCGCTCGCGAAGACCTGCAGCATCGCCCGGTTCTTGTTCCCCAGCAGGAACTCGACGGCGCGGTACTGGTACGACTGGAACCCCGACGAGTTCGCGAGGAACGAGCGGAATTCGGAGTACTCGGACGGTGTCAGGGTCGCGAGGACGGACCACTGTTGGGTCATCGTCTCCTGGATGTGCTTGATCCTCGCGATGCGCTTGAGCGCCGTTCCGAGATCGTCGACGGCGAGCGCGGCGCACGCAGAGCGCAACTCGTGGAGCATGAGCTTCAACCAGAGCTCGGTCGTCTGATGCTGAATGATGAACAGCAGCTCGTCGTGGTGCTCCGGCGTGCTCACAGGGTGCTGGGCACCGAGCAGTTCGTCGAGACCGAGGTACGAGCCGTAGCTCATCCGGTTCGAGAAGTCCGTGACGATGTCGTCCTCGACCGCCCTCGTGTTCCCGTGCACCGCGTCGTCGGTTGCCGGCTGCGGTTCGTTCGTCGTCATGCATCGACTGTACCGCTCGTGTGACGGGCGTCAAGGATCTGTCATATGCTTCGCCGTGCCGCTCGACGGCGCCCTCCAGCACGAGAGCGATTTCCCCGGGTTGTAGCGTTGTCGCATGGCCAACCTCCTGCATCTCGACTCGTCCGCCGACCTCCAGTCTTCCCGTTCCCGCGCGATCACCGCGGCGTTCGCCGACGCCTGGCTGGCGGCCGATGCTGGGAACACGATCACCTACCGCGATCTCCACGTCGACCAGATCCCGCACCTCCCGGACGCGTCGCTGCACTGGCTCCCCGCCGACCGCGTCGAGGGTTCGACTCCGCCCGCCGCCGCTGAAGCCCTGCAGCGGACGCTCCTCCAGGAACTCCTCGCCGCCGACGTCCTTCTGATCGGTGCGCCGCTCTACAACTACTCGATCCCGTCGACGCTCAAGACGTGGATCGACCACATCCACGTCCCCGGGGCGACGTCATCGCTCCCCGTCCTGCCGCTCGCGGGGCGCCCGGCCGTCATCGCCACGAGCCGGGGCGGCGCGTACGACGCCGGAACGCCGACCGCGGGCTGGGATCACGAGATCCCGGCACTGCAGGTGCTCTTCGGATCCGCGCTCGGCATGGACGTTCAGTTCATCACCACGAGCCTCACGCTCGCCGAGCAGCTCGGCTCCCCCGCACCTGACGTCGAGCGCAGCCGTCGTGAACTCGCGGATGCCCTCGTCGCCGCCGCGGTGTCCGGCGCTCAGCTCGGGACCGCCGCGCTCGACGGCACGGCCGGCTGACGGATCGCTCCGTCTCGACTCGTCAGAGCCCGGTCGGCTCCACAACGACGACCGGTTCGAGGGTCGGCAGCTTGGCGCTCCGATTGTCGCCCGACGAGCGACCGGTGAGCCGTCTGCCGATCCACGGCAGCACGTATTCGCGGTAGTAGGCGGCGTTCCGTCTCGATGGCGGGCCGGCCGGCGCTTCAGCGACCGCTGCGATCCTCCAGCTCTCGGGAACGGGCACGCCGAAGGCGCCGAGGACGTTCGCAGCCACGCGCGCGTGGCCGAACGCATTGAGGTGCAGCTTGTCCGCTGACCAGTACCGCCCGTCGCGGAGCGTGTGGTCGGCCCAGTTGTCGACGAAGGTCACGCCTTCGCGCGGCAGTCGTGCTCGGACCTCAGCGGCGAGGCGCTCCCCGCGCTGTTCGACGAGAGCGCCCATCGGCAGGTGCTCCGAAGGGTTCGCCCCGCTCAGGAGGAGCAGGTGGGCGCCGTGTTCGACGACGCGGTCCGCCGCGGCGTGGAGACGATCGGAGACCTCGACGATCGAGACGCGCGGGCGCATGATGTCGTTGCCTCCGCCGTTCAGGCTCACGAGGTCGGGGCCCAGGGCGAGTGCGGCTTCGAGCTGCTCATCGAGGATCGGCGTCAGCTTCTTCCCCCGGATCGCGAGGTTCGCGTATCTGACCTCGGCGGGCGGGGCGCCATCGGCATCCGTGGTCTCGCCCTGACCGCCTTCGACGCGGTCGGCCGCGGCCAGCGCGAGCCCGAGCGCGACGAAGTCGGCCCATCCGCGAACACGACCGTCTGCGAGCTCGTCGCCGACGCCTTCCGTGAAGCTGTCGCCGATGGCGACGTATCTCTCGAACATCCCTTCACGCTAGCCCTGCTCGGGGCGCTTTCCGTCCAGCGGCTCGTGGGAGGGCATGTCGACAGGCTCAACGACCGGTCACGCCGGTCCCTGAGCCTGTCGAAGGGCCCCCGGAACGGCGTACTTGAACCCCACGTGCGAATCGACGAACCCGAGCCGCACGTAGAACCGGTGCGCGTCGGTCCTGGCCGCGTCCGAAGTGAGCTGGACGAGCGATGCCCCGAGATCGACGGCGGCACGCTCGGTCACCCAGCGCAGCAATGCACTCCCGATTCCGGAGGACCGTCGTGTGTTCGAGACGCGCACCGCTTCGACGAGCAGACGCCTGCTCCCGCGTCGCGCCATCCCGGGGATGAGCGTCAGCTGCAGAGTTCCGACGACGGCATCGGCCCCGTCGACGACCACAACGAGTTCATTGCCCGGATCGCCGATAATCTCATCCAACGCCTCCGCGTACGACGCTTCGTCCGAGTCGCTCGCGACATCGCCGCGCCCCGCACTGATCGGATCGTCGGAGAGCAGCCGCATGATCGCATGCAGGTCATCCGGTTGCGCGCGACGCACGAGCACGGTTCCGTTCTCGACGTCGATGGACACGGGCAGATGCAGATCGGTGAGCACGTCCCATCCTCTCAAGTCGCGGAGGAGTTCCGGCGGTCGCCCGTTCCCGTTCGACGGCGGACGCTGTCGGGTGACGCATCGGAGGGCGATAATCGAGCCATGCGAATCGGTGAGCTTTCGAGGAAGAGCGGTGTCAGCGTTCGCTCGCTTCGCTACTACGAGCAGCAGGGCCTCCTCGAACCGCAGCGAACGGCAGGTGGGCAACGGCATTACTCCGCCGAACACCTCGGAACGGTCAGCCGCATCCAGGAGCTCTTCGATGCGGGCTTCTGCAGTTCCGTGATCCGCGACCTGCTCCCGGCGCTCGGGAGAGCCGAGACCGATGCCGACAAGCTCGACGCGGCATTCACCGCCGCGTCGGCTCGACTCCACAGCGAGAAGGACTCGATCGAGGCGGAGCTCTCCGCCCTGCTTCGCTTGCGAAGCCGATTGGGGCTTGCACCTGACACGCATGTCAGGATGCAGAGTGGGAATCATGACTCCTCCGAATCCTCCGCGCCAGCTCCGTTTGATCATCGAGACAGACGACTTCGATGAGGCCGTACGGTTCTACCGAGACGTTCTGGGCATGCCCGAACAACCGGCCTTCGCCACGGACGGCGACGACCGGGTCTCGATCCTCCACGCCGGTATCGCCACGATCGAGTTGGCGACGCCGACCCATGTTCGCGCCATAGACGCGATCGAGAACGCGCCGACGCCCGACGGCCCGACCCTCCGGATCGCGCTCGAAGTCGACGACACCCCCGGCGCGATCGCGGCCTCGGAGGCGTCAGGCGCCCGCACGGTAGCAGCACCCACGGAGACACCGTTCCGGACCATCAACGCCAGAGTCCACGGCCCCGCCGGCTGGCAGATCACGTTCTTCCAGGAGTTGGAGACGCTGGACCAACGGCAGCGTCGTGAGGGTTTTCTGACGGACGACGCACGCGCACGCTAGACCGATCGATTCCAGGCGACGATCAGGACGTCCGTGGATTGTTCGATCGACGAGGGCGGCCGGCTCCTCAAGCTGCGCGGTGAGAGAATCCGTCATCAGCCACATCATTGGAGCGCCATGGCAGCGCGCCACCGCTCGTCGGGACTGATGAGATGGTCGTGGTCATCGAGCCCGGCGTCCAACTGGACCCACTTCACGGTCCCGGTGAAGCGGCTCGACGCGCTCGTGTGGTCCTCGCTGACCGCTGTACCCGAGTCGTAGCCGATATCGCACGTCTCATCACCCGAATAGAGCATCGGAACGGTGACGCCGACCCGTCCCTCCCCCACCTTCGATCCGTCCAGGTACAGTTCCGCGAGCCCGCCCTTGCCGAGCCCTCCACCGTCGTAGGTGAACTCCATCCGAATCTGATGCGTTCCGGCAGGAACGACCCTGTCGGCTTCCGCATAAAAGTGTTGCAAGCCTGCGAAGTTGTGGCAGTACTTCGGCTTGCCATCGTGAAGATAGAGCGACCATCCCGCGAATTCGCCGCCCTGCGCGATGATCACTCCCTCGCAGCCGCCCTCGGGAACGATAATCTCGGCCGTGACCGCATGCGACTTGTTCTTCAGGTTCAACACCGAGTTCTCGCTCAGACGATGCATACCTCCGTACAGCATCTGCGTCCGCCCCTGGACGAGCACCGGCCGGCCTGCGAGATCGGAGTTGAAGCGTTCCAGCCGGCGGTCGTCCAAGGGCAGCACGTTGTATTTCACCGCTTCGATCAACCAGAGCCGTTGCAGCTCGGCGAGGCGTTGTGGATTCTCCGCGGCGACGTCGTGCGACTGCGTCCAGTCCGTTCGCGTGTCGTAGAGCTCCCAGACGTCGTCGTCGAGAGCTGGTTGAGCAGCGTTGAACGCCCATGGGTTGCTGTGCCTGGTGACCGCCGTCCATCCCTTGTGATAGATGCCCCGATTGCAGAACATCTCGAAGTACTGGGTCTCACGTGCTTCCTCCGCTGAGACGTCGTCGAAGGAGTACGCCATGCTGACGCCGTGAAGCGGCATCTGTTGGATCCCGTTGACGAAGTCTGGCTCGGGAATCTTCGCGACATCGAGAACGGTCGCCGCGACATCGATGATGTGGTGGAACTGCTGACGCACCTCCCCTTTCGCCGAGAAGCCTTCCGGCCAACGGACGATGGTCCCGTTGCGCGTCCCCCCGAAGTGCGACGCGACCTGTTTCGTCCACTGGAACGGCGCGTCCATGGCGTGCGCCCAACCGACCGCGTAGTGGTTGTACGCCGCCGGTGTGCCGAACTCGTCGATGCGCGCAGCCATGAACTCCGTGGTTTCGAGAGCAGCCGCGCCGTTCAAGGAGATCATCTCGTTGAACGTCCCGTTGGGCGTCCCCTCCGCGCTCGCTCCGTTGTCCCCGATGATGACGAAGATGAGCGTCTCATCGAGGATCCCCTGGTCCTCGAGCGACTCGATGATCCGTCCGACGTGGTGGTCCGTATGCTCCATGAAGCCCGCGTAGACCTCCATCTGGCGAGCGAGCACCGGCTTCAGATCCTCCGGGACGTCTGCCCACGCGCTGATCTCCTCGTGCCTGGGGCTCAACACTGCATCGACCGGAACGACACCGAGCTCCTTCTGCCGAGCGAGCGATTCCTCGCGCACGGCATCCCAGCCCTGGTCGAACTTTCCCGCATACCGCTCGATGAATTCCTCCGGAGCGTGATGCGGCGCGTGGGTGGCTCCCGGTGCGAAGTACATGAAGAACGGCTTGTCCGGCATGAGCGACTTCTGCTGGCTGATCCACGTGATCGCCCGGTCTGCGAGGTCCTCGGTGAGGTGGTACCCCTGCTCCGGGGTCGTCGGTGGTTCGATCGGCGCAGTGCCCTCATAGAGCGCCGGGTAGTACTGGTTCGTCTCCGGCGCGACGAAACCGTAGAAGTACTCGAACCCGCTGCCGGTCGGCCATCGATCGAACGGTCCCATCGGACTGGTCTCCCAGACCGGAACCTCGTGGCACTTGCCGATCTGCGCGGTCGCGTACCCGTTGTATCGAAGCGTCTCGGCCAGCGGCGCCGCGCTCCCCGGCCGGACCGAGTTGTAGCCGGGCGCGGAGGTGGCGATGTCCGTGATGCCGCCCATTCCGACGGCGTGATGGTTCCTTCCGGTCAGCAGCGCCTGCCGCGTCGGCGAGCACAGAGCAGTGGTGTGGAACCGGTTGAACTTCAGGCCGTCACCGGCCAGTCGATCGAACGTCGGTGTCTGACACGGCCCGCCGAACGCGCTCGCCGCCCCGAAACCGGCATCGTCGATCAGGACGATGAGCACGTTGGGCGCCCCTTCCGGCGGACGCATCGGGACAATCGGAGGGAACGAGGTGTCTGGGTCCTTCGCATCGTATGTCGTCAATCCGACGTGCTCTCGATCGGGGATGGGGAGCACGGATCGTTGGACTTCGTGCGGTGTTGAACGAGACATCAGACCTCCTGTTGGCTGCACCCATGAGGGTGATCGGTGAGGTCACGGTAGATCCCTCGTCTCGCCGCGCTCTCATCCTCTTGGGATGAGGTGCGGACAGACCGACCTGAATGCTGCTGCTCGCTACAGGAGTCCGAGCTCCCGTGCCCTCATGATCGCCGCGCTGCGATTGGGCGCATCGAGCTTCTGATAGATGTGCACCATGTGCGTTTTGATCGTGTTGACGGATACGAAGCACTTCTCCGCGAGTTCATGGTTGGAGTAGCGGCCCGGCAGATAGGCCAGCACCTCGGCCTCACGTTTGGTCAAGGGCGTCTGCAGTTCGGCGCCGGGCAGCGGGACCGTGGCACGTTCCGCGCGGCGAAGCACCCGGCTGCGGAAGGCCTCGTCGGAGTCGGCCGAGCCTGCGACCAACGCCAACACGTCGGGGCCGGCCAGCACGAACACCTCGACCATGCCCTCGCCGCCCGCAATGGTGAGCGCCTCGGCGAGGTGCTTCGCCGAGGCGGCGGCGTCGCCCTCGAACCGGTGGCGTCTGGCCAACAGGATCTCGTGGTGCACGAGGCGAAGCGGTTCCTCGCCCACCTCCGCAGCGCCGAGTTCCGTGATGCTGTGACCGAGCTGATCGAGCCGATGGTGATCGAGCGCGTACATCCCGAGCTCGAACAGTTCGTACGGACTGCGGTTCGGAACGGACGTGACGGGTGGCCGGGCGACGTCGTCCGTTCCGGACCGACGACGAGCGCGGATACGCAGCGCCCGCAACCGATCAGCGGCCACGCGTGGCTGGGGCCCGGCCGGAGACTCCTGCGACGCTGCGTCCGAGTTCGACTCCGCGAGGAGCGCTTCGACGGTGTGGCACACCCAGAGCAGCTGCGTCCTGCTCGTGGCTTCCGCACGGAGACGCGCCTCGTGCAGGGACATCGCCGCGTTCTGCGGTTCACCCGATTCGATCGCGATGACGGCGAGCGCGAGGAATGCGTCGGAGCAGCCCCAGTTCGTGATCGACCCGACTTCGCGGGCGGTTTTCAGTGCCTCCCGAGCCAGCCGTCGGCCGCGCGCCAATCGGCCGCTCCAGGCTTCGACGAGCGAGAGGGCTCCGAGTGCATTGATCCGCCACAGGGAATAGGCCGCTCCTTCCGTCAGCAGAGACCGTTCGAGCCATCGTCGCGCCTCCGCGATGTCCCCGTCGAGGAAGCAGGCACGGCCTCCGGAGACCGTGGCGATCGTCTCCAACGACTGTCGGCTGGTCAGGTGCAAGATGTCTGGACCATGCACACCATCGTCTTCGGCGAGCAGTTGGAGGGCGCGAGACGCTGCGCCGAGCGATTGGGCTGCGTGCGGGAGCGTCTGCACCAGTGCCGCCAAGAACGTCTCCGCGCACGTGTGCTGACCAGGCGTCGCCGTCGGATCGGTGGCCACTCCGACGAGGATGTCCTCGGCTCGCGCTCCCTGTCCGCTGAGCCCGATGAGCACGGCGTAGCACAGCGACGCATTGACGTCGTCCCGCCGTATCGGCTCCGGGACGGTCTCGAGCCAGCGTACGACGGTTCCCAGATTGCCCTGCTCGAACATCGGACCGCTCCGACTCAGGATCGTGTCGATGAGCAGCGCCCACTGTCTCGAGCGGACGAAGTACTCGACCGCGGCATCGACTTCCCCCCGATCGAGATGCCACCGCGCGGCTTCGACGGCGATGCGTGTCTCGTCCTCGGGATGTTCGGCGCGCAACTGATACCGCAGCAGATCTCGGAAGAGATGGTGGAATCTGAACCATTCGCGGCGATCGTCGAGGACGGTCACGAAAAGCGCGTTGCGCTCCAACTCCTCGAACAGCGGCCCGTCGCCGCTCTCGTGCATCGTTGCTGCGACCAACTCGGGGTGCATGTCGTCCAACGCGGACAACCGGAGGAGTGCCCGCCTCTTCTGGGGTGAGAGGGATGCGAGCACCTGCTGACTCAAGTAGTCGCTCACGAGTCGATCCGAACCGCTGAAGTCGCGGACGAACGCATCGGCATCGGCGCGCATGCTCAGCGTCAGTCCGGCGAGCTGCAGCCCTGTCGGCCATCCCTCGGTCTTCTCGACCAGGACGCGCACGTTGTCGGGAGACACAGAGCGGCCGGACGTCAGTTCAAGCAGTGCAGCGGAGTGGGTCTCGTCCATCGCCAGATCGAGCTGTCGCAGTTCGACGAGCTCACCGGCCAATCGGTAAGCGCTCAGATCGGTCGGGAGTTCGGAGCGGGTCGCCACGACCGTGTGCACGCTGATCGGGAACGCACGGATCAGGAGATCGAGATCCGTCACGAGCGCGCCGTTCGACAGGTGATGGAAGTCGTCCAGCACGATCACCACCTCGCCCAGCTGCGCGACACGAGCCACGAGCTCGTCGATGAACTGCGTTCCGAGTCCGCCTGCCCCGAGCATGACGAGGGCGCTCAGCATGGCGACCTCCGTATCGGTCAGACGCAGCGCTTGGAGCAGCCGGCGCGCACAGTGAACGGGATCGTTATCCGCTCGCCCCAGCTCGAGCCACACCGCCGGCACCGCAGTGCCGCCATCGCGCCATTGCTGGAGGAGCACCGACTTCCCGGAACCAGCGGGCGCAACGAGGAGCGTCAGCCGCTTGTCCAGAGCGCCATTCAGCCGTTCGCGAAGCTCCGGGCGGTCGACGGTTCGCTGCGGCACGAATCCTGCCGTCACCATGCGTATCAACCTCCGTCAGTTTCGCCAGTGTCGCACCGCGCGACCACCCTGTGAAGCGCCAGGGCGACCGTATCGCCGGAATCACCCGGTTCGGATGAGAGCCGTCCCACACGCCCAACGCATGCTCGACCCGTACCGAGCGCTTTCCAGCTCTCGCCAGGGCACGAAAGGATCCGCCGTGCATTCCAGTGGCTATGAGGTCGTGGTCAAGGGCACGTTGAGCGGTTCCCTCGTCCTCGCGATCGAGAGCGGCCAGAGCTTCACGGTGAGCCACACGGCGAACGGCACGACGCACCTCGTCGGCTGGATCCAGGACCAAGCACGTCTCTACGGACTGCTCCACGCCGTCGAACGGCTGGCCATCGAGCTCATCTCCGTCAATCCCGTCCCGAACCCACCGAACAGAAAGAAGGCCACCATGGCCACCGGCCCTGTCGAATACATCGTCGTCGCGTTCCCTGGCAACGAATTCTCCGGAGACATCGTCCCGGCGTTGACCGATCTCGTCGCATCCGGCACGGTGCGCATCCTCGACCTGGTCTTCGTCGGCAAGGACGCGGGCGGGCATCTCGTCTCCTTCGAAATCGAGGACGTCCCGAGCTTCGCCGACCTGGATGCGGACGTCGGCGGGCTCATCAGCACGGTCGATATCGAGCACGCCGCAGCGGCGTTGCCGGCGAACACCTCGGCTGCGCTGCTCATCTGGGAAGACGTCTGGGCGGCGCCGTTCGCCGAGGCCGTGCGCAACGCGGGAGGGCTCCTCGTCGAAGGCGCCCGAATCCCTGCCGACGACGTCGAGGACGCACTCGCCGCCCTTCCAGCCGCAGTATGACCCTGTGGGCGCCCACCCCTCCCGCACCCGTATGACCTGACCCATTCCGCACGTTCACGAACCGCACAGGAGCCCCATCATGTTGAGAAGACGCCCCCTGGCCCGGATGGCCGTCCGTACGACGGTCATCGCCGGCACCGCTGCAGCAGTCGGTGCGCATGCAGCCGCAAGGAGCACCGCACCTGCCCCTCCCGTCCAACCGGTCGAGGCGGAGGGCGGTGCAACCCGAATCGCTCCCCCGCCTCAAGCGGCGCCGCCGCTTCCCACGGACGTCCCGGACACGATCGAGCAACTCACCAGGCTCGGTGCTCTCAGAGAGTCCGGAGTGCTGACCCAGGCGGAGTTCGAGGCGCAGAAGGCCAAACTGCTCGCGGACCGCTGAGCGGTTCGAACTCAGAGGCGTGAGATCCCGTCGCCGACCACCACGATCCCGATCACGAAGAGGATCACGACGGTCACCACCGCGTTGTTCTTCTCGATCCAACCGCGCATCGCTCGCAACCACGACGCTGCGCGGATCGGTCGCGCCAGCGAGTACACGATGGGCAGCGCCACGGATGAGGCAGCGACGATCGTGTAGGCGGCCACCAGCACCGCTGTCTCTCCGATCGTGAGCCGAGTGTCGCGCACCGACAGACCCGCTGCCGCGCTCAGGAGGAGGGCCTTCGGCCTCACGGACATGACGAGCGCGAGCCCCACCGCCCGAAGGGGGCCGATGGACCCCATTGCGCTGAACCACCTCGGCATGACTGCGCTCGGACCTCCGTTTCGCCTCGTCCGTCTCGCACTCCGACCTGCGATGACCGAAAGAGCGAGCAGCCCGGCGCCGACGGCGATCAAGGCGGTACCGAGCGCCGGCTGCGACGTCGCGACGGTGCGCACCGGGACGATCGTTGCGAGGACGAGGAACACCCACAACACGATCGCCATACCGAGCACCCAGGCGACGAGGAACGGCACTGCGGAGCGTCGTCCGGTGGGTGAGAGCAGGATCAGAACCGTCGCCATGATCGGCACAGAGCTGATCGCCATCGCCGCCGCGATCGGCAGGACCCTCCCCAGTGCGTCGAGCATCCGCTACTCCGGCACCGAGGAGACCGTCGCGGGTCCGCTGGGGACGGGAACAGTGCGTCGATCGACTGTCAGGACCCACGTCCCGTCTGCCGCTGACCGCTCCACGCGCACGGCATGCATCGGCGATCGCAGGGGATCCGTCTGCAGCAGCGAGTCCATGGGCCCTCCCTCGATCGACGCCATCGCCAGGCGTGTCGAGGAGAAGCTACCCATTCGTCGCTGCCCGGGCGTCACCCGGAAAGGATGACGGTGATCGCCGCCGCGCGCTCGACTGCGGCGCGGTACACCCGGTCATGTCATTCGACGGAATGGAGCAGGATCCGAGAAGCGCGGTCCGCCCGGCAGCAATATGGTGGTCAGAGGTCGGGACCGGCCGACACCGACGATGACAAGGAGCAGGACATGGCTGAGAAATCCGGGCTTTCCGCGGAGGAGCGCGAGGCGGTCAAGCAGCGCGCGGCCGAGCTGCGAGCACAGGAGAAGGCTGGGAAGAATCGGGCTGCCGGACAGGAGGCGCTCCGCGAGGCGATCGCCGCACTCCCGGACGACGATCGAGCGCTCGCGGAAGGGATCGACCGCATCGTCACCGAGGTGGCGCCGCAGCTGTTCCCGAAGACCTGGTACGGGTTCCCGTCCTACGCCGACGAGAACGGCAAGGTCGTCGTGTTCTTCAAGCCAGCCTCGAAGTTCACCTCGCGGTACGCGACCCTCGGCTTCGAGGAGGCGGCCAAGCTCGACGACGGAGACCTCTGGGTCACGTCGTTCGCCGTGCTGGCACTGACTCCCGAGACGGAGCGAACGATCGCGGACCACGTCCGCAAGGCGGCGGGCTGACCGTATTCGGTCCCAGCAGCAGGACCCCGGAATCGTCACGATCCCGGGGTCCTGCGATGTGCGCTCGCTTGCCACACCGATGCGACGCGTCACGTCGACCCAGTACACCACGGAGAGACCACCTGAGCCAGATTGATACCATTCAGGGAGATCGGGAAACGGGTGAGGTCGAGGGTGCAACAGAGCAGGGCAGCGAGCGGACGCGCGACCGTCGCCGGGTACATCTTCGGCTCCCGCCTGCTTCGAGGCGTCTTCATCAGCATGGTGCTGTCCGGCATCGGCATCTCGATCACGTCACCGCAGATGACGTTGTTCCTCGTGAACGAGGTCCATCTCTCCGTCGCGGCGGCAGGACTCTTCTACCTGACCAATCTGGCCGCACCGATCGCCGGCTACATCGTCGGCACGCTGTCCGATCGCACCGGTTCCCGGCTGCGTCTCTTCAGAATCACCGCCGTCGCTGGATCGGTCGGCTGGGTGCTCATGGCGTTCGCGACCCAGACGTGGATGCCCTTCGCCGTCAACATCGTGCTCCTGAGCATCGCCGGCGCGGGTGCGGCCCAGCTCCAAGCTGCGGTCCGTGACGAGCTCGACCGCGAACCCACACCGCTCGACAACCGCGTCGTGGCCGTCATGCGCATGGCGATGGCGATCGGTTGGGTCGTCGGGCCCGTGATCGGGGCGGTGCTGGGAGCTGCGCTCGGGTTGCGGCTGCTGCTCATCGGGACGGGTCTGGCCCTCCTCCTCTCGATCGTTCCGCTCATCGGGATCACGGTCATCACCCCGGTCCGTGACGTGACGGCGACCCGTGCTGCACGATCGCGCCGCGGACGATCCCGGTCCGCTCCGAACCGGTCGGACTCGATGGTGCCGCTCGTGCTGTTCACCGGCATCTACGTCCTCGTCATGTGCGGTGAGACGGTGAAGCTCGCCTATCTCCCGCTGTATCTGGACGGGGTGCTCCACGTGGATGCGGCGGTCCGCGGAGGCATCATCGGCCTGCAACCGCTCATCGAGATCATGCTGATGCCGGTCGCTGCAGCGATCGCCGACCGCCTGGGCGTCGCGACCGTGCTGTTCGCGGGCGCCGTGATGGCGGTCGGTGCGCACGTCTGTTACGCGTCGGCCGACCTCTTCGAACCGCATCTCGTGCCGGTCGTGCTCGGGCAGGTGCTGATGGCTGGGGTCATCGCGACGTTCAGCGTGCTCGGGATCACCGTCGCGCAGCGGCTCCTGCCGACACGCGTCGGCACGGCTTCGAGCGTCTTCCTCAGTTCGTATGCGCTCAACGGGGCGATCGGCGGATTCCTCGGGAGCGTCGGAACCGCGTGGCTGGGCCTGCCGCACCTCTTCTGGATCTCGGCGTCCGTCTCGGCAGTCGGGGCACTGTCGCTCATCCTCCTGAATGCCTTCGTGCCGCTCAGCACAACCGTCCGTGGTGATGCAGTGGCAACTGGGATACCCCAGCCCGCCCGTGATCGATGACCGGCAACGAGAGAACCCCCGAGATCTGCATGATCTCGGGGGTTCCTGGGCAGTGGGCCCTACCGGGCTCGAACCGATGACATCCACGGTGTAAACGTGGCGCTCTACCAACTGAGCTAAAGGCCCTCACTCGTCGCTGACGACTGCTCGACTCTACCGGATGCCGATCCGCACCGCGAACGGGAGCGGTCGGGATCCGGCTTCGATTTGCCCCGCGTGGAGGGACTCGCGGACGCCCCACTCGTCGTACGATCGAGGGGATGGACACGACGATCGCCACCCCATACGAAGACCTCCTCCGCGACACCCTGGAGAACGGCGCCTCCAAAGCGGACCGCACCGGCACGGGCACCCGCAGCGTCTTCGGACGCCAGCTGCGCTTCGACCTGTCCGAGGGGTTCCCGCTCATCACCACGAAGCGGGTCCATTGGAAGTCGATCGCCTACGAACTGCTCTGGTTCCTCCGCGGCGACGGCAACGCGACCTGGCTGCAGGAGCACGGCGTCAGCATCTGGGACGAATGGGCCGATCCTGAGACCGGCGACCTCGGCCCCGTCTACGGCGTGCAGTGGCGTTCCTGGCCGACGCCCGACGGCGGCCACGTCGACCAGATCTCGCAGATCCTCCAGCAGCTGCGGACCGACCCGGACTCTCGCCGCATCATCGTGTCGGCCTGGAACGTCGCCGACATCCCCAACATGGCCCTCGCGCCGTGCCACGCGCTCTTCCAGTTCTACGTCGCCGACGGAAAGCTCTCCTGCCAGCTCTACCAGCGGAGCGCGGACCTCTTCCTCGGCGTCCCGTTCAACATCGCGAGCTACGCCCTCCTCACACACCTCGTCGCGGCCGAGGTCGGGCTCGAGGTCGGCGACTTCGTGTGGACGGGCGGCGATTGCCACATCTACGAGAACCACATCGAGCAGGTCACCGAGCAGCTCACGCGTGCGCCGTACCCGGCTCCGCAGTTGCGCATCAACGTCAAGCGCGACAGCATCTTCGATGTCGAGTACGACGACTTCGAGATCGTCGGGTACCAGCACCACCCGGCCATCAAAGCCGCCGTCGCCGTATGAGCGGCGGAATCGCACAGCCCGTCGCTCCCGACGCCATCACCGATGCGCCGAATCGCACGATCGCGATGATCTGGGCGCAAGCGCGCGGCGGCGTCATCGGCCAAGGCGGAACGATGCCGTGGCGCGTGCCGGAGGACTCCGCTCATTTCAAGGACACGACCATGGGCGGCGCCGTGATCATGGGTCGGAAGACATGGGATTCGCTGCCAGCACGCTTCCGTCCGCTCGACGGCCGTCGCAACATCGTGATAACGCGGCAACGCGACTGGTCCGCGCAGGGCACCGAAGTCGTCCACTCCCTCGATGACGCGCTCGCGCTCGTGACGGACGGCATGTGCTGGATCGGCGGCGGCGGCGAGCTCTACCGCCAGGCGCTCCCTCTCGCCACGGAGTTGCAGGTCACCGAGTTCGACGTCGACGTCGCGGGCGACACCACTGCTCCCCCGGTGGACGCCTCCTGGAACCTCGCAGCCTCGACACCGGCAGCCGGCTGGCTGGACTCCACGTCCGGCATCCCCTACCGCTTCCTCCACTACACTCGCTAGCCCCCACGTCGCCTCGCAGAGCGTGCGACCATCGGAGCATGTCCGACGGGAACGGCGCAGCTGATGATGTCGGCGGTGATGATGACAAAGCGGCGAGCTGGCTACCGCTCCGTCGCGCACCCGTCGTTCCACTGTTCTCGCGGATAGGCGTGTTGCTGTTTCTCAGCCAGACGAGCTTGCTCATTCTGATCGCGCTGCGCGTGTTCGACTGGATGCCGTTTTGGATGCGGATCGTGATCATCCTGGGTGTTCCCACTATCGCCCTCGGCGCCATCCCGGTCATCGGACGGCTCCGCCATCCGCAGGTCGTCGTCAATCTCGCAGATGGCCGATTACGGGCGGGGCATCGGACCGTAGCGTTCGAGGATCTGTCGACGGCGCACATCCTCGTGGCTTCGACCCCGAAGAAGCGAACGATCAGCCTCGTCCTGGAGGACGGTGCCGGGCTGCGGGCAGCGGTGAACCTCCGGGATCAGGACGAACAGCCCCTGAGCGATTCGGAATCACGCGCACTGCTGGAGATCGTCGAGCGGTCGGACATCCGGATGCCGGTCGCGAGGGAGGATCCGCAGGGGAGGTTCGGCCGGTTCAACTTCCCGACGAACCTCACGAAGGCCGATGCAATCGCCCTCGTGACGAATCCGCCGCGGTTCGCGGAACCGCTGCCGATCCCGCCCGCCGTGTGACGTCGAGCGCGGGTCGTGTCGGCACTGCGCTCGCGGCGCTGCACCGCGCGTGCGCGAGCGCATCGCGCTGCTAGGCGGGCTGCTTCATGTCCTCGAGCGCGGCACGGTAGGCCGCGATCGAGCGTGCTTCGCCGGGGGCCGTGATGAAGCTCTCACGGATGATGCCCTGCTTGTCGATGAGGAAGGTCGCGCGGTTCGCGAAACCCTTCTCCGGCAGGAAGACGCCGTACTCCTTGGCGACCTGGCCGTGGGGCCAGAAGTCGGCGAGGAGCGAGAAGTTGTACTGCTCCTGCGTCGCCCACGCCCGGAGCGTGTGCTTCGAGTCGACCGAGATGCCGAGGAGGGTCACGTCGTCGTGCGTGAAGAGGCCGAGGTTGTCGCGCAGCTCGCACAGCTCGCCCGTGCACGTTCCGGAGAACGCGAGGGGGAAGAAGACGAGTGCGACGTTGGTCTTGCCGCGGAACTCACTGAGTCTGATCAGCTCCCCGAACTGGTTCGCCAGTTCGAAATCGGGGGCCTGTGTGTCGTTCTCGAGTGCCATTGCTGTCCTTTCAGGCGGATGCGCCTGCATCCGGAACGGCCAACGGGTGAATGGTCCGATCCGATCAGACATCCTAACCCCGCCAGGAACGCGCACCAACCTTTGGACGCGCGGTTCGCCTGCAGCGTGCGGAACGGTGCGCAGGGCGCAACCAGACCGCGAGCACATCGAGATGGTCACGAATCATCGAGGTACTCGGATAGGCTGAAAGATGGCACGCGCCCGTACCCGGGGCGCACAGCGTTCACCACACAACCAGGCACGATCTGCCACGAGAGAAAGGTCGACGGTGACTGTTCACGACCAGGATCCATACTCGTCCAACCACGTAGACGCCGATCCTGAGGAGACGTCGGAGTGGCAGGAATCCCTCGACGCCCTCGTTGACGAACGTGGTCGTGGCCGTGGCCGCGACGTCATGTTGAGCCTCTTGAAGCGCTCGAAGGAGCTGCACCTCGGTGTTCCGATGGTTCCGACCACGGACTACATCAACACCATCGCCGCGGAGAACGAACCCGACTTCCCCGGCGACGAAGACCTCGAGCGCCGGTACCGCGCCTGGATCAGGTGGAACGCCGCGATCACGGTGCACCGCGCACAGCGCCCCGGCATCGGTGTCGGCGGCCACATCTCCACCTACGCCTCCTCTGCAGCGCTGTACGAGGTCGGCTTCAACCACTTCTTCCGCGGGCAGGACCACGCGGGCGGCGGCGACCAGGTCTACATCCAGGGTCACGCCTCCCCCGGCACCTACGCACGCGCATTCCTCGAAGGCCGCCTGTCGACGGACCAGCTCGACGGCTTCCGTCAGGAGAAGTCGCACGGCCCCAACGGCCTGTCCTCCTACCCGCACCCGCGCCTCATGCCGGAGTTCTGGCAGTTCCCGACCGTGTCGATGGGCCTCGGCCCGATCAACGCGATCTATCAGGCGCACCTCGCGAAGTACCTCACCAACCGCGGCATCAAGGATGCGAGCGACCAGCAGGTCTGGGCGTTCCTCGGCGACGGCGAGATGGACGAGGTCGAGAGCCGCGGTCAGCTGCAGGTCGCCGCCAACGAAGGCCTCGACAACCTGAACTTCGTGATCAACTGCAACCTGCAGCGGCTCGACGGACCGGTCCGCGGCAACGGCAAGATCATCCAGGAGCTCGAGAGCTTCTTCCGTGGCGCCGGCTGGAACGTCATCAAGGTCATCTGGGGCCGCGAGTGGGATGAACTCCTCAACCGCGACACCGACGGCGCGCTCCTCAACCTCATGAACGTCACGCCCGACGGCGACTTCCAGACGTACAAGACGGAAGACGGCGCGTACGTCCGCGAGAACTTCTTCGGCCGCGACGAGCGCGCCCGGAAGCTCGTCGAGGACTACAGCGACGAGCAGGTCTGGAACCTCAAGCGAGGCGGCCACGACTACCGCAAGGTCTACGCAGCGTTCAAGGCTGCAGCCGAGCACAAGGGTCAGCCGACCGTCATCCTGGCCCACACCATCAAGGGCTACGGCCTGGGGCCGAACTTCGAGGGCCGCAACGCGACCCACCAGATGAAGAAGATGACGCTCGACAACCTCAAGACGTTCCGCGACACGATGCGCATCCCGATCACGGACTCGCAGCTCGAAGAGAACCCGTACCTCCCGCCGTACTACCACCCCGGCGAGAACGACGAGGCGATCCAGTACATGCACGAGCGTCGCCGTGCGCTCGGCGGGTACCTCCCCGAGCGTCGCAGCAAGTACGAGCAGGTCAACCTGCCGGACGACTCCGCGTACGCACAGGCCAAGAAGGGCTCCGGAACGCAGGAGATCGCCACGACCATGGCGTTCGTCCGGCTGCTCAAGGACCTCCTCCGCGCCAAGGACTTCGGTCACCGCATCGTGCCCGTCATCCCGGACGAGGCTCGTACCTTCGGCATGGACGCGTTCTTCCCGAGCGCGAAGATCTACAACCCGAACGGTCAGCACTACACCTCGGTGGACCGCGAACTGCTCCTCGCCTACAAGGAGAGCCCGCAGGGTCAGATCGTCCACGTCGGCATCAACGAGGCCGGCGCGATGGCTGCGTTCTCCGCCCTCGGAACGTCGTACTCGGTGCAGGGCGAACCGCTCATCCCGGTCTACGTCTTCTACTCGATGTTCGGCTTCCAGCGGACCGCTGACGCCATCTGGGCCGCAGGCGACCAGATGACACGTGGCTTCATGATCGGCGCCACCGCCGGCCGCACCACCCTCACGGGTGAGGGCCTGCAGCACGCCGACGGCCACTCGCTGCTCCTCGCCTCGACCAACCCGGCAGTCGTCTCGTACGATCCCGCCTACGGCTACGAGATCGCGCGCATCGTGCGTGCCGGCCTCGAGCGCATGTACGGCGGCAACCACGAGGACCCGAACGTCATGTACTACCTCACGGTGTACAACGAGCCGATGGTCATGCCGGTCGAACCGGAGAACGTGGACGTCGACGGCATCGTGCGCGGCATCCACCGCATCAGCGAGGGCGGAGAGCACGGACCCAAGGCCCAGCTCATGGCTTCCGGCGTCGCGGTCCCGTGGGCGCTCGAAGCGCAGCAGCTCCTCGCGAACGACTGGGGCGTCTCGGCCGATGTCTGGAGCGTCACGAGCTGGACCGAGCTGCGTCGCGACGGTCTCGCGGCCGACGAGCACAACTTCCTGTACCCGCAGGAGGAGCGTCGTGTGCCGTACCTCACGACGAAGCTCGAAGGCGCCCGTGGGCCCTTCGTCGCCGTAACCGACCACATGCACGCCGTGCCCGACCAGATCCGTCAGTTCGTCCCGGGCGACTTCGCGACGCTCGGCGCCGACGACTTCGGTTTCTCGGACACCCGTGCGGCAGCTCGTCGCTACTTCAAGATCGACGGCCCGTCTCTCGTCGTCCGCGCCCTGCAGCAGCTCGCTGCCCGCGGCGAGGTCGACTCGAGCCTGCCGCACCAGGCGATCGAGAAGTACCGTCTCCACGACGTGAACGCCGGCACCACCGGCAACGCGGGTGGCGAGAGCTGATCCACACACGCACACCGTGACGAAGACGAAAGCAGAGACGCTCGACTGGCTGCGCCGGATCTCCGGCGAGCTGGCGACGGCGACCCTCAAGCGCCTGGAGGACACGCTCCCCTGGTATGCGGAGATGCCGCCCGGCCGCCGTTCGGCGGTCGGTCTCGTGGCGCAGGCCGGCATCAGTTCGTTCATCTCCTGGTACGACGACCCGCGGTCGACGCCGTGGATCGCGGCAGACGTGTTCGGGGCGGCTCCTCGTGAGCTGCTCCGTTCCGTCAGCCTCCAGCAGACGCTGCAGCTGATCAAGGTGACCGTCGAGGTCGTCGAGGAGCGGGTCGCGTCCGGCAGCGTCGATCTCCGTGAGGCGATCCTGCTGTACTCGCGTGACATCGCGTTCGCCTCCGCCGACGTGTACGCACGCGCCGCGGAGGCCCGTGGCCTGTGGGACGCCCGTCTCGAGGCGCTCGTCGTCGATTCCATCCTGAGCGGTGAAGCCGACGACGAGCTCCCGAGCCGGATCGCTGCGCTCGGCTGGCACGGTCATGGCGAAGCGTGCGTGCTCGTCGGGACGACGCCGAAGATCCTCGACGTCGACATGCTGCGTCGCACCGCACGGCACCTCGACGCCGACGTGCTCATCGGCGTACAGGGCAACCGGCTCGTGCTCGTCCTCGGTCGTGCAGAACTCCCCGGCGCCGAGCCGGAGGAGCAGGCAGCAGAGCAACTGAGCTTCATGGCGATCGCCACCCGGCTCGAACACGGCTTCGGCGCCGGTCACCTCGTGCTCGGCCACACGGTCCCCTCGCTCATCGAAGCGTCGCGGAGCGCTCGAGCGGCACTCGCGGGCTTCGCCGTCGCGAGGTCGTGGCGTCACGCGCCCCGCCCCGTCGCGGCGGACGATCTCCTCCCCGAGCGCGCCCTCGCCGGCGACCCGCTCGCGAAGGCCACCCTCATCGAACGCGTGTACCGCCCGCTCAAGGCCTATTCCGCGGAGCTCGTCACCACGCTCTGGTGCTACCTCGACAACGGCCGCTCGCTCGAAGCGACGGCTCGGGAACTCTTCGTGCACCCCAACACCGTCCGCTACCGATTGAAGCGCGTCTCGGACGTCATCGGCTGGGATGCGACGGGCGCACGCGAATCGCTCATCCTCCAGGCCGCGCTCATCCTCGGTTCGATCGCCGAGCCGGAGCCGACACGGAGACGCATCACCTCCTGAGCGCTCCGCTCGGGGCTTCCGACTCACGTCGTTTCGGCCGCCCGGAACCGCGGAACACCCTCCAATTGTGCGACATGCACAAACGAATCCGGGATACTTCGTGGAATCTCTCCACCTCTCCCGCCCGAGTGATTGGCAGACTAAGACGGTGATCGTCATCGCTTGCCCTGGTCAGGGCTCTCAGACCCCAGGTTTCCTCGATCCGTGGCTCACGGACGCTTCGGCGCGTGAAGCCATCGAGCGGTTCTCCGACGAGGCCGGCCTCGACCTCGCCAAGCACGGCACCGTCTCCGATGCGGAGACCATCCGCAACACGGCCGTCGCCCAGCCGCTCATCGTCGCCGCCGGCATCATCGCGCTGAACGCCCTCCGGGCCGAGGCCGCCCCCGACGCGTTCGGCGGCATCGCCGGCCATTCCGTCGGCGAGATCACAGCTGCCTACGGTGCGGGAATCCTCACCGACGCCGATGCCATGAGCTTCGTGAGCGAGCGCGCCGTCGCCATGGCGGAGGCTGCGGCAGCGACCCCGACGGGGATGTGCGCCGTCCTCGGCGGCGACCAGGACGAGGTCGTCGCCCACGTGCAGACGCTCGGCCTCGAGCCGGCCAACTACAACGGTGGCGGCCAGATCGTCGTCGCCGGCGCCCTCGACGCCCTCGCGCGCCTCGCGGACGAGCCCCTCAAGGGCACTCGCGTCATCCCACTGCAGGTGGCCGGCGCCTTCCACACGCGCTACATGGAACCAGCACGCGACTGGCTGGCGAAGGCCGGCCGCACGGTCGCCCCCACGGACCCCTCGCTCCGCATCTGGACGAACCACGACGGCGGTGTCGTCGAGTCCGGCGCCGACTTCTTCGAGCTCATGATCGGCCAGGTCGCCTCGCCGGTACGCTGGGATCTGTGCATGGAGTCGTTCGCGGCTTCCGGCATCACGGGCCTGATCGAGCTCGCACCGGCCGGTGCACTCGTCGGTCTCGCGCGTCGTGGGCTGAAGGGGGTGCCGACGGTGGCCATCAAGACCCCCGACGACCTCCCCGCCGCGCTCGACCTCATCGCACAGCACAGCTAGTCAGACGGAGACCTGCAGATGTCAACACCCACCCTCAAGCAGTCCCGCGGGCCTGAATTCACTCGAATCCTCGCGTTCGGTGCTGCTCGCGGCGACTTGAGCGTCCCCAACGACGACCTCGTCGGCCCGATCAACTCCTCCGATGAGTGGATCCAGCAGCGCACGGGCATCGTCACGCGCACCCGCGCTTCCGCCGGCGTCTCGGCGACCGACCTCGCAACCGCGGCCGCCAAGGAAGCGATCGAGACCTCCGGCATCGCCCCGGAGCAGATCGACCTCGTCCTGATCGCGACGATCAGCAACGTGCAGCAGACGCCTTCGATGGCTGCCGTCGTCGCGGACCGCGTCGGCGCCAACCCCGCGGCGGCGTACGACCTCAACGCGGCCTGCGCCGGCTATGCGTACGCGGTGGCCCAGGCTGACGCGCTGATTCGCGCCGGCGTTGCCCACTACGCGCTCGTCATCGGCGCGGAGAAGCTGTCCGACATCGTCGAACCGACCGACCGCTCGATCTCGTTCCTGCTCGGCGACGGCGCAGGCGCCGCGATCATCGGCCCGAGCGAGACGCCCGCGATCTCCCCCACCGTGTGGGGCTCGGACGGCTCGAAGGCCGACGCCGTCGGCATGAACGGCACGCTCGTGGAATTCCGCGACGGCACCGCCCCGTGGCCGACGCTGCGCCAAGAGGGCCAGACGGTCTTCCGCTGGGCGGTCTGGGAGATGGCGAAGGTCGCCAAGGAGGCTCTCGAAGTCGCCGGCGTCACGGCGGACGACCTGTCCGCTTTCATTCCCCACCAGGCCAACATGCGCATCGTCGATGAATTCGCCAAGCAGCTGAAACTGCCGGAGAGCGTCATCATCGCCCGCGACATCGAGACCACCGGTAACACCTCTGCCGCTTCCATCCCCCTGGCGACCCACCGTCTCCTGCAGGGCCACCCCGAACTGAGCGGGGGCCTCGCGCTCCAGATCGGTTTCGGCGCCGGCCTCGTCTTCGGCGCGCAGGTCGTCGTCCTTCCCTAAGGTCCCCGGGCCGAAGGCCCGACCCGACTACACTCGACTACGGTCAAACACACTCAAGGAGAAAAACCATGGCATTGTCCACCGAAGAAGTCCTCGCCGGCCTGGCCGAGCTCATCAATGACGAGACCGGCATCGCGACCGACACCGTCGAGCTGGACAAGTCCTTCACCGACGACCTCGACATCGACTCGATCTCCATGATGACGATCGTCGTCAACGCCGAGGAGAAGTTCGACGTGAAGATCCCGGACGAGGAAGTCAAGAACCTGAAGACCGTCGGCGACGCCGTCGACTTCATCGTCAAGGCTCAGAACTAGTCAGCCCTCCGTCCGTCGGGTCGGTCCGGTGTCCAACCGTCGACCGACCCGATGGACGTGCTGTGCTCCTTCACCCACAGAGAGTGTGATTCAATGACCGCGAAACGTATCGTCATCACCGGAATCGGCATCACGTCGCCGCTCGGCGGCACGACGCAGGACACCTGGAAGAACCTGCTCGGCGGCGTGTCTGGTGCCAGTTCCCTCGAGCAGGAGTGGGCCAAGACCTACGAACTGCCCGTCCACTTCGCAGCCCAGGCAGCGGTTCCCGCCGCCGACGTGCTGCAGCGCATCGAGACCAAGCGCCTCGACCCGTCGAGCCAGTTCGCCCTCATCGCCGCGCGTGAGGCCTGGCAGGACGCCGGAGCCCCCGAGGTCGACCCCGAGCGGCTGCTCGTCGACTGGGCCACGGGCATCGGCGGCGTCTGGACGCTCCTGGACGCCTGGGACACGCTCCGTGAGCGCGGTCCGCGCCGCGTCCTCCCCATGACCGTTCCCATGCTCATGCCGAACGGCCCCGCAGCGGCCATCGGCATGGACCTCGGCGCCCGGGGCGGCGAGCGGACCGTCGTGTCCGCGTGCGCATCGAGCACCGAGTCCCTCGCGAACGCCTACGACCACATCCAGGCCGGCCTCGCCGACATCGTCGTGGCCGGTGGCTCGGAAGCCGCCATCCACCCGCTCCCGCTCGCGTCCTTCGCGGCGATGCAGGCGCTCTCGAAGCGCAACGACGACCCGTCGATCGCCTCACGGCCCTACGACGTCGACCGTGACGGCTTCGTCCTCGGTGAGGGCGCGGCAGCGCTCATCGTCGAGACGGAGGAGCACGCCAAGGCTCGTGGCGCCCGCATCTACGCCGAGCTCCTCGGCGGCGCGGTGACGAGTGACGCGTACCACATCACCGCCCCGGACCCCGAGGGTTCCGCAGCGGCGCGGGCGATGCGCGCAGCCGTCGAGAACGTCGGGTACTCGCTCGAGGATGTCGTGCACGTGAACGCGCACGCGACGAGCACGCCCGTCGGCGACATCGCCGAGTACAACGCGCTCCGTCGCGTCTTCGGCGACCACCTCGACTCCATCTCGGTGACGGCCACGAAGGCGTCCACCGGCCACCTCCTGGGCGGCGCGGGTGCGATCGAAGCGGCGTTCACGGCTCTGTCACTGTACGAGCGCGTCGCTCCCCCGACGATCAACCTCGAGCACCAGGATCCCGAGATCCCGCTCGACGTCGTCACGGAGCCCCGCGACCTCGGCACGGGTGACTTGCTGGCCATCAGCAACTCGTTCGGCTTCGGCGGCCACAACGCCGTCGTCGCACTCCGCAGCGTCTAGGACCGCCAGGGCCGGTTCGAACCGGTCGTGCACGCACGCACACGAAGACCCCGGCACGGGAAGCCGTTCCCGCCGGGGTCTTCGTGCATTCAGGTGTCGGTGCTTCGTCATCACGCCAGCCGGGGATGCCGCCGACCGGCGCGGTCCACGCCGCCCCTCAACCTGTACCGGTGTTCAGTTGTGGATCGGTGACGCGCGCGTCGGCTCTCGGCCGAGGCGCCGTCGGAGTCAACCGACGTTGTGGAGCCAGACGACGGACGTGTCGTCGCTGGCGTGGCGGAACGCTTCGAGTTCGTCGTCCCAGGCCTGCCCGAGCGCCACGCGCAGTTCGCGCTGCAGCTCGTCCATGTTGCCGGCGGCGACCTCCATCGCGTAGCGGATGCGGTCTTCGGGGATGACGATGTTCCCGACGCTGTCCGTCTGGGCGTAGAAGATGCCCAGATCGGGCGTGTGCATCCATCTGGCGCCGTCGTTGCCGTTCGACGGGTCCTCGCTCACTTCGTAGCGCAAGTGCTCCCAGCCGCGCAGAGCCGACGCGATGGCTGCGCCGGTGCCGTGCGGGCCCTCCCAGAAGAACTCCGCGCGCTGTGCGCCGCGAAGCACCGGCTGGTTCTCCCACGTGAAGTTCACGGCGCGCCCGATGGCGCGTCCTGCTGCCCACTCCAAGTGCGGGCACAACGCTCGTGGTGAGGAGTGCACGTAGAGCACGCCCCTCGTCAATGTTGTCGACATGGCTTCCTCCGCTTGCTCTGGGTACGTCTTCCCCAACGACCCCGCAGCGATGTTGCCAACGACAGTATGAAATTCTTCGGCTCCCGCCGTTAGGAGCATTATGCCCCAGCATTCCGGGAAATCACAAGCATGTGATCACACGGGTGTGATTCGCCGCGCCTCGGTCGCCCCTCCCGGAAACGAAACAGCGGCCCGGGCGTCAGACGCCCGGGCCGCTGGAGTGGATCGAGAGCGATCCGCGTTCGTTACTGCTTGGTGAGCGGTTCGAGCGTCGGGTCGTTCGCGTATGCCTCAGCTGCGTTCTCCTTGGTCACGATGACCGGTGCGAGGAGGTACGCGGGGACGATCTTCTTGCCGTTGTCGTACGACTTGTCGTCGTTGACGTCGACCTTCTCGCCCTTCTGGAGCTGCTGCGTCATCTTGATGGCCTGGTCGACGAGGGCACGGGTGTCCTTGTTGATCGTCGAGTACTGCTCGCCGGCCATGATCGACTTGACGGACTCGACTTCGGAGTCCTGACCGGTGACGATCGGGATGCTCTTTCCAGCGGCCTTCACCGAGGTGATGATGGCGCGGGCCAGGGTGTCGTTCGGCGACAGGACGCCGTCGAGCTCCTTCGAGCCGTACGTGCTGGTCAGCAGCGAGTCCATGCGGCTCTGTGCGTTCTCAGCCTTCCAGCCGGCGGTTGCCGTCTGCTTGATGTCCGTCTGGCCGGAGCCGACGACGACGTCGCCCTTGTCGATGGCCGGCTGCAGGACGCTCATGGCGCCGTCGAAGAAGACCTTCGAGTTGGCGTCGTCCGAGGAACCCGAGAAGAGCTCGATCGTGTACGGGCCGGTGGCCTTCTTCGCCTTCATGCCGTCGAGCAGGGCCTGACCCTGGAGCTCGCCGACCTTGAAGTTGTCGTATGCGACGTAGTAGTCGACGTTCTCCGTGTTGAGGATGAGTCGGTCGTATGCGATGACGACGGCACCGGCGTCGTGAGCCGCCTTGGCCTGCGTGGCGAGCTGTCCACCATCGGCGGCACCGATGACGATGACCTTGGCGCCCTTGGTGATCATGGACGAGATCTGGTCCTGCTGGTCCTTGACCGTCGTGCTCGCACCGGCGTACTGGACGTCCCCCTTGAAACCGGCCTTCTTGAGGCCGTCTTCGAAGAGGCCGCCGGCCAGAACCCAGTTCTCCGACGTCTTCGACGGGAGTGCGACACCGATGAGCGAATCGGCCGCGAAGCCGGACGCCTCACCGGACGAGCTGGAACCGCTGCCCGCGTCGCGCGAGGAGCAGCCCGAGAGGGCGAGCGCTGCGACGGCGGCGAGTGCCGTGGTCGCGAGAAGGATTTTCTTCATCGTTGAGTACTTTCTCTCTGTGTTGTGGTGCAGTGTGTCGTGAGCGGAATGCTCGGTGGAAGGTCAGTTGGGGGTGACGGCCGGCGGACGAGCCGAGTCCGGAGTGCCACCTTCGGGGATGATGTCGTCGGCGGACGAGATGAGCACGGGCTCCTTCGCCGCTTCCGCGGCGGTCCCGGCATCGGTGCCACGGCGTTTCGTCATGAAGCCGATGAGCGACGGGCGGCCCTGCGTCTTGTTCCAGACGTCGAGGCCGACGGCGATGAGGAGCACGAGGCCCTTGATGATCTGCACCCGGTCGGCGCCGACGCCGAGCAGCTGCAGGCCGTTGTTGAGGACGGCCATCACGAGACCACCGATGATCGAGCCGGCGACGGTTCCGATGCCACCGGAGACGGCTGCTCCACCGATGAAGACTGCGGCGATCGCGTCGAGCTCCCAGCCGAGGCCGTCCTGCGGGCCGGAGGCCTGCGAACGGGCCACGAAGATCATGCCGGCCAGCGAGGCCAGGATCGACATGTTCATCATGACGAGGAAGTTGATGCGACGTGAGCTCACACCGGAGAGTTCAGCTGCGTGCTTGTTGCCGCCGACGGCGTAGATGTGACGGCCAAAGATCGTGTTCTTCGTGAGGAACGCGTAGGCGAGCACCAGGACGCCGAGGATCAGACCGGAGATCGGGAAGCTCGTTCCGACGCGGCCGCCTGCGAACAGGAAGGTCACGAAGATGATGAGGGCGACGAGGACGACGATCTTGACGATGCTGACCCACAGCGGCGCCTGCTCGGAGCCCATGGTGCGCTGCGTACGACGAGCGCGCCACTCGTTCCAGACGACGGCCGCGGCGATGAGGAGGCCGAGGAGCAGCGTGAGGTTGTTGTACCCGGTGTCCGGGCCGACCTCCGGCAGGTATCCGGCGCCGATGGACGTGAAGCCGTCGGGGACTGGCACGGTGTCGGCGTTGCCGAAGAACTGGTTGCCACCGCGGAAGATCAGCATGCCCGCGAGGGTCACGATGAAGGCGGGGACCCCGACGAACGCGACCCACATGCCCTGCCACGCGCCGATGAGGGCGCCGATGACGAGGCCGTAGAGGATGGCTACGGGCCAGGGGAAGTGCCAGTCCTGCATCGCGAGGGCGACGAGGATGCCGGTGAAGGCGGCGACCGAACCGACCGAGAGGTCGATGTGGCCGGCGATGATCACCATCACCATGCCGATCGCGAGGATCAGGATGTAGGAGTACTGGCTGACGAGGTTGATCAGGTTCCCGGGCGAGAGCGTCAGGCCATCGGTCAGGATCTCGAACAGGACGACGATCGCGATCAGGCTGAACAGGATGCCGAACTGGCGGGCGTTTGATGTGCCCGATCCGAACATCTTGCCCAGGTCCTTGATCGAACCCCGCTTCTTCACGGGCGTTGCACTGGTGTCACTCACGGTTACGCAACCTTCTTCTTCTTGGAGGTCATGTTCCTCATCAACGTTTCTGGATCGGCCTCGGCCACTGGGATGTCGTTCGTGATCGTGCCCTCGAAGATCGTGTAGATCCGGTCGGAGACGCCGAGCAGTTCGGGGAGCTCGGAGGAGATCATGATCACGCCCTTCCCCTGGGCCGCGAGTTCACGGATGATCGCGTAGATCTCGGCCTTGGCGCCCACGTCGATGCCACGGGTGGGCTCGTCGAGGATCAAGAGGTCGGGGTCGGTGAACATCCACTTCGCGAGGACGACTTTCTGCTGGTTGCCGCCGGAGAGCTTGTTGACGCCCTCATCGACGGTCGGGGTCTTGATGCGGAGGCTCTTGCGGTACTCCTCGGCGACCCGGTACTCCTCGGACTCGTTCACGACGTCCGCGCGGGAGATCTTGGTGAGCTTGGCCGACACGACGGAGCGCTTGATGTCGTCGAGCAGGTTGAGCCCGAGCGCCTTGCGATCCTCGGAGACGTACGCAAGGCCGTGCTTGATCGCGTCGCTCACGTTGCGGACGCTGATCTCCTTGCCGTCCTTGATGATCTGGCCGGAGAGGAAGTTGCCGTAGGAGCGGCCGAAGACGCTCATCGCGAGCTCGGTGCGGCCTGCGCCCATGAGTCCGGCGAATCCGACGACCTCGCCGCGGCGGACCGTGAAGCTCGAGTTCTTGACGACCATGCGCTCCGCGACCTGCGGGTGCTGGACATTCCAGTTCTTGACCTCGAAGAACACCTCGCCGATGTTGGGCGTGCGGTCCGGGAACCGGTTCTCGAGCGTGCGTCCCACCATCCCGCGGATGATGCGGTCCTCGTTGACGCCGTCCGCCTTGACGTTGAGCGTCTCGATCGTGTGGCCGTCGCGGATGATGGTGATCGCGTCGGCGACCTGTTCGATCTCGTTGAGCTTGTGGGAGATCATGATCGACGAGATCCCCTTGCCCTTGAGGCCGCGGATCAGATCGAGCAGGTGCTGCGAGTCGGATTCGTTCAGCGCAGCGGTCGGCTCGTCGAGGATGAGGAGCTTGACCGACTTGTTGAGCGCCTTCGCGATCTCGACGAGCTGCTGCTTGCCGACGCCGATGTTCTTGATCTGCGTGTCGGGGTCGTCGGTCAGTCCGACGCGGGCGAGGAGCTCGATGGCCCGACGCTTGGCCTCGACCCAGTTGATCGCTCCGAACCGCGTCGGCTCGTTGCCGAGGAAGATGTTCTCGGTGATCGAGAGCTCCGGGATGAGCGCGAGCTCCTGGTGGATGATCACGATGCCGGCCTGCTCGCTGGACTTGATGTCCTTGAAGCGCATGACCTCGCCCTGGTAGACGATGTCGCCGGAGTACGTCCCGTAGGGGTAGACACCCGACAGGACCTTCATGAGCGTCGACTTGCCTGCGCCGTTCTCGCCGCAGATCGCGTGGATCTCGTTCGCACGGACCTCGATGGACACATCCGCAAGCGCTTTGACGCCGGGGAATTCCTTCGTGATCGCGCGCATCTCGAGAATGACCGGACCCGTGGGCCCGTTCGACTCGGGACTGTTGGTGCTCAGCTCCACGGACTCGACCTCCTCGTCTAGTGGCACGCCCGATTGGGCCGCTGATGTAGTAAACATCGTCCTGGGGCTGCGGTCAAGTTGTGAACGCAAAACGATCCTTACGAAATGGTCACGAAATCGTCGACGTCCAATTCCTGCAGGCCGAGGGCTGCTGCACCGAGCGCTTCCGCACGGTCGGTGAAGGCCGACATGCGCAATTCCGTGTTCGCCCCCACGATGGGGGCGGCGTACCTGAGGAGCCCGTCGCGGATGGGTCCGAGCAGCAGATCCCCGAGTCCTGCGAGCGGGCCGCCGACCACGATGACCTCCGGGTTGACGAAGTTCGCGATCGTGGCGAGCGATCTGCCGACGGCGAGGCCGGCGTCGTGCACGACCCGCAACGTCGCGGTATCGCCGGACAGCGCGGCCTCCACGAGCTCTCCCGCGGTCGTGATGTGCTGGGGCGACCGGCTCAGGAGCTCGATCATGATGGCGGTCGACGCGACCGTCTCGAGACAGCCGCGGTTGCCGCATCGACAGACGAGGCCGTGGTCGTGTACCGGGATGTGGCCGATCTCACCGCTCACGCCGAGGCTTCCCTTGAAGAGCGTGCCGTTCAGGATCAGGCCGCAACCGATGCCGGTCCCGATCTTGACGAAGACGAGGTTCGAGACCCCGCCGTGCGGCCCCCACGTGATCTCGGCGAGGGCTCCGAGGTTCGCATCGTTCTCGATGTGCACGGGGAACTGCAAGTGCTCCTGGATGTAGTCCACGGTGATGCCGACCCACTCCGGGAGGATCGTGCCGTCGATCACAGTGCCAGTCCGTCCGTCGATCGGCCCGGGGATGCCGACGCCGACGCCGAGCACCGCCGAGCGCGGCACATGGGCGGACACGAGCAGTCTGGCGAGGAGCTCCGCAGCGGTCTGCAGGGCGTCGTGGGCCTGGTGCCCGATGGGCAGGCGCACCATCTCCTCCGCGATCACGCGGTAGTCGAGCGAGGTGATCACGATGCGGAGGTGCGAGCGACCGAAATCGATTCCAACCGAGACAGCGCCGTCGGCCGACAAGCTCACTTCAAGCGCTCTCCGCCCGGAACTCGTGGTGGGCTCGGTCTGCAGCAGCCCGCGCGAGACGAGGGCCTTCACGATGTTCGATACCGTTGCAGTGGACAACCCGGTGTGCCTGGAGAGTTCAGCCTGGGTCAACGGCCCGCGCACGAGCAACGCCTGGAGTATCCGCTGCTGGTTCGACTGGCGCAACGCGGACTGCGACCCCGGATTGCGATGGCGGTGGGGACGTTGAATTGGCTTGCTCACAGGAGTAACGGTGTCGCAGACTACAGTTGCAGTCAAGTAGTGAACGCAAATCTGATTGAACGAGATCATCTTTTGATGACGTGAAAGGGGTCCAGAGTGGACTACGCCCTTGCGATCGACCTCGGGGGAACCAAGGTCGAAGCTGCCCTCGTGAGCGCCGACGGAGCCGTCGACGCCGCGACCAGGTTCCGGGGGCCCACGGGCGCCGGAGCGAGTCGTGACGAGGTCATCACGTCCGTGGTCGAAACCGCGCGCCTCGCGTACACCGCGCTCGGCGACGGCGACCGCATCGTGGGCGTCGGCATCGGTTCCGCCGGCCCCATCGACCTGGTCGACGGGACCATCTCCCCCATCAACCTCCCCGCCGCGGCAGACTTCGACATCGTCGGCGCGGTCAGCGGCGTCGTCGACGCCGGCACCACGGTGGCGCTCCGACTCGACGGCACGTGCATCGCCCTGGCCGAGCACTGGAAGGGCGCTCTGCGCGGAACGTCGAACGCCATGGGCATCGTCGTCTCGACGGGCATCGGCGGCGGCATCATCATCAACTCGCAGCTCGTCGCCGGCCGTTCCGGCAACGCCGGGCACCTCGGACAGATGCAGTTCCGTCGACGCCGCCCGGAGCGCCCGCACGCACCGTGGACGCTCGAAGGCATCGCCTCCGGCACGTCGACCGTCCGCTGGGCCCGCTCCAAGGGATGGCAGGGCGCTTCGGGCGAAGAACTCGCCGCGGACTATGCCGCGGGCCTCCCGCTCGCCCGACGTGCCGTGCGTCGCTCCGCGACGGCGGTCGGCGAAGCGCTCTGCAGCATCTCGACGCTCCTCGACCTCGAACGGGTGGCGGTGGGCGGCGGGTTCTCCCGCGTCGCGCCCGAGTACCTGGACCTCGTGCAGGAAGCGGCCACCGAGAGCGCTCTGACCGAGTATGCGGGAGCCGTGCGCGTCGTCCCGTCCGGTCTCGACAGCGACGGCCCCCTCATCGGTGCTGCAGCGCTCGTCCTCAAGGAGACCTCGCGCTGAGGCGCAGAGCAGACGCCTGCGGACACACGCGAACACGACGACGCCGGTGGTGTCATCTCGACGATGACACCACCGGCGTTCGCGTGTGTGCTCGTATCGTAGGGCGGGTGGGACTTGAACCCACGCATCGTTCGGTTATGAGCCGAATGCCTTCACCAGCTTGGCTACCGCCCCGTGCATCCACCAGCATATCGAGTGGCACGGGAGGCGGACCCCGTGCATCACTCGGCCGTGTCGGGCTGCTTCGTCTGGCGCTTCGTGTGCTGTTCCGTCACCGGGTCGGTCACCGGTTCGCCGCGGTACAGGTGCTCGAACGTCGTGAGCGTTCGTTCGATGTCGTGCGGCACGACCCCCGCGAGCGAAGCGTCCTGCATGCGGCGATACTCGACGGGGTCCGCCGTGAGCACCGTCGTGAGCTTCGCTGCGAGCTCCTCGACGCTGCCGGGCGTGAACAGGTAGCCGTTCTCCCCGTCGTGGACGAGGTGCGGCAGCGCCATCGCGTCGGCTGCGACGATCGGCAGGCCTGAGGCCATGGCCTCCATCGTCGCGATGCTCTGCAGCTCAGCGATCGACGGCATCGCGAACACAGCAGCGTTCGTGTACGCGGCACGGAGGTCCTTCTCGCTGACCTTGCCGAGGAAGGTGACCCGCTCGCCCAGCCCCAGCTGCGCGACGAGCTGCTCGAGGTGCTTGCGCTGATCTCCGCCGCCCACGATGTCGAGGCGCGCGTCGAGTTCCGCAGGGAGCGTTCCGAGGGCGCGGATGAGGACGTCGATCTGCTTCTCGGTCGTCACACGGCCGACGAAGAGGATCGTGTTGCTCGTGCGCGGCTCGAACGACGGCGTGTAGGTGTCCGCTTCGATGCCGCAGGAGATCGCGTGCACGCCGGTGAGGCCCGTGTACTGCTCGAGGAACTCGGCGGCCTTGCGGGTCGGCGTCGTCACGGCGCTCGCGCGCTCGAAGCATTTCGTCGCAGCGGCCCACTGCTCGCGGACGAGCCACTCCTGCGTCTTCGGCGGGATGAGCGTGAAGTCGAGGATGTTGTCGGGCATGATGTGGTTCGTCGCGACCATGGGGATGCCGCGCTTCTCAGCCTCGATGGAGAGCCCGCGGCCGACGATGATGTGCGACTGGAAGTGCACGACGTCCGGCTTCACCTCGTCGAGGATGCGGGCGGCGTTGCGGCGGATGGTCCACGGCATCGCGAATCGGAGCCAGTCGTGCGGGTACCAGCGCAGGCTGAACAGCCGGTGCGCGGTCATCTTCTGGCCCTCGTGCGTCTCCTGCCAGGTGCCGAACTTGGCGGAGCCCGCTGGGGCGACGATGTGCACGTCGTGTCCGCGGCGCACGAGGCCCGCCGCGAGTCGTTCGGCGAAGCGTGCTGCTCCGTTGACGTCGGGCGAGAAGGTGTCTGCGCCGATGAGAACGCGCAGCGGTCTCGGTTGCTCGGCGGCCTGCTCGGCGGGCGAGGCGTGCTGGTCGTTGGGAGAAGTCAAGGTGTCGGTGATTCCTCTGTGTCTGGCCAGAGGACGAGTGACCCGCGCGGGCCGGTTCGTCCCGGGAGGCGTGGTGCGCCTTCGGAACAGCATACCCGGACCTCCCGTCCGGGCCAGGGCTCAGGCGGGCGCGTCGCCGGCTGCGGAGGAACGCGCATCGGCGAGGCGACGGCGTTCGACGGCATGCGGGTCGCTGTCGACCTGCGGGTGGTGGCGCGCCAGCTGGAACACGCCCCAGACGGCGATCGCACCGGCGATGAGGAACCCGATGCCGGCCCAGAGCGGCGCAGCACTCGCTTCGCCCAGGACGACGATGCCGATGCCGACGGCGATCATCGGATCGATGACGGTCAGCCCGGCGATGACGAGGTCCGGAGGCCCGGACGAGTACGCGGTCTGGACGAAGTAGCCGCCGAGGATCGATGCGACGATCAGGCCGACGCCGCACATGATCGTCAGCCATTCGACGTCGCCCTGCTGCAGCCGACCGATGATGACCTTCGCGAGCGTTGCGACGAAGCCGTAGAGGACGCCGGCGCCGATGATGTAGAAGATCGCCGTGAAGCGTTTGCGGAGGAGCACGAACGCCGCGCCGAAGAGCACGAGGACTCCGGCGAGCAGCAGCAGGATCGTGACGAGTTCCTCATCCGTCACGGGGTGCTCGACCGCGTAGACGGCGGCGATCGTCACGAAGAGGCCGACGCCGCCAACGCAGGCGGCAATCGCGATGATCGAACGTCGGTTGAGCTTGACCTTGCTCACACGACTGTTCATGATCGCCGTGATGACGAGGGCGAACGCGCCGAGCGGCTGGACGACGGTGATGGGCGCGAGCGAGAGGCTGCTGAGCTGGAGCACGATCGCGAGTCCGAGCATGAGCGTGCCGAGGACCCACGAGGGGCGGCTGAGGAGCGCGAAGAGCTGCTTGACGTTGAGGCCGGCCGCTGCGTCCTTCCCGCTCGAGACTTCGACCTTGACCACACCACGGTGCTGCAGCTGCGCTCCGACGGACAGGAACACCGCACCCATCAGGGCGAGCGGGATGCCGAGCAGGAGGGCGGGGTTCCGGGTGAACTCGACGGCGAGATCGGCGAGGTCATTGGCGGAATACAGCACGTCTCGACTGTATCGTGCGCTCACGGCGGATAGGCTCAACGAATGGCACTCCTCGAAATTCGCGTCACCGGCGACCCCGTTCTGCACGCTGTGGCCCAGCCCGTGACCGTCGTCGATGACGAGCTGCGTCAGCTCGTCTCAGACATGTACGAAACCATGGACCGCGCACCGGGCGTCGGCCTCGCTGCTCCACAGGTGGGCGTTTCGCTTCGTCTGTTCGTCTACAGCTACGAGGACGACGAAGGGCTGCCGTGGCGTGGCGTCGCGATCAACCCGGTCCTCTGGATCAGCCCGTCCGACACGGCAGAGCTCGACGAGGAGGACGAGGCCGAAGGATGCCTGTCCGTCCCCGGCGAGCGATTCCCGCTCCGTCGCGCGGAGTCGGCTCTCCTCATCGCCACCGATCTCGACGGCGAGCCCGTCGAGCTCCAGGTGGACGGCTGGCGTGCCCGGATCCTGCAGCACGAGTTCGATCACCTGAACGGCGTGCTCTACGTCGACCGCCTGACGATGCCATACTCGCGTCGCGCCGAGAAGGCCGTCAAGAAGTCCGGTTGGGGCGTTCCCGGCATCAGCTGGCTCCCCGGTCGCGACGACCTCGAGGGCTGATCCCCGCGGCACTCCCCCGGCGTTTCTGCCCGGCTGACCTCACAGAACCTCCGCTTCCGCGCGACACGTCCCGTTCACCGGGCGGCGCGGAGGTGGAGGTTCTCTCGTTGCGAGTCCAGGTCTCGGAACATATGCCGGAAACGGCACGTGCGCGTTCGGGCGACAGTCGCCGCGACTCCCGCGGTATGCCAGAGGGTACAAAAAAGCCCCAGGTCGTGGAGGACCTGGGGCTTTCGCTCCCCGACTTGGACTCGAACCAAGAACCTACCGGTTAACAGCCGATTGCTCTGCCAATTGAGCTATCGAGGAATGTTTTGTTGCGTGACTACTTTACCAAAAGATTCGCTGCGACCAAATCGAGCGACGAATCAATCGATCCCGACCGCCTCCGGAGTCTCGTACTGGGTCTCCGTGCCGCCGGATTGCGCCAGTGCGGCCAGGAATTCGTGCGGCGGGTCGGCGAGCAGCGTGTCGATCGGACCGAGCCCGACGACGCGAGACTGGTGGAGGGCGAGGACGTTCTGGGTGACCTCGCGCAGCATCCCGAGGTCGTGCGTCACGACGATGATGGAGCCGCCCTCGCGCTGCAGGCCCGCGAGGAGGTCCGTCACGGTGTGCTTGACCGTGATGTCGATGCCGGCCGTTGGTTCATCCGCGATGAAGAGCTTCGGCCCGAGGACGAGTGCACGGGCGATTGCGATGCGCTGGCGCTGGCCGCCGCTCAACTCGTACGGGTACTTGTCGAGCGAGGCGAGGGGCATCTGCACGGCGTCGAGCAGCGTCGCGACCCGCATGCCCAGCGCTCTGAGGTTGTACCGGCGGTCACGGGCGAGCACGGGCTCCGAGATGAGGTCGGTGACCGTCAGCTCCGGTTTGAGGTGCGCGCCGGCCTCCTGGGGCAGGTAGGCCACGTCGAATGTGAGGCGCCGCAGTTCCTTCCGACCGATCTTCCGCATCGACCGCCCGAGGACCGTGGCTTCGCCGCCCGAGATGAACGGCCGCGTGTCGTTCCCGGTCCCAGCGATGTGCATGCCGGACAGCACTCGCAGAAGCGTGCTCTTGCCCGAACCGGAGTTGCCCACGACGCCGAGCGCCTGCCCCTCCGGCAGCTCGAAACTGATGCCGTCGAGCGCACGATTCGATGGACTCACACCGTGAGCCGGATAGTCGACGCTCAGGTCGCTCGCCCGTGCTGCGAACCCGTTTGGTTCTGCTTGCTTCATGGTTGTTCTCCTGCCCTGAGACCCCAACGAGTGTAGCGGCTGGAGTTTCAGCGACCCCGCGACTCGCTCGAAGCTCGGCCAGGTCGTGCGACGACCGATGAGGGCAGGCTGGATTCAGGACTCGGTCCGCAGCGACCGACGTTCCGCTTCGACCTCGGTCATCTGCTGGCCGATCGCCCGGTACGCATCGGCGTCGTTCGGGTCCGTGCGGCGGAGGGTTCCGAGGAGATCCGCTTTCCGACGCAACAGGTCCCGCTCGATGAGGGAGATCGTGATGTCCTTCACGTAGGCGCCGAGCTTGTCCTCGTTGGCCTCCGGCACCGATGCGAGGCCCAGCTCGTGGACGAGGCTCGTGAAGGTCGCCGGGACCTGTTCGGATACCGCGTTGAGCCACGTGGGCGAATCGAGCGATGCGAGGCTCACTGACATCGCATCACGGACCACGGCGAGGGACCCGTTCGTGAAACCGCTCTGTACGGCGCGCTCGACGAGTTCGCGCCCTGCGAGAGCCGGGTACTGCAGGAGCGCCATGACGGCGTCGCGCTCGAGGCGTGTGTTCGGATCCGTCGGGAGATCCGACATCGACGCCGGGCGTTCGCCCCCTTCAGCGGGAGCCGCAGCCGATGTGCGTTCGTTCGACTCCCGGTGCTGGGCTGACGATCCCGCGGCACGCACGGCACGCGCCACCTCGTCGATGTCGAGGCCGAGCTGCTTCGCGAGGACCCGGGTGTAACCGGGTCGGAGCGACGGGTCGCGGATGTCGGCGACGACGGGAGCCGCTGCCCTGAGGGCGCCGACTCGACCTTCGACCGTCTCGAGGTTGAAGTCGGCGAGCGTGCGCCGGATGATGAACTCGAACATCGGCTCGCGGCTGTCGATCAGCCGGCGGATGGCGGCGTCACCGCGCGTCACGCGGAGGTCGCAGGGGTCCAGGCCGTCGCTCGCGACCGCGACGTACGTCTGCGCCGCGAAACGCTTCTCCTCGCCGAACGCTCGGATCGCGGCCTTCTGTCCCGCCTCGTCGGGATCGAAGGTGAAGATGACCTCACCCACGGCGGAGTCATCACCGAGGATCCGGCGCAGCACCTTGATGTGGTCGACGCCGAACGACGTCCCACACGTGGCGACGGCCGTCGTCTCCCCCGCCAGGTGGCACGCCATGACGTCGGTGTAGCCCTCGACGACGACGACGCGTCGCTGCCTGGAGATGTCGCGCTTGGCGAGGTCGAGTCCATACAGCACCTGTGCCTTGTGGTACACGGCCGTCTCGGGGGTGTTGAGGTACTTCGGGCCCTTGTCGTCCTCGCGCAGCCGACGCGCACCGAACCCGACCGTCTGCCCGGTCGTATCGCGGATCGGCCAGACGAGGCGTCCGCGGAACCGGTCGTAGATGCCGCGATCGCCGCTGCTCACGAGGCCGGAAGCGACGAGTTCCTCATCGGTGAACCCTCGCGATCTCATGCCCTTGATGAGGCCGTCCCAGCCCTGCGGGGCGAAGCCGATCCCGAAACGGTCCGCTGCGGCTGCGTCGAACCCGCGTTCGCCGAGGAACCGGCGACCGAGATCGGCGTCCGTCCCGTGGAGCTGCTCGCGGAAGAACTCGGAGGCGGCCTGGTTGGCGGCGAGGAGGCGTGCGCGGTTGCCGTGGTCGACCTGTCCCTGACCGTCCTCGTACTGGAGCGGGTAGCCGATGCGCTGAGCGAGACGTTCCACGGACTCCGCGAAGGTCACGTGGTCCATCCGCTGCAGGAAACTGTAGACGTCGCCGCTCTCGCCGCAGCCGAAGCAGTGATACAGGCCGACCTGAGGTCGGACGTGGAAGCTCGGGCTCCGCTCGTCGTGGAAGGGGCACAGGCCCTTCATCGAACCGACGCCTGCCGATTTCAGCTGGACGTAGTCGCCGACGACGTCCGCGATGTTCGTGCGGCTCTTGACCTCTTCAACATCGCTCTGTCGAATCCGTCCTGCCATGTCCCAATCCTAGTCTCGCTCTGCCCGCACGATCCCCTCGCGGGCTAGGAGAGGTGGGCGCGCTCGTGCCAGGAGAGCGCGCTCTGGTCCGTGAGGCTCGCGATCTGATCGACGACGACACGCTTGCGCCCGGCATCGTCCTTCGCCTCGCGCCAGTCCGCGGCGAATCCGATGTCGAGTGCTTCCTCGCCCTGCTCGAACACACTGTCCGCGAGGGAGGTCAGGATCTCTCGCTGGCGCACGTAGAGCGGCTGCCTCGAGTCGTTGTACATGACGAACGCGGCGACGATCCCCTTGAGGAGCGCGATCTCGGCCTGGATGCGATGCGGGACCACGACGTCCGCGCCGAACCGCACGAGCGAGGACTGCGGGAACGCTGCACGCGTCGCCGCGGTGGCCTCGCCGGCGAACCGGCCGATCATCTGGCTCGTGAAGTTCTTCAGGCGGCCGAGGTCGCGCCGCGAACCGTCCCAGGACGTCACCCAGGTGTGCGAACTCGCGAGTCGATCGAATGCGGCGGCGAGGTCGTCGTGGGTGAAGTCGTCCCCCGCCCACGCGAGGGCCGTGCCGATGAGTGCTTCGTGCCCCGCGCGGGCGTTGAGGAACGCGGGGTCGATGTAGTCCCCAACGACAGCGTCCTCGAAGTCGTGGACGGAGTAGGCGATGTCGTCGGCGAGGTCCATGACCTGCGCTTCGATGCACCGCACGCGTTCCGGGGCACCGGCACGGAGCCACTCGAACGCCGCCGAGTCGTCGTCGAAGAAGCCGAACTTCGCTCGTCCTCCTGGGTCCGCCACGGCGTGCGACGCCGGCCACGGGTACTTGCAGCTCGCGTCGAGGCTCGCGCGGGTGAGGTTCAGGCCGTACGGCTCGCCGTCCGGGCCGAAGACCTTGGACTCGAGGCGGGTGAGGATGCGGAGCGTCTGCGCGTTGCCCTCGAAGCCGCCGATGTCCTCCGACCAGTCGTTGAGCGCGCGTTCGCCGTTGTGACCGAAGGGCGGATGGCCGAGGTCGTGGGCGAGGCAGGCCGTATCCACGACGTCGGGGGCGAGATCGAGGCTCGTTGCGAGTTCGCGGCCCACCTGGGCGACCTCGAGCGAGTGCGTCAGGCGGTTCCGCGCGAAGTCGACGCCGCTCGTCGGGCTGAGCACCTGCGTCTTGGCAGCGAGCCGCCGAAGTGCGCTCGAGTGGAGCAGGCGCGCACGGTCGCGCGCGAAATTGGTGCGTCTGGTGGAGTGGTGCTCGGGGAACCAGCGTTCCTCATCGTGTGCGGTGTATCGGGCCGCACCCGTCTCGCTAGCCTCCACTGGTGTCCAGTTCGGCGCCGGCGATCTCGCACTGCTCTTCGGCGCCGAGCGCCTGCGAGTCGAGCCAGCCGTCCGGGAGGGCAGGGCGCTTCGGGGTTCCCGCGCGGCCGCGGGGGCCTTCAGCGGATGCACCCGGGTACGGCTGCTCCCAGTCGAGGGTCGCGAGGAGTTCGTCCATCTGGTCGAGGCTCTCGACCGTTGCGAGGCTCGCGCGGAGGTCTCCTCCGACGGGGTACCCCTTGAAGTACCACGCGACGTGCTTCCGGATGTCGCGGCAACCGCGCTCTTCGCTCTCGAAGAACTCGGTGAGCAGTTCCGCGTGGCGGCGGAATGCGGCGGCGACCTGACCGAGGCTCGGCTGGGCCTTGGTGGTCTCGCCGGAGAATGCGGCGGCGAGGTCGCCGAAGAGCCACGGTCGACCGAGGCAGCCGCGACCGACGACGACGCCGTCGCAGCCCGTCTCATCGACCATCCGAAGGGCGTCCTCGCCGGACCAGATGTCGCCGTTGCCGAGCACGGGAACGCTCGTCACGGTCTCCTTGAGCCTGGTGATGGCGGCCCAGTCGGCGTGCCCTGAGTAGAACTCCGCGGCGGTCCGAGCGTGCAGAGCGATGCTCGCGACCCCGGCGCCCTCCGCGATGCGCCCCGCTTCAAGGTACGTGAGGTGGTCGCTGTCGATGCCCTTGCGCATCTTGATCGTGAGCGGGACGTCGCCGGCAGCGCGAACGGCGCCTTCGACGATGTCGCGGAACAGACCCGTCTTCCACGGCAGCGCAGCGCCGCCGCCCTTGCGGGTCACCTTGGGCACGGGGCAGCCGAAGTTGAGGTCGATGTGGTCCGCGCGATCCTCGGCGACGAGGATCGTCACGGCCTCCGCCACGGTCTTCGGATCCACGCCGTACAGCTGGATCGACCGGAGCGTCTCGCTCTCGTGGTGCTGGATGAGCCGCATCGTCTCCGGCGTGCGTTCGACGAGCGCGCGGGACGTGATCATCTCGCTCACGTAGAGTCCGGCGCCGAACTCGCGGCACAGTCGGCGGAACGCCGTGTTCGTGATGCCGGCCATGGGCGCGAGCACCACCGGCGCGTCGAGGACGATCGGACCGATCGTGAGCGGCGCCCGTTGGCTGAGGGTGGTAGGAAGAGACATCACTTCATTCTCCCAGAAGGTGGCACCACATGACGACGCACGCACAGGAAACCGCCGGTCCGGTCGGAAAGGAGCGGGTCCGCGTCGCAGCCCACGCGCTCGGGCTCGACGTCGAGATCGTGCAACGACCGGCGGCGAACAGCCTCGCCGAAGCTGCCGATCTCCTGGGACTCGAACCGTCGGACATCGTGAAGACGATCGTCGTCAAGCGCCACAGCGGCGATTTCCTGTTCGCCCTCGTCCCAGGCGGGCAGAAGATCTCGTGGGCCAAGCTCCGGCCGCTCCTCGGCGTCAACAAGCTGTCGATGCCAGATGCCGCGACAGCGTTCGCCGCGACCGGCTACGAACGAGGCACGATCACGGTGCTCGGTGCGTCCGAACCGCTCCCCGTGTACGCCGATGAAACGGTGCGTGGCCGGAGGATCGCGGTCGGCGCCGGCGAGCACGGCTACAGCGCGTTCGTCGACGCCGACGCGTACCTCGCAGCCATCGGCGCCGTCGTCGCCGACATCACCGATCCGGAGTAGTCCCCGAACCCTCTGCGGCGCCGGAGACGCCTGGCACGACGAAGCAGGCGTCGCCCTCGCACACGATGGCCGTCTGGTCCCCGAGCATCCCGAGCAACGGGCGAACCACCGCCGGAGCCTCGGCAACCGGCGCAGCAGCCGCCGATGCAGGCGATGCCGATACAGGCGCCGATGCTGACTTCGCGGCGCTCACGCGCTGACCTCGTCGGAAGCGGTCTCCGCCGCAGCACGCTCGGTCCACACCTGGTCGAGCACCTGGGCGAACGTCGCCGCCTCCTGCGCACCGGAGACGCCGTAGGCGCCGTCGATCACGAAGAAGGGGACGCCCTGAATGCCGTACTCACGGGCGAGCGCCTGGTCGGCTCGCACGTCCGCCGTGAACTCGCCGGATTCGAGCGCCGCCACGACGGCTTCGCGGTGGAGTCCGATCTCGGCGGCGAGGTCCGCGAGGTCCTGCACCCGACCGACGTGCCGTCCGTCGGTGAAGTAGGCCTTCAGCAGCCGTTCGGTCATCTCGAGCTGCTTGCCCTCGCGCTTGGCGAAGTGGAGCAACTCATGCGCTTTGACCGTGTTGGTGTGCTGCAGCGCGTCGAAGTCGTAGGTGAGGCCGGTGGCCGCGGCGATGCCGCCGACCTGGCCGAGCATCTGCTGCACCTGCTCTGCCGGCATGCCCTTGTGCTTCACGAGGAAGTCGACCTCGCTGCCCGCGAAGTCGACGGGGGTGTCCGGGGCCAATTCGAAGCTGTGGTACTCGACGACGACGTCGCGACCGTCGCCCAGCTCGGAGAAGGCGGCTGCGCCGTTCTCGAACTTGCGCTTGCCGATGTAGCACCAGGGGCAGGCGATGTCGGACCACACGTCGATCTTGATGGGTTCACTCATGTCAGGGACAACCATGGATGCGGCCATGTTCATTCCCGCCTGCAGTGCCGAATACGCTCCGGCCCCAGTTTCCGAGCGCGATCTCGTGCGCGAAGGGCTAGCGGAGCTCGGCGTTCCTCGCGACGGTCGCCGCCGCGATGCGGTCCGCTTCGATCCGCGCGGCCTCGAGCTGCTCCGCGGAAGGAGCGTCCTTCGCTCCTCCGAAGCGCCGGTCCCGTCCCGCGTACCGTTCGATGGCCTCCCACAGCTGCACGCGGGTGAAGTCCGGCCACAGCGTGTCGAGGAACACCATCTCGGCGTACGCGGACTGCCAGAGCTGGAAGTTGCTCGTCCGCTGCTCCCCCGAACTCCGGATGAAGAGGTCGACGTCCGGAGCATCCGGGATGTAGAGGTGGCTCTTGATCAATCGTTCGGAGACGGCCGCCGGTTTGATGCGCCCGGCGGCGACGTCCTCCGCGATCGCGCGCACGGCATCGGTGATCTCGTTCCGACCGCCGTAGTTGACGCACATCGTGAGCGTGAGCGTCGTGTTCGCCTTCGTGAGCTCCTCGGCGATCTGCAGTTCCTTGATGACGGAGCCCCAGAGCTTCGGGCGGCGTCCGGACCAGCGGATCCGCACGCCCCATTCGTTCAACTGGTCGCGTCTGCGGTGCAGGACATCGCGATTGAAGCCCATGAGGAATCGCACCTCGTCAGGTGAGCGTTTCCAATTCTCCGTTGAGAACGCATAGACGGAGAGGTGCTTCACGCCCGCCTGGATCGCTCCGGCGACGACGTCGAGAAGCGCCGCTTCACCCTCCTTGTGCCCTTCGATCCTCGTCAGGCCCTGACGGTTCGCCCACCGTCCATTGCCGTCCATGACGATCGCGACGTGGCCGGGAACCTCCTTCTTCGACAGCTGCGGCGGGTAGAGCCCCGTCCAGTCGAGCGGTCGATACGGTGCCGCGTTGCGATGCGTGAATGGTTTCGGGGTCACCCGCTGATCCGATCCTGTTCGAGGTGGGCGAGGGAGCGCAGGCCGCGTTCCAGATGCCATTGGACGTAGGCGGCGGTGAAGCCGCTCGCGTGGGTGGCGGTGCGTTCATCGGCCTGTTCGACGAGGTCCCACTCCCCCGCGAGCAGGGAGCCGAGCAGGGAGAGCGTCGCATCGTCGAGTCGTGGGCTGCCGGGAGGCGCGCAGTCGTCGCACACGACCCCGCCGAGCTGGACGACGACGTGCGAGAAGGACCCTTCTCGAGCACATCGCGAACAGGAGCCGAAGCTCGGCGCCCACCCGGCGAGGGACAGCGCGCGCAGGAGGTACGAGTCGAGGGTCAGCCTGGGGCCGTGCTCGTGGCGGGACAGGGACCGGAGCGCGCCCACGAGGAGCAGGTACTGCTGCAGGGAGCTCTCGGACTCGGTCAGCCGATCGGCGGTCTCGACCATCGCGTTGGCCGCTGTGTAACAGCCGTAGTCCGAGCTGATCTCGGCTCCGTACGCCCCGAGGGACTCCGCCTGTGTGATCGTGTCGAGGGTCCGACCCTCGTAGAACTGGACGTCGGCCACCATGAACGGTTCGAGTCGCGATCCGAACTTCGAGCCGGTTCGGCGGACACCCTTCGCAACCGCTCGGATCTTGCCGTGGCTGCGTGAGAGCATGGTGACGATGCGGTCCGCCTCACCGAGTTTGTGAGTGCGCAACACCACGACTTCATCTCGATACACCGGCACCTACCGATTATCCCGCGAGAAACGGGTTCCGTGCGCCGCAACACTGCGAGACTCGGAGCTCCCGGTCTTCGCACAGCAGAACCCGAGCAGAACCCGCAGCAGAACACCCGCAGCACGCAGCACCAGACGCAGCGCCCAGGAGGCCCGCCATGACCGACGTGTTGTTCGTGGTGCCGCTCTGGACCGATCTGACGGCCGTCGCCATCGGTGCGGTGCAGGGAGCGATGTTCGCGGCCAGGTTCCGCGACCGTCAGCTCGACTGGCTCGGCGTCGCGATCATCGGCGTCGTCGTCGGCCTCGGCGGCGGCCTCATCCGCGACCTCCTGCTGAACCAGGTGCCCGCGTCCCTGCAGAGCGACTGGTACCTGCCCGTCGCCTCCGGGGCGGCACTGCTCGGGATGCTGCTCCTCAGCGGCGTCAACAAGCTCGGCCCGCTCATCATCTCGCTCGATGCGCTCACGATCGGCATGTTCGGGGCGATCGGATCGACGAAAGCCCTCGCGGTCGGTCTCCCGGTTATCCCGGCGGTGTTCGTCGGCGTCATCTCGGCCGTCGGCGGGTCGGTGCTCCGCGATGTGATGCTCGGCGTCCCCGTCGCGCTCATGCACGTCGGATCGCTCTACGCCGTCGCGGCGGGCGTCGGCACGATCGGACTCGTCGTGCTGTGGAGCATCGGCGTCCCCATCAGCATCGCGGCGATCGCCTGCGTCGCCCTCACGACACTCATCCGCCTCCTCGCCGTCCGCTTCGGTTGGACGCTGCCGGAGCAGCGCCAGATCGGTCGATGGCGGACGTGGCGGCGGACGCCGCGCTGAGCCTCCACTCGGCACGACGTCCGCCGGTCACGCGCCGCCGTCCGGAGAACCGGTCGGCGGGGCCGCCTCAGTCGACGGCCAAGGCGGCGACCGGTGCGATCCGGGTCGCGCGCCGAGACGGTGTCACGGCTGCCGCTGCGGTGAGCACCGCTGCGAGGACCACGATGATCCCCACCACGAGCCACGGCACCGCTGGCGCGATGAGCCCAGGGCTCCCGTTGATCGCGCCGAACATCGACTGCGCTCCGGCCCAGCCGTAGAAGATGCCGAGGACGAGCCCCACGAGGACTGCCGCCGTCGTGAGCTGGGCGCTCTCCAGGAGGATCATCCGACGTACCTGTTTCGAAGAGAAGCCGAGTGCGCGGAGGAGTCCGAGTTCCCGGGTGCGCTGCAGGACGCTCAGCGAGAGGTTGTTCACCATCCCGACCGCTGCGATGAGCGCGCTCAGGCCGATGAGCGCGGAGAAGACGCCGACGGTGATGTTGAGCACGGTGTCGATGCCCTCGTAGACCTCCGGCTGCGCTGCCCGCGCTCCCTCGATGAACTGTTGGAAGCTGGCGGCGGCGACCGCGAACATCGTGATGAGGGTCACGCCGATGACGAGGCCGATCGTCGTGCGCGAGCTCCGTTCCGGATACCGCACCGCGTTCTCTGCGGCAAGCTTCGCGGGCGCGCTCGAACCGAACCAGCGCCCGACGAGCCGCAGCGCCGGCGGCATCACGAGGTGGGCGCCGATCACGAGTCCCGTGAAGGAGACGATCCCGCCGACGATGCCGATCAGGACGCCAAAGGGCGACACGAGACCGACGGCCACCCCGGCGACGAGCAGGAGGACGCCGAGGGAGAACAGGACGATCGCGGTCGCGTTCCGTCCAGGACGAGCCGTACTCTCCTCCCGGCTGAGTTCCTGCGAACCCGCGATCGCCTGCATCGGCGTCACGGTGAGGACTCGACGCGCGCCGATCCAGGAGGCGAGCCAGGTCGTCAGGACCACCGCGGCCACGGGGAGCACCACCGTCGGTGTGATGAGCGGGTAGTCGAGCGACGGCAGTGAGCCGAGCGCGACGCCGAGCTGCGTGAACCCGATCGCCGCAAGCAGGCCGAAGACGAGTCCTGCTGCACTGCCGAGCAGTCCGACGACGACGCCCTCGGTGGCGAACGACTTCCGCTGCGTCCTGGCGCTCGACCCGATGAGGCGCAGGAGGGCGATCGTCCGGGTCCGTCCCGCCACGATCGTCGCGAAGGTGTTCGCCGTCACGATGGCGCTCACGTAGATCGCGATCGACACGAAGATGGCGGCGGCGATCGCCAGCATGATGACGACTGTTCCGCTCGAACCGGTGACGTCGTCCGCCTCGATGACGACCGCGAGCGATGAGGTGACCATGAGCAGGACCACTCCGAAGGCGCTGCTCAGCGTCGCGACGAGCAGGCTCGAGTGGTGGTCGCGGACGCGGAAGGTCTTCACGCCGCACGCTCCATGCTCAGCATGTACGCCGAGATCTCCTCCGGCGTCGAACGACCGCGGTCCTCGACGACCGTGCCGTCTGCGAGGAAGACGATGCGGTCCGCGTAACTCGCAGCGACCGGGTCGTGGGTCACCATCGCGATGCTCTGGCCGTACTGCTTGGTCGCCGCGGCGAGGAGCGCGAGGACGTTCCGACCGGTGCGGGAGTCCAGGTTGCCCGTCGGTTCGTCCGCGAAGACGAGGTCGGGCCTCGTCGCAAGCGCCCGTGCGATCGCGACGCGCTGCTGCTGCCCGCCCGAGAGCTCGTGCGGACGGTGCTTGAGGCGCGACTCGAGCCCGAGCGTGACGACGAGCTGGTCGACCCAGGCCTGTTCCTCGCGGCTCGGGCGGCGGCCGTCGAGCTCGAACGGCAGCATGAGGTTCTGCTGCAGGTCGAGGGTCGGGACCAGGTTGAACGATTGGAAGACGAATCCGATGCGCCGGCGCCGGATGATCGTGAGCGCCGCGTCGTCGAGGTTCGTGATGTCGGTGTCGCCGAGCAGCACACGACCGCTGGTCGCCTGGTCGAGGCCGGCCATGATGTGCATGAGCGTCGACTTGCCAGAACCGCTCGGTCCCATGATCGCGGTGAACTCGCCGCGCCGGATGCCGAGGGTGACGTCGTCGAGGGCGGTCACGCGGTTCGCGTCGGAGCCATAGCTCTTCCGGAGCCCGTCGACGCGCGCGACGAGGGGTGAGAGGGGTGAAGTGTCCATGCCTGCAACGCTACGGAGGCGTCAATTGTCGGACATCAGGCGCTGGAGCGATCCCCGCTACATCAGCAGGATGACGTTCGGCCGCAGGATCGGAGGACCGTCACCGGACATGCGTGTCGGGAGGCTGAGCTGCCTCAGACGAGGCCGTGCTCGAATGCGAACACGACGAGCTGCACGCGGTCGCGCACCTCCAACTTGCCGAAGATCCGGCTGATGTGGGTCTTGACCGTTGCTTCACTGAGGAATTCCTTCGCCGCGATCTCCGAGTTGCTCAGGCCGCTCGCGGCGAGCAGGAAGATCTCCTGTTCACGGGAGGTGAGCGAGCGATAGCGCTCGGGAACAGCCGGCGCCTCCGGGCGTGAGTCGAAATGGGCGAAGAGCTCGCGAGTCGCGGAGGCCGCGATGACCGCGTTTCCGGCGTGCACGGTCCGGATCGCGGCGAGCAGGAACTCCGGTTCCGCGTCCTTCAGGACGAAGCCGCTCGCTCCGCTCCGGATCGCCGTCGCAGCGGCCTCGTCCAGGTCGAAGGTCGTGAGGACGAGGATGCGCGGTGGTTCCTCGCCTCGCCTCGCGGCACCGGCGAGGATCGCTTTCGTCGCCTCGATCCCGTCCATGACCGGCATGCGGATGTCCATGAGGATGACGTCAGGGTGGGTGGAGACGGCCAGGTCGACCGCCTCGCGACCGTCCGACGCTTCGCCGCAGACCTCGAGGTCCGGCTGGGAGCCGACGAGCATCCTGATGCCGCCGCGGAAGAGGGACTGATCGTCGACGAGCGCGACGCGGATGGGAATGGTCATGCTGTGGTCGCCTCTGAGATCGGTTCGGTCGGTTCGGGGGTTGCTCTGGCCGGCGTCCGTGGAGCGCCGGTCGCCGTGCTCGTGAGTGTACGACACGCGGTCCCACAGGGCGCAGGCGGACGAGCCGGCCTCACGCGAGCGCCGCTTCGGCAGTGCGCGGGATGGAGGCGTACGCGACGAAGCGACCGTCCGAAGGGCCTGCCGCGAAACGACCTCCGACGAGCGAGGCCCGCTCGTTCATCCCGGCGAGTCCGTGGCTGAGGCCCGGTTTCGCGCGCATCGGGTCGAAGGCGTTGACGACCCAGAGCTGGAGGTTCGGTCCGGTCCAGTCGAAGTGCACCTCGATCGCGGATCCCGGCTGTCCGTGGCGGAGGGCGTTCGTGAGTGCCTCCTGCACGATGCGATAGACGGCGAGCTGCGATCCCGTCGCGACCGGCCCCTCCTGCCCGACCGTTCGCACGTCGACCTCGACACCGGCTCCGCGCATCTGCTCGTACAACCGCCCGAGGTCGGCCATGACCGGTTGCGGGCCCTCCTGCTCCTGGTAGCGGAGTTGACCGAGCAGCACCCGCACGTCGGCGAGGGCCTCGCGCGAGATGCCCGCGATCGTGCGGAGTGCCCGATCGGCTGACTCCGGATCCGCCGCGAGGGCGTACCTGGCGCCGTCCGCCTGAGCGATGACGACGGCGAGCGAGTGCGCGACGACGTCGTGCATGTCCCTCGCGATGCGATTCCGCTCCTGCTCGACGACGACATCGCGTTCCGCCCGCATCTGGGCCGCGCGGCTCTCGCGTCCCTTGCGCCACGTGCGGACGAGGACGCCGGCCGTCCACGCCAACGCGAATGTGGCGAGGAAGACGAAGAAGATCGTGACCGAGAGCGCGACGACGGCGGAGGGCCGGTCGCCGGGGACGCTCCAGGGGCTCAGCCGCTCCGCGAGCCCAGGGACGAAGGCGGGCAGGACGACCGTGTAGAGCGCGACGAGCGCCGCACCGGCGAACGCCGAGCCGAACGCCACCCAGCGCACCACGTTGGAACCGTAGGCCGCCGCCGAGTACAGTATCGCGAGGATCGCGAAGTTCGCGGGATCCGGGGCGAGCATGAGCAGCATCTGCACGATCGCCGTGAACCAGGCGATCGCGAGGGCGAGCGTGGGAGACAGACGACGGAACACGAGGGCGACGCACATGCCGGTGAGCACGAGGACGTACAAGCCCACACGACCGAGGTACGGAGGGGCGAGCAGCACGAACAACACCGACGGCAGCACGATGTCGACGACGAGCTGGCCGGAGCGGAGCGGACGGAACATCCTTCAACGGTAGGCGTTCCGTCGACGCGATGCGCGTCCAGGGGCCCGTACCATCCCCTCCGGCCGCGAAGATCATCCTGCGGATGTACGGATCGAGTGCCCTCACCGGAGGGGCGTCCGACCGGTCGTGAGAGCTGCACCGACTGACAGCTTCCCCGTACAACGCAAAACGTGTGCGGGAGACGCCCGGTTGGGGCGCCCTCCCGCACACGAAGCGCGACGCGAGCGTGGTTGGTGCTCGCGCTCGGCGCTGGAGGAGACGGCCGACGCGAGGCGTCGGTCGGCTCCGGTCTAGATGGCTGCGAGCTCCCGTTCGGAGACGGTGGAGCGAACGGCCCGGTTGACGGCCGAGACGACGGCTTTCAACGAAGCGGTGGAGATGTCGGCGTCGATGCCGACGCCCCACAGGCGCAGCCCGAGGACGTTGAGTTCGACGTAGGCCGCGGCCTGCGCGTCGCCGCCGGCGCTGAGAGCGTGCTCGACGTAGTCGTAGAGCGTCACCTCGATGCCACGGTCCGACAGGACGTTGAGGAAAGCGGCGATGGGACCGTTGCCGTGCGCCGTCCGATCCTCGACCTGGTCGCCGTCGCGGAGGGTGACGGCGAGTTCGACGCTGCCGCCGAGGTCGCTCGACGTCCGTGTCGACTGGAGCTCGAACCGGCCCCACTTGGCGTCGTCGATCGCGGCGGGCAGGTATTCGTCCTGGAAGATGTCCCAGATCTGGGAGCTCGTGACCTCGCCGCCCTCTGCATCGGTCTTGGCCTGCACGACGCCGGAGAACTCGATCTGCAGCTTGCGGGGCAGGTCGAGCGCGTGGTCGGTCTTCAGCAGGTAGGCGACGCCGCCCTTGCCGGACTGCGAGTTCACCCGGATGACGGCTTCGTAGCTGCGGCCGAGATCCTGCGGGTCGACCGGCAGGTACGGGACGGCCCATTCGAGCGCCTTGACGTCGGTTCCGCGCTCTGCGGCCGTGACGGCCATCGCTTCGAAGCCCTTCTTGATGGCGTCCTGGTGGGAGCCGCTGAACGCCGTGAAGACGAGGTCGCCTGCCCACGGGCTGCGCTCAGGGACGGGGAGCTGGTTGCAGTACTCAGCTGTGCGCTTGACTTCGTCGATGTCGCTGAAATCGATCTGCGGGTCGACGCCCTGCGTAAACATGTTGATGCCGAGTGCGACGAGGTCGACGTTGCCGGTGCGCTCACCGTTGCCGAAGAGGCAGCCCTCGATGCGGTCGGCGCCCGCCAGGTAGCCGAGCTCAGCCGCAGCGATCGCCGTGCCGCGGTCGTTGTGCGGGTGCAGGGAGATGATGATGTTCTCGCGGTTGGCGAGATTGCGGCTCATCCACTCGATCGAGTCGGCGTAGACGTTCGGCGTCGCCATCTCCACCGTCGACGGCAGGTTGATGATGACCTTGCGGTCTGGCGTCGCTTCGAGGATCTCGACGACCTGGTTGCAGATGTCGACCGCGAACTCGAGCTCGGTGCCCGTGTAGCTCTCCGGCGAGTACTCGTAGTAGATCTGGGTGTCCGGGACGGTCGACTCCATCTCGCGGCACTTGCGTGCGCCGTGGAGGGCGAGGTCGATGATGCCCTGGCGGTCGGTGCGGAACACGACGTCACGCTGCAGGACGCTCGTCGAGTTGTACAGGTGCACGATGGCCTGCTTGGCGCCCTGGAGCGATTCGTAGGTGCGCTCGATGAGGTGGTCGCGCGCCTGCGTCAGGACCTGGATCGTGACGTCGTCCGGAATGGCGCCCTCGTCGATCAGGCTGCGGACGAAGTCGAAGTCGGTCTGGCTCGCGGACGGGAACCCGACCTCGATCTCCTTGTAGCCCATCTTGACCAGCAGGTCGAACATGATGCGCTTGCGCTCGGGGCTCATCGGGTCGATGAGGGCCTGGTTGCCGTCGCGCAGGTCGACGGCGCACCAACGCGGAGCGACGGTGATCTGCTTGTCAGGCCACGTGCGGTCGGGCAGCGAGACGGCGAACTGCTCCTGGTACGAGCGGTAGCGGTGGATCGGCATGGCCGATGCTGTTTGTGCGTTCTTCATGATCTGTTGTTCTCCTCGTGGATGTCTGCAGCCGACGACGAACTCCGCGACGAGTGAGGCCTGAAACTAGGACTCGTCGCGGCAGCTAAGGAGAAGCGAACCGAACAGCACGGTTTCACCATACCACCATCGTCGGCGACCGTCATCCGGGCGATGTCGGCCTGATTCCGGGCGGCAGGCAGCGTTGCACGAACCGGATCAGGAGCGGACGAGCGCGGCCGCGTCACGGACGGAGAGGTCGGGCAGGTACGCCCGTGCCACGGCCAGACCGATGGACGGCAGGGCGATGGGGTCGGCATAGCAGAGCAGCAGGATGCGCTCCTCCGGCTGGAACTTGTTCTTGAACGCGAGCAGGGAACGGAAGCCGTAGACCGGTTCGAGCGCGTCGCCCAGGTACCGGAGGACTCGTTCGATGACGCCGTCCTCCGCCGGGTCCTTCCCGCCGAGCTGCGCGAGCGGCGCGGCCGACAAGCTCATCTCCTCGATGCCGTCCGCCTGGAACCGGAGGGCCGCCTCCGCGATGAGGTACTCCATGACGCCGTTCATGCTGTCGGAGCGCCTGCGCATGAAATCGAGGGTCCAGGACACCACGACGCCATCGCGGTACACGGGCAGCCAGCTCGTCACGGCGTGCACCGCCCCCTCGGCGTCGACCGCGATGAGGAGGCGGACGTCGGCATCTTTGAGTTCAGCGAGTCCGCCGAGCGTGAAGCCCATCTCGGGAAGTTCGCGATCGGCCACCCACTCCTCGGAGATCTCGGTGATCTGCCTGGCGACCGAGACGCTCAGCGCCCCGTACGAGCTCCAGACGGTCTGCATGCCGGCCCGGTCGGCGCGGTTGATCGACGAGCGGATGTCCTGCCATTTCTTGCCCGTCGTGCTCCACGACTGCGGGTGGAGCACGGTCTCCTGAGCCACCTCGAGGCTCCGCCAGCCGAGACCGTGGAAGACCTCGCCGTAAGCGGCACCGACGCTGTAGAACGCGGGAGTCCAGCCGTTGTCGTCACAGAATGCGGCGAACCGTCTGACGACCTCTGGATCGTGCCGGTCGGCGCCGAACGGCTCCCCCGTCGTCACGGCGACGCCGCTGATGACGCGATAGCCGATGCCGGCGCGCGCCCGGTCGTCGAACCAGTGGCGGTTGCCCTGCCAGGTGTTCATGTGGGAGATCGAGTCGCCGCCCTGGGCGAGCAGGGTCGTCACACGCTGGCCGTCTGCCCCACGGAGGTCGTCGAGCACGCTGCGCAGGGGCCATGCGGTCGCGAGCAGCACGATGGACCACCAGATCGGCCCCACCGAGTGGTACAGCGCCCCTGCGGCCTGATCGATCGGCAGGAAGCCGGGGACGATGTGCCGCAGATAGGACACGGGGATGAACCGTTCCGGAGCACTCACGATGATCGTCCAGAGGTCTGGCACGGGCGAGAACTGGTCCCGCAGGAGGAACGAGCCGACGACGAAGACGAGCCCGAGGACGAACCACGAGCCCACGACGACCAGCAGATAGCCGAGGATGCTCCGCCGCGTGGAGCGGACGCGGAAGCTCCGCCGGAACACGATGAGCAGCACGGCGACGGTGAGCGGGACGAGCACGGACGCCCAGAGCGCTGCGGCGACCTCCACCGAGTGGAGGTGCGTGCCGCTCTGCTTCGGGGAGATGACCGCACCGAAGCCGAAGGAGACGGCGCCGACGAACGCGAAGCCCGCGAGGACGACTGCGGCGAACCACACGGCGAATCGGCGGCCGCGAGCGAGGGCGCGCGCAGCGAGGAGGAGGGCGAGCATCGGCACGAGGGAGAGCAGGACCGACCCAGGCCCGTCGATGCGGAGGAGCGTGAGGTCGTGGATGCACTGCATCGAGTTGCCCGTGAACCGGCACTGGTCGACGGCGCCCGTCGCATCGGGGATGTTGTCCTGCATGAGGAGCGCTATGGGCGCGAGTGGACCGAGATGCCTGCTCGACAGGATCGTGATGAGTGGGCCGACGGCGAGCATCGTCACGGCGGATGCGAGCAGCACCCGGATCTCGTGGTGCGAGCTGCGCTGACGCCGCTTCGTCGTGCGGCGGGGCGCCATGAGCATCCCGAGCCCGAGCCCGGCGAGGACGGCGAGCAGGCGGTACAGGTCCTGTGGGAGCCCGGAGTACAGCACGAAGAGGAGGCAGCCGAGGAGGCTCAGTGCGCGGATCCGTCGACGCCAGAGCGGGCCGATGAACGCACTGGCGGCGACGAGGGCGCCGAGTGCCCCGGAGACCGGGTCGAACACGACGAGTCCGGCGACGTGCGACGACCAGAGTTCGCCCCGGAGGTGACCGAGCGTCTGGAGGCCGAGTCCGATCCACGTGCCGACGGCGGCGGTCACGACGATCGCGACGACCGTGCGCGACGGTCCCAGACGTCGTTCCGCGACGAGGAGCGCCGGGATGCCGATCAGCAGGAACAGGACGAGCCCGGCGATGGAGTCGGTCGCGAGGATCGAGGTGAGCGGCGTCCACCAACGGCCGTCGACGACGGCCTCCGAGTAGCCGGTCCCGAGGAGTTCGCGAAGGAAGGATTCCTGGGGCGCGGCGGGTGGGATGTGGCCGAGGGTGCTGTGACCCGCGGTGACGTGCTTCGGCGCCATCACGATCGTCATGACGATGACGATGAGCGCGTAGGTGATCGTGACCCACGAGTTCTGCAGGGTGGACTTCAGCACACGCATCAACGGGGTCGCCGCGGCGGGTTGCTTGGGTTCCGGCACGTTCGGCGCCGGCTGCCTCGGCCCGGCTTGCCTCGGCCCGGCTTGCTTCGGGCCGTCGTGCCTCGTCGCGATCGCCTCGGAGTCCGCCTCAGGCGACCCCTCGTTCGATACCTCGCTCATGAATCGAGCCCCATTCGTGCAGCCATCAGTGGAAGGGCGTCCGTGAAGACCCGGTGAACAGTGTGCCAGTCGTGGGCCGTGCCTGGCGAGACGAGCGTGGTCGTCCTCATCCCCGCGGCCTTCGCGGCGTCGGCCATCTCATGGATCCGTGGACCGTAGCGTTGGTCGTCCTGGCCGACGCCGAAGATCGCGACGGTGTCCTCGTACGGGGTCTTCGACTGCATGATGGCGATCGGCGCCGCCGCGGCGTACGCGGCCTGCGACCCGCCGAAGCCCTTCGCGACCGTGTCCGTTCCGATCGTCGGGACGACCTCGCCCGAGATGTCGAGGATGCCGCCGTAGAGGTCCGAGTGCGCGGATCCGAACTGGATCGCACAGGTGCCGCCTTCGGAGAAGCCGCCGACGAACCACTGCGAACGATCGGTCGCGACCGGCAGGTTCTCACGGATCCAGGTCGGGACGTCGACCGTGAGGTAGCTCGCAGCGTTGCCGAGCGGTCCGTCGACGCACATGGGGTTGCGGTCGGGTGCGCCGAGCTGATCCGGGACGACGACGATGGGCGCCACTCCCCCGTGGGCGCGTGCGTACGCGTTCAGGACCGCGTCGATCTGGCCGGACTGGAACAGGTCGGACGGCTGACCCGGCTGGCCGCTGAACATCTCGAGGACGGGGAGCTTCGGAGGGTTCGACGTGCGCGCGGCCGGCGGCAGGTAGACGAGGGCGGGACGGTGCGCGAACCCTGACGTCGTCGACGGGATGTCGACGCGCTCGACGATGCCGTCGGCCGGCATGTCGGCCGGAGCCGTCCAGTCAGCGAGCGTCGTCGACGTCTGGGCATGGGTCGAAGCGTCGTACTGCCCGTACGGGCTGATGCCGAGTGCGTCGCGCACCGTCCGGAACTCGCCGAAGTCCTGATTGACCCCCGCAGCCCCGACGAGCACGATGAGCGGCACAGCGACGATCGCGACGACCTTCCGCCAGGCCCTGGCCTTCCGAAGGCTCGCCAGGGCGATGAACACCCCGGCGAAGGCGAGTGCCGCCCACCACCGGGTGGTCGGGGTCAATTCGATGCCGAAGACGTTGAGCTGGTCGCCGAGGAGCCACGCCAGTCCGAAGCCGAGGCCGAGGCCGACGATGCCGGCGGCCAGCGGGATCAGCACCCGACGCAGGCCGCCTCCTCGCACGAGCAGGAGGACGAGCACGGCCACCGCGATGATCGCGAGCACGTTCACGAACTCCGGCCGGTCGATTCGAAGGCCCAATATCCAGTTCACCACGTGTTCAACTCCTCGGCATGTCCGCCACTCAGTATGTCCGGCGACGAACGCTCTGGGGCTGCCGAAAGGGGTTCTTCAGCGGAGTCGAAGCCGGTTCACAACGGACACCCAGGAAGGGCCCGCTGTGAACCGCTGAGCGTTAGAAGCCCAACCGGCCGAGGAGCTTGGGATCGCGCTGCCAGTCCTTGGCCACCTTCACGCGGATGGACAGGTAGACGCGTGAGCCGATGAGCGGTTCGATACCGGCGCGAGCGCGTGCGCCGACATCGCGAAGACGGGATCCGCCCTTGCCGATGATGATCGCCTTCTGGCTGTCGCGCTCGACGAAGACGTTCGCGTACACGTCGATGAGATCCTGATCCTGGCGCTTGATCATGTCGTCGATCGTCACGGCGAGCGAGTGGGGAAGCTCGTCCTGCACGCCCTCGAGCGCGGCTTCACGGATGAGTTCCGCGACGCGGTCGGTGAGGTTCTCGTCGGTCGTCGCATCCGCCGGGTAGAGCGGCTCGGACACGGGCATGAGCTTCAGGAGCTCCGTCACGAGGATGTCGAGCTGGTCGTCGGTCACCGCCGAGATCGGGATGACGGCGTCCCAGGTGCGGAGCTCGGAGATCGCCATCAGCTGCTCGGCGATCGTCGCCTTGTTGGCCGTGTCCGTCTTCGTGACGAGCGCGACCTTCTTCGCCCTCGGGAAGGCGTCGAGGGTCTCGTTGATGAACCGGTCGCCCGGGCCGAGCTTCTCGTTGGCCGGGATGCAGAACCCGATGACGTCGACGTCGGAGAGGGTGGACTGCACGAGGTCGTTGAGGCGCTGGCCGAGCAGGGTGCGCGGACGGTGGATGCCCGGAGTGTCGACGACGATGAGCTGCCCCCGCTCCGTGTGCACGACGCCCCGGATGGCTCGTCTCGTCGTCTGCGGCTTGGAGGACGTGATCGCGACCTTCTCCCCCACGAGGGCGTTCGTCAGCGTGGACTTGCCCACGTTCGGGCGTCCCACGAAGGAGACGAATCCTGCCCGGTAGTCCGGTGTCCCGGTTGATTCGGTCATGTTCACTCCTGTTGTTCGGTGAACGCGTTCTGCGCGTCCGTGAGTTCTTCGCTGCGACGGGCCATGACGGTGCGGATCCGGCCACGACCGCGCTCGACGCGTTCTGCCGTGAGCACGAGGCCGCTGACGGTGACGGACGAGCCGATGACCGGCAGGCGTCCGAGGGTCTTCGCGAGCAGTCCGCCGGCGGAGTCGACGTCGTCGTCGTCGAGTTCGATCCCGAAGAGTTCGCCGAGCTCGTCGACTGGGAGGCGGGCGTCGACCCGGAAGCTGCCGTCGCCCAGGTCGGTGACGTCGGGCACGTCCGTGTCGTATTCGTCCGAGATCTCCCCGACGAGCTCCTCGATGAGGTCCTCGAGCGTCACGAGCCCGGAGATGCCGCCGTATTCGTCGACGACCATGGCGATGTGATTGGCGTCGAGCTGCATCTGCTGCAGCAGCGAGTCCGCCTTCTTGGATTCCGGAACGAATGTCGCTGGGCGCAGGAGGGCTCGCAGCGGCTCCGCATCGATGTCGGCTGCATCGGCGGTGTCGATGGCGGCCCGATCGGCGGGGGGCACCTCGCCCGCGTCGAACATCGCCTTCACGAGGTCCTTCAGGTAGAGGATGCCGAGCATGTCGTCGATGTCGCCTGCCGTGACGGGCGCGCGGGAGATCCCGGTCTCGAGGAAGATGTCCAGCGCCTCACGAACCGAGAGGCTGAGCTGCAGGGACACCATGTCGGTGCGCGGCACCATGACCTCGCGGACGACGGTCTCGTTGAACTCGAAGATCGAGTGGATGAGCTCCCGGTCGTCCTCCTCGAGGACGGACTGCGCTGCGGCCTCGTCGACCATGCTGAGGAGCTGCTCCTCCGAGGTGAAGGAGACCGAGCGGGAGATGCCGGGAGTCACACGATTGCCGAGCGCCACGAGCAGGCTCGCGACGGGGCCGAGCAGGAGCCGGACGAAGCGGATGAGCGGAGCGCTGAACTGCAGGATGCCCTTGGCGTGGGTGCGTCCGACGCCTCGAGGGCTCGCACCCACGAGCACGAAGGACGTGATCGTCATGATGAGCGCGGCGAGGACGAGGACGAGCCACGGGATGTCGATCGCGAGGGCGAGGGCGAGCGTCACGAGGACGGCGGCGGTGGTCTCGGCGAGAATTCTCGTGAAGTTGATCGCGTTGACGTGCGCGTCGGGGTCGCCGGCGATCGCCTGGAGGGACTTCTTCGCACGCGAACGGTCCGCGAGTTCGAGGATGTCGGCCCTCGACTGCACGGAGATCGCCGCGTCCGCGGCCGCCATCAGACCGGCGAACGCGACCAGGAGGATCGCGGCGACGACGGCGACGGTGATGAATGACATCAGGCGGAGCCGCGTCGGTTCTTCATCGCGAACGCGAGCAGGATGTCGCGCTGGATGCCGAACATCTCGCGCTCCTCGTCCGGTTCGGCGTGGTCGAAGCCGAGGAGGTGGAGGATGCCGTGCGTCGTGAGCAGCTGCAGCTCGTCGATCGTCGGGTGACCGGCCGTCTCGGCCTGGGACTCGGCGACCTGGGGGCACAGGACGATGTCGCCGAGCAGGCCCGGGCCGGTCGGCTGGTCCTCGGTGCCGGGACGCAGCTCATCCATCGGGAAGCTGAGGACGTCGGTCGGGCCGGGCTCGTCCATCCACTGCACGTGCAGCTGTTCCATGGCGGCTTCGTCGACGAGCACGATGGCGAGCTCGGCGTCCGCGCTCACGTGCAGGGAGTCGAGCGCGAACGACGCCAGGTCGAGGATCCGGGCCTCGTCGACGACGACGCCGGACTCGTTGTTGATCTCGATGGTCACGAACGGCCTCGTTTCGGCTGGTGGTCTCTGGTGGATCCGCGGCGCTCGGCGCGGTTGGCGAACTCGGCCGCCTGCTCACGCTCGAAGCGCTGCGCCTGGCGGACGGCGTCGTACTCGCCGTACGCGTCGACGATGCGGCCGACGAGGCTGTGGCGCACCACGTCCTCGCTCGTGAGCGTCGAGAAGTGGATGTCGTCGATGTCCTTGAGCACGCGCGTCACGAGCCGGAGCCCGGACGCACCCGTCGGGAGGTCGATCTGCGTGATGTCGCCCGTGACGACGATGCGCGAACCGAACCCGAGGCGGGTGAGGAACATCTTCATCTGCTCCGGCGAGGTGTTCTGGGCTTCATCGAGCACGATGAACGAGTCGTTGAGGGTGCGCCCGCGCATGTAGGCGAGCGGCGCGACCTCGATCGTTCCGGCCGCGAGCAGCTTCGGCACGACCTCCGGGTCCATCATCTCGTTGAGTGCGTCGTAGAGCGGGCGCAGGTACGGGTCGATCTTGTCGGTCAGGGTTCCCGGAAGGAAGCCGAGGCGTTCACCGGCTTCCACGGCTGGACGCGTCAGGATGATCCGGTTGACCTCTTTGCGCTGCAGCGCCTGGACGGCCTTCGCCATCGCGAGGTAGGTCTTGCCGGTTCCAGCCGGGCCGATGCCGAACACGATCGTGTTCTGGTCGATCGCGTCGACGTACTCCTTCTGACCGACCGTCTTCGGTCTGATCGAACGGCCGCGCGTGGTCAGGATCGACTGTCCCAGGAGATCGGATGGCGACGCCTGGTCGTCCTTGCCGAGGATGCGTGCGGAGGTGCTGACCTCCGCGGGTCCAGGGTCGTGTCCTTCTCGGACCATGGTGATGAGCTCCTCAACCAGTCGTTTGGCCAGTCTGGCCTGTGCGGCCTCGCCGCTGATGGTGATCTCGTTGCCTCGGACGTGCACCGAGACGCCGGGATGTTCGCGTTCGATCGTGGTCAGCAGGCGGTCCTGCGGGCCGAGCAGTCGGACCATGGCGACGCCGTCGACGAGGAGCGTGAACTCCTCGGTCGCCGTCGAGTCGGTCGGAGCGTCGTCCCGGTCTCCGCTGTGGCTACTGTCCGCCAAGGGATCCCTCCGGCAGCACGCCGCCGAGCAGGTGCGCGTGCACGTGGAACACGGTCTGGCCTGCTGAGGCGCCCGTGTTGAAGACGAGGCGGAATTCTCCCGCCGTGTGTTCCGCGGCGAGCGACTCGGCGACCGAGATCATCTCGGCGAGGAGACCGGGGTCTCCGGCGGCGAGTTCGACGACGTTCCGGTACTGCTCCGTCTTGGGGACGATCAGCAGGTGCACCGGCGCCTGCGGGGCGATGTCGGGGAAGGCGATGACACGGTCGGTCTCCGCGACGAGGGTCGCGGGGATCTCCCCAGACACGATCTTGGCGAACACCGAAGGCTCTTCACTCATGCTTCCATCCTAGAGTTCCGGGGAAGCGAGTGCAGCGTGAGGACGTGGACGCGGAGGACGACGGTGTGTTCCAGCGCACTCACCAACGACCGAGCAGGACGTTGAGCGCGGAGATCGCGGCCGGCCCGGCGGTCGAGGTGCGGAGCACCCCGGAGCCGAGTCTGACCTCGACGGCGCCGGCATCGACCAGTCGTTCACGTTCAGCGGGCGAGATGCCGCCTTCCGGGCCGACGACGAGCAGGATCTCGGGGGTCTCGGGGTCGAGCGTGAGCTCACTGAGCGCGATCGACGCGGTCGGTTCGAGGACGAGCACCGTTCGTCCTGCGACGAGCTTCGCGAGCGCTTTCGTGTCCGACACCTCGGCGACCTCGGGAACGCGTGCTCGGATCGACTGCTTCGACGCCTCACGCACGATCGTCTGCCAGCGTGCGCGACCCTTCACGGCCTTGTCCCCCTGCCAACGGGACACGCTGCGTTCGGCGCCCCACGGGATGATGCCGTCGACGCCGAGCTCTGTTCCGGCCTGGATGGCCAGTTCGTCGCGGTCGCCCTTCGCGAGCGCCTGCACGAGCACGATCTCGGGACGCGACTCCGGGTGGAGCACCACGCTCTCGACGCGGATCTCGAGCTCGCCCGGTTCACTGCGCACGACCGGTCCAGAGGCAACGAGCCCGCGTCCGTTGCCGATCGACGTCGATTCCCCGACGCGCAACCGGCTCACGGACACGGCGTGCTTCGCCTCCGGTCCGCGGAGGATGAGGTTCTCCCCCACACTCGTGGATTCGAGGTCTTCCCGGAAGTACAGCGAACTCATGTCAGCTCGCGCCGTGGAAGCGGTCGCGGATCTTCGCGAACAGCCCCTGCTGGAACTGGGCGAGGGCCGGCGGACCCTGGCGGCGACCGTTCGCGAACGTCTTCACGAGTTCGCGTTCCTTGTGATCGAGCTTCGTGGGCGTGATGACCTGGATGCCGATGCGCAGATCGCCACGGCTGTTGCCGCGGAGACGCGTGACCCCGCGGTCCTTGATCGTGATGACCTCGGAGCTCTGCACGCCCGGTTTCAGGTCGAGCTCGACGTCGCCGTCGAGCGCGTGGACCGTGACCTGGCGGCCGAGGATGGCGTCGGTCATGGGAACCTCGAGCGTGGCGAGGAGGTCGTCGCCGTCTCTGCTGAAGACGTCGTGGTGCCGCACCTTCATCTCGAGATAGAGGTCGCCGTTCGGTCCGCCTGCCGGCCCGACCTCGCCGCTGCCCGGCATCTGCAGCCGCAGACCGGTGTCGACGCCGGCCGGGATGTCGACCGAGACGGTGCGACGGGCACGGATGCGGCCCTGGCCCTGGCAGGTGACGCACGGCGTCGCGATGATCGTGCCGTAGCCGCGGCACGTGCCGCAGGGCGATGAGGTCATGACGTTGCCGAGGAGGGAACGGACGGCGCGCTGGATGCTGCCGGTGCCGTGGCAGATGTCACACGTGACGGGCGAGGTGCCCGGCTGGCAGCACGAGCCGTTGCACGTCCCGCAGAGGACGGCCGTGTCGACCTCGAGGTCGCGGTGCGTGCCGAAGATGACCTCGTCGAGGTCGAGCTCGACCCGGAGCAGTGCGTCCTCGCCACGCGCACGACGCGACTTGGGTCCGCGGTTCCCGCCGCCGCCGCCTCCGAAGAAGGTGTCGAAGATGTCGCCGAAGCCGCCGAAGCCGGCATCGCCGAAGCCACCGGCCTGCGGACCGAGATCGTACTGCTGGCGCTGCTTCGCATCGCTCAGGACGTCGTAGGCGTGCGTGACCTCTTTGAAGCGCTCCGATGCGTCGGAGCCGGGGTTCACGTCGGGGTGCAACTCGCGGGCGAGCCTGCGGTACGCCTTCTTGATCTCCTCGGGGGATGCGTCGCGTGCGACGCCGAGGACTGCGTAGTGGTCGGGCTGGTCAGCCACTGCGGGCCTTTCGTTCAAGGGACGTTCCGGCGCTCTCCCCGGAACGAGGTCGTCTCCACCCCGTGAGAGCCCGGGGACGTTCGATCACTCGGCGTCGAGTATGCGCGACAGGTATCGTGCGACGGCGCGAACGGCCGCCATATTGGTCGCGTAGTCCATTCTCGTCGGACCGAGCACACCCAACCGCGCGATTTCGCCACCAGAGGAACGGTAGTTGCTCGCGACGACGCTCGTCGTCTCGAGTCCGAAGGACGCGTTCTCCCGGCCGATGCTGGCAGCGACACCGTCCTGCTCGGCCTCCATCTCACCGAAGAGGCGGAGGAGGACCACCTGCTGTTCGATGGCGTCCAGCACGGGGTAGATGCTCCCTGGGAAGTCGTCCTCGGTGCGGGCGAGGTTCGCTGCACCGGCCATGACGAGGCGGTCCTGGCGCTCCGCAGAGACCTGCTCGCGGACGGCGTCGACGATCCGGCCGGCGACTGCGCGATCCGCCTCCGGCACGGTGTCGACCACTGCTCCGAGCGCATCGTGCGCTTCGAGGAGGGCGCGTCCGGAAGCGGCTTCGTTCAGCCGACCGCGGAGGGAGGCGACGGTCTCGTCGTCGACGGGCGTCTCCGTCTCGACGAGGCGCTGCTCCACCCGACCGTTGTCGAGGATGATGACGGCGAGCACCCGCGTGGCAGTGACCGTCACGAGTTCGAGGTGGCGTACGCGAGCGCGCGAGAACATGGGGTACTGCACGAGCGCGACCTGATTCGTGAGCTGCGCGAGCAGGCGGACCGTGCGGTGCAGCACCTCGTCGAGGTCGCTCGAGGCACCGAGGAAGGTCTCGATCGCCGTGCGCTGCGGAGTACTGAGCGGACGCCGATCCGCGAGGTGGTCGACGAAGAGGCGGTAGCCCTTGTCCGTGGGGACGCGGCCTGACGAAGTATGGGGAGCGACGATCAGCTCCTCCTCCTCCAACTGCGCCATGTCGTTGCGGATGGTGGCGGCGGAGACGCCGAAGGAGTGGCGATCCACGATCGTCTTCGAGCCGACGGGCTCACGCGATGCGACGTAGTCCTGGACGATGACCCTGAGGACTTCGAGACTCCGATCGGACACCATGTCGATCACCTCCCGTTAGCACTCTCACATCGTGACTGCTCATCATATCGCGATCGTCTGCACGATCCCCTCGTCGACGCGGTCGTGCGCTCCCCTTGCGCCCCGCGACAGGTGAGGAATAGCGTGGGGAACCCAGAGGGTCCGGTCCCCTGAACAGGGGTGCGATACGCTCTGCTGGACAACCTGGATATTCCAACCGTGAAAGGTGCGAAGATGTCTGACCCGAACGCTCAGCCGCCCGTCGACCCAACAGCAGGCGGCGGCGTTCCGCCCGTGCCTCCCACTGGTGACGGCGGACCGACGCCTCCTCCGACCGCGCCGGGCGCCCCTGGCGCTCCGACTCCCCCGCCCGCCGGGTCCTACCCGCCGCCTCCCGGTCCGGCACAGCCGGGCGCCTACCCGCCGGCTGGCGGCTACCCGCCGCCTCCCGGAGCCCAATACGCCCCGCCCGCCGGGTACGGTGCACCTGCACCGCAGATGAGCCCTGCCGATGAGAAGCTGTGGGCGACGCTCATCCACATCGGCGGCATCTTCTTCGCGTTCCTGCCCGCGCTCATCGGCTACCTGGTCCTCAAGGACCGCGGACCGTTCGTGCGCTCGCACTCGCTCGCGGCCCTCAACTTCCAGTTGACGATGCTCATCGCCTACGTGGTCGGCCTCATCCTCACCTTCGTCGTGATCGGTGCGGTCGTGCTCCTCGCGGTCGCCGTGGTCGTCGTGGTGTTCAGCATCATCGCCGCGGTCAAGGCCAACAAGGGCGAGCTCTACACCTACCCGCTCTCGATCGCGTTCATCAAGAACTAGTCGCGAGGACCTGGTCACAGGTCTTCGGGAAGCGGTCCTCGCTACTCGCCGACCAGTCGTCGCACGACGGCATCGGCCATCAGCCGCCCTGTACGGGTCAGCTCCAGCTGGCCCCGCAGGGCGGCTTTCGCGTTCACGAGCTCGTCGGCGATGAGGCCTGCGACGGCCGTCCGCGCTTCGGGCGCCAGGGTGCGGAGAGCGATGCCGTCGCGCGTCCTGGTGAGGAGGAGGATGCGCTCGAGCTCGCGCGTATCATCGTCGAGCGTCTCCCGCCCCGCCGCCGGCGACTCCCCCGCGGCCATGCGCTGCGCGTAGGCGGCCGGGTGCTTCACGTTCCACCAGCGGACCCCGCCGACGTGGCTGTGCGCACCGGGCCCGACGCCCCACCAGTCCTCGCCCGTCCAGTAGGACAGGTTGTGCTGCGACCGGTGCTGCGGCCCCTTCGACCAGTTGCTGACCTCGTACCAGTCGTATCCGGCATCGGCGAGGAGTCCGTCGGCGAGCTCGTACATGTCGGCCTGCAGGTCCTCGTCCGGAGTCGCCACCTCGCCGGAGCGGATCTGGCGGGCCAGCTTCGTGCCCGGTTCGACGATCAGCGAGTACGCCGACACATGATCGGGCGCGCAGCTGATCGCGCGGTCGAGCGATGCACGCCAGTCGTCGAGCGACTCGCCCGGTGTGCCGTAGATGAGGTCGAGGCTGACGTCGAGACCTGCGTCCTTCGCCCACTGGACGACGAGTGGGACTCGCTCGGGGTCGTGCGTGCGCTCGAGGGTCGCGAGGACGTGCGGCACCGCCGACTGCATGCCGAAGGAGACGCGCGTGAACCCGGCGTCGGCGAGTCGCTGCAGGTACGCCGCATCGACCGAGTCCGGATTCGCCTCCGTCGTCACTTCTGCGCCCTCGGCGAGTCCGAACGCTTCCACGACGCCGTGGAACATGCGTACGAGGTCGTCGGCGGGCAGGAGCGTCGGTGTGCCTCCGCCGAAGAAGACCGTCGACGCTGGACGAGCCGGCACGCCGGAGCCATCGAGGACCGTGCGGCCGAAGTGCAGCTCCCGGACGGCCTCGTCGGCGTAGTCGGACTGCTTCGCACCGCGGAGTTCGGTCGCGGTGTAGGTGTTGAAGTCGCAGTAGCCGCAGCGGACGCGGCAGAACGGGACGTGCAGGTACACGCCGAACCGTCTGCTGTCGGCATCGACCGCGGCGAGAGAGGGAAGGAGGCCGTCAGCAGGTGCTGGATCGGCGAGGGGCAGAGCGCTCGGCACGACGGGCCCGCTCAGCTGACGCGAGCAGGCAGGAGCGCGTGCAGGTAGGCGAAGTTGAGCTGCTTGCGGCGGCGCTTCGCGAGCGCGCCGACGAGCTTGTACTTGGCGCCGGTCGGTGTGAAGAAGGAACGGACGCCGATCCAGACGGAGTCGTCGTCGCGGTGCTCGATCGTGAACGCCTGTTCACCGCTCTCCGGGTCGCCCTCCATCGTTCCGAGCGCGAGGGAGACGTGCGTCGGGTCCTCGACGACGTAGATGACGCGGTGCGGGCCGGAGACGGGCTCGCCGTTCACCGTTCCGTCGAGGTGGACGGTCGTCCCGGGGGTGATGAACGGGGTGCCGTCCTCGGCGAAGCGCTGCTCTGCGTGGTTCTCGATCGCCTCGAGCGGCGTTCCGTCGGTGTCGAACGCGATGCCGCTGTACTGGACGCCGGTGCCCGGGTGCACGTCCGTCACCTCGAGGCCGCACGAACGGTGCAAGCCCCAGGTCAGGAGCGCGGCGGACGCGAGCGCGAAGCGTTCCGCTCCGCTGCCGAGGCGGAACGAGTCCTGCGAGGGCGTGTAGCCCTCCGGCGGATACTGCATGAGGTCGGGGGCCTGCGTCGCGCCGACGGCGGCGTAGTCGACCGCTTCATCCTCGAACGATGAGCGTCGCACGTGCTACCAGTCCTTTGCATCGGGGGCCGGGCGACGGGAAGTGTCGTGACCGGCGAAGTGTTCGGCATCAAGTGTAGGACGGATCGGCTGAGCGACCGCCGACATCGACCGATGAGATCGGATGGCGACATCGACCGACATCGCCCGCCGGCGACTAATGGAGCGACGAAAGCGACGAAAGCGACGAACGTCGCTCGTGTTACTTCTTGTCCTTGGACTCCACGTCACCGGAGAGCGCGGCGATGAACGCCTCCTGCGGAACCTCGACCTTGCCGACCATCTTCATGCGCTTCTTGCCCTCCTTCTGCTTCTCGAGGAGCTTGCGCTTGCGGGTGATGTCACCGCCGTAGCACTTGGCGAGGACGTCCTTGCGCATGGCACGAACCGACTCACGGGCGATGATTCGCGCACCGATGGCGGCCTGGATCGGGACCTCGAACTGCTGGCGCGGGATGAGCTTCTTGAGTCGCTCGGTCATGAGCACACCGTAGGCGTACGCCTTCTCACGGTGGACGATGGCGCTGAACGCGTCGACCTGCTCGCCCTGGAGGAGGATGTCGACCTTCACGAGGTCGGCTGCCTGCGAACCGGAGGGCTCGTAGTCGAGCGAGGCGTAGCCCTGCGTCCGGCTCTTGAGGTGGTCGAAGAAGTCGAAGACGATCTCACCGAGCGGCATCGTGTATCGGAGCTCGACGCGGTCCTCACCGAGGTACTCCATGCCGAGGAGCGCTCCACGACGGCTCTGGCAGAGCTCCATGATGGTTCCCACGTAGTCCTTGGGGGCCAGGATGCCCACCTTGACCATGGGCTCGGAGACCTCCATGATCTTGCCGCCGGGGAACTCGCTCGGGTTGGTCACGATGACCTTCCGCTTGTCCTCCGTCGTGACCTCGTAGGTCACGGACGGCGCCGTGGCGATGAGGTCGAGATCGAACTCGCGCTCGAGGCGCTCGGTGATGATCTCCAGGTGCAGGAGGCCGAGGAAGCCGACACGGAAGCCGAAGCCGAGCGCGACGGACGTCTCCGGCTCGTAGTTGAGCGATGCGTCGGAGAGCTTGAGCTTGTCGAGTGCGTCGCGGAGGATCGGGTAATCGCTGCCGTCGATCGGGTAGAGACCGGAGAAGACCATGGGCTTCGGGTCCGTGTAGCCGGGGAGCGCGTCCGTGGCCGGCTTGATCGCCGTGGTCACGGTATCGCCGACCTTCGACTGACGGACATCCTTCACACCTGTGATGAGGTAGCCGACCTCGCCGACGCCGAGACCCTTCGTGGGGACCGGCTCCGGGGAGCTCACACCGATCTCGAGGAGGTCGTGGACGGCGCGCGTCGACATCATCTGGATGCGCTCGCGCGGGCTCAGCTGACCGTCGATCATGCGGACGTAGGTGACGACGCCGCGGTACGTGTCGTACACGGAGTCGAAGATCATGGCCCGTGTCGGGGCGTTGGGGTCGCCCTTGGGGTTCGGGATGCGGCTCACGACGCGGTCGAGGAGTTCCTCGACGCCCATGCCCGTCTTGCCGGACACCCGCAGCACGTCCTCCGGCTCACCGCCGATCAGGCTCGCGATCTCCTTCGCGTACTTGTCGGGGTCCGCCGCCGGCAGGTCGATCTTGTTGAGGACCGGGATGATCTCGAGGTCGTTCTCGAGCGCCAGGTAGAGGTTCGCGAGCGTCTGCGCCTCGATGCCCTGTGCGGCGTCGACCAGGAGGATCGCGCCTTCACAGGCCGCGAGTGAACGCGAGACCTCGTAGGTGAAGTCGACGTGACCCGGCGTGTCGATCATGTTGAGCGCGAACGTCTCGCCGTTCAACTCCCACGGCATCCGGACGGCCTGGCTCTTGATCGTGATGCCGCGCTCACGTTCGATGTCCATGCGGTCGAGGTACTGGTCGCGCATGTCGCGGTCCGAGACGACACCCGTGATCTGCAGCATGCGGTCGGCCAGGGTCGATTTCCCGTGGTCGATGTGCGCGATGATGCAGAAGTTGCGGATGAACGCGGGGTCGGTCGCGGCCGGCTCGAGGGCCTTCAGGGCTTTGGGGCTCACGCGTTCCTAGGGGTCTTGAGTGATCGATCAAACGGGCAACGTCCATTGTCCCATGCTCCGGAGCCCGTGGGACAATCGGTGGAGGCGTCGTCCCGGACGGAACGCTCCTCGAGCGCTCCTCTGACCTCGCGCCGCTCTCGCGCCCACGACACGCCCGCGAGAGCGCTGGGAATCGATTGTCGATCCGCCTCGGAACCGCGTATAGTTGTCTGTTGGCTTGCGTGTGAGTTGAGACCACACGAGAACTCGCTGGAAAGCGCCCTCTTCGCGGACCGGCATCAGACACAACATCCCTGAAACGAAAGTGACCAAAACGTGGCAAACATCAAGTCGCAGATCAAGCGCATCGGCACCAACAAGAAGGCTCAGGAGCGCAACAAGGCGGTCAAGAGCGAACTTCGCACGGCCGTCCGCGCCACGCGCGAGGCAGTTGTCGCCGGCGACAAGGCGAAGGCCGAGTCCACCCTCAAGCTCGCCACCAAGAAGCTCGACAAGGCCGTGAGCAAGGGCGTCATCCACGAGAACCAGGCTGCGAACCGCAAGTCGGCCATCGCGAAGCAGGTCGCTGCGCTCTAAGCAGCGCTCGCTCCATACGGAGCAGCAGCCGCATCGACTCGTCGGTGTGTGAAGCATTCAGAAGAATCCCCCGGTCCTGGACCGGGGGATTTCTCTGTTTCCGGCGCAGGTCTTCTCCGGGGTGACCCGTCAGGGTGGTGCCTCGTTTCCGCACGTGCGGGAGCGGCACCGTAGCACCTCGACTCCGGAAACGCACGGGGGTCGTTCCGCGATGCCGATGCGCCTAGCGTGATGACCTCACCCGATCATGCGACACGTCACGAGGAGCACTCCCATGCCACAGACCATCGAAACGATCGACGTCGACGTCCCCGTCTCCGCCGCCTACAACCAGTGGACGCGGTTCGAGGAGTTCCCGACGTTCCTCGACGAGGTGGAGTCGATCACGCAGGTCACGGACACGCTCACGGAGTGGACGGTGAAGGTCGGTGGGATCGAGCGGACGTTCGAAGCGGTCATCACGGAGCAGCACCCGGACGAACGCGTCGCCTGGAACAGCACGGGCGGTGACGTCGATCACGCCGGAGTCGTCACCTTCCACAAGCTGAGCGATGCGACCACCCGCGTGACCGTGCAGATCGACTGGGAGCCGAAGGGGCTGCTGGAGAAGCTCGGGGCCACGCTCGGCGTCGACAACCACGCGATCAAGAAGGACCTGAAGAACTTCAAGGAGCTCGTCGAAGCCACCCCAGCGCCCGAGGGCGGCTGGCGCGGCGACGTTCAGGCCTGACCCGCGCGAGCAACGCTCGCGGCGCGATCCGGTCGGCCGAACCTCAGGCTGCCGGATCGACGCCGCGTGCGGCGACCACCGACACGAGGCGTTCGAGCGCGAACACGGGGTCGCGGCTCGCGCCTTTCACTCCCGCATCGGTCTCGGCGAGCATCTGGATGCAGCGGCCGATGCCAGCGTCGGTCCAGCCGGAGAGGTCTCGTCTGGCGCGGTCGACCTGCCACGGCGCGAGCCCGAACTGCTGAGCGATCTGCGATGACGGGCCACGGGCGGAGCTCACCTTCGCCATGGTGCGGATCTTCATCGCGAACGCTGCGACGATCGGCACCGGGTCCGCACCGGAGTCGAGCGCTTGGCGGAGCGAGACGAGCGCTTCCCCGTACCGACCGGCGATCGCGGAATCCGCGACCTCGAAGGCGTTGGTCTCGACTCGGCCGCCGTAGTATTTGGCGACCGTCTGTTCGTTGATCTCCTCCGACGCATCGGCGATGAGCTGGCTGCACGCTGCGGCGAGTTCCGCCAGGTCGTCGGAGAAGGCGCCGACGAGCGCACGCAGTGCCGAACCGGTGATGCGCCGCCCCGCTGCCTTGAACTCCGCTGCTGCGAACTCCGACTTCTCGGTGTCCCGCTTCAATTCGGTGCAGATGATCTCGACGCCGCCACCGGTCCCGGATCGAATCGCGTCGAGCAGCTTCTTCCCACGCACTCCTCCGCCGTGGCGGAACACGACGTATGCGCCCTCCGGAGGCGATTCGAGGTAGCGCAGTGCCTCCGTCATGAACTGGTCCGTGCACTTCTCGACCTGGCTGATGCGGACGAGTCGTGGTTCGCCGAAGAGCGAGGGACTGGCGACGGTGATGAGTTCACCCGGTGCGTAACCGTCCGCAGCGATGTCGTTGACCTCGAGCGACGGGTCTTCCGACTTCAAGAAGTCGCGGAGCCTGCGGATCGCTCGTTCAGCGAGGAACGATTCCGAGCCGGAGACGAGCACGATGGGCGCCGGGCGGACGTCCGACCAGCCGAGTTGCGGGATCGCGGCCTGCACCTTGGCGCGACCGGCCGACTTCGACGAGCCTCGCGCTGCCGACGAACCTCGTGCTGCCGCCATGTCCCAACCTTTCGACGCTCAAGTCTATCGAGGGGTTCCGACACCGCCTCGCATCGCGAGCTCCAGTCACGGCGGAGCTCGTTCCGTCCACACACGGAAGCTCGAGGCAGACGCGTTGTCGGGCCGATGCGCCTCGGCCGGAGCGAGGAGGATCATGCCGAGCTCGTCCGTGCGCAGTGAGACGGCGCCGAGGGTTTCGAGGACGCCGAGGATGGATGCCGTCGGGTGCCCGTAACCGTTGTCCGCGCCGACCGACAACAGCCCGATGTCGGCGTCCAGCCGCCGATAGAGCCGTTCACTCTGGTCCGCGGAGCCGTGGTGCGCCACCTTGACGATGTCGACTGCGTCGCCGAGCGTGTGCCGTGCCAGGAGGCGATTCTGCGTCGCTTCGCCCAGATCGCCGAGGAACATCGCGCTGAGTGGAGGCAGAGCATCTCCGGCCCGGTCCGGCCCGCCGGGGCGATCGAAGCGGACCACGACACTCGCATCGTTGCCGGTCTCCACCGGCCCGACCCGAGGTGGCGCGGGCCAGAGCACCGACCACTCCGTGTCCCCCAGGCGTCCGGTCAGTCCGGCTTCGCCGCGTGCGACATCGGCACCGTGCTCGCGCAGCTCGCGGAGGATGCGCTCGTCCGTTGCATCGGCCGTCGGTCCGACCAGGACGAGGTCCACGCGACCGAGGATCGCTTCGAGCCCACCCACGTGATCCGCGTCGTAGTGCGTGAGGACGAGCAACTCGACGCGATCGATCCCGAGCGCGTCCAGACACGCGGTGAGCGGCTCCGGCTCCGGACCGACGTCCACGAGGGCATGTTCGCCCGTCGGATCCTGCACGAGCACCGCGTCTCCCTGGCCCACTTCGCATGCGGCCACGAACCAGTCCGCTGGTCGTGTCACTGCCGTCGTGATCGCGGTGCCGGCCGCATGCCCTCCGAGTCCGGCGACGGTGCAGGCGATCACGCCGACGCACACCCAGCGCGCGACTCGACGCATCGCTCCTCCTCTGACGACGAGCAACACCACGGCGAGCGTGGGCAGAGCGAGCAGAGCAACACCCATCGGTCCCTCGACCCACGGGACTCTGGCACCCGGCACCCCGGCGAACCAGTGGGCGATGGCGGCGATCCAGGCCGACGGTACCCACGCGATCCACGCGACGACGAGCCCGAGCTGTGGCCACGCAGCAGCGGCGATGCACGCGATCAGCCCGATCACCGTTCCCGGCGCGGCCGCAGGCCCCGCGAGCAGGTTCGCTGCGACACCGCCGAGCGCGAGCGTCGGATCGAGCAGCAGCAGGACCGGTTGGCAGGCGAGCTGCGCAGCGAGCGGCACCGCGATGAGCGTGGCGAGCCACATCGGCATCACCCGCCCCAACGCCATAGAGAGCGGCCGGGCGACGACGATGAGCCCCAGGGTCGCGAGCACCGAGAGGGCGAAGCCGATCTCGCGGGACAGCCAGGGATCAGTGGCCAGGAGCACGATGACCGCCAGCGAGAGTGCAGCGATACCCCGCGCTGGACGGCCGATTCCTCCTGCGACGAGCACGACCGCCGCCATGAACGCCGCTCGCTGCACACTCGGCTGCGGCGTCACCAACACGACGAAACCGCCGAGTGCGACGAGCGCGACCACCGTTCTCGCCGCGAGCGGCAGTCCGCACCGGGCCGCCGCCGCGAGCACGAGCCACACGATGATGGCGCAGTTCGCTCCTGACACCGCCGTGAGGTGGCTCAGTGAGCTCGCCTTCATCGCGTCGTCGAGCTCGGAGCCGACTCGACTGGTATCACCGAGCGCCAGGCCGGGGAGGAGCGCACCCCCGTCTCCCGGCAGTGATTCGCTCACGATCGAGAACCCCGTTCTGAGGAACGACGCCCAAGCGATGCCGGCGGACGCCGTTTCGGTCCTCACCGGCTCGGACCGCGCGAACGCGAGTGCGGCCGATGTGTCCTCCCAGGCGTTCCATCGGAGCGTCCCCTCGAACCTCCACCGTTCGCCGATGCGGGGCGCCGCGACAGCGGCGGGGACCGCCGCGAAGACGGTGACGGGCACGGCAAGCCGAGTGGCCGCCGCAACCGAAGCGTCATCGCGCGTACTCGTGGAGGCAGCCCCACCCGACCCGGTACGTTCTCCTGAACCCGCACGTGCCACCGGCGCCACCGTCTCCAACCGAGCGCGGAATCGACTCCGGTCCCCGCCATCTCCCCGTTGACGACCGCCCTCCGACACCACGGGGTCACTCGTGACGACGACGGTCAGCTCGACAACACCCTGCGAGGCGATGCGATCCACCGCCGCCGGATGCCGTATCGGACCGGCCAGAGCGGTGAGGGCAGCCACGAATCCGCTGAGGACGAGCGTGATGCAGATGAGCGACCAGACCGTTCCTGCCGCAGCCCGACGTTCACTCATCCGCCTCCACACGAGCAGAACACCCGCAAGCGCCGCGCACCCGCCTGCGATCCACCACCCCGATGCGGGGTCGAGCACCACGAGCGCCGCCACGAGCCACATGGCGCAGGCGGGCCAGACCAACCGACCGGCGCCTCCCGCACCCGCCGTGCGCATCAGACGCCCACCAGACTTCGCAGACCTTCGAGCGTCTTGTCCCCGATCCCGGCCACGGAGCCGAGGTCGTCGACGGTCGTGAACCGTCCGTTCGCTTCCCGCCATTCGATGATGCGAGCCGCCATCGCCGGACCGATGCGGGGCAGGACTTCGAGTTCCGCTGCACTGGCCGTATTCAGGTTCACCGTGCCGCCGGCCGTTCCCGAAGCGCCAGCGGCACCGGACGCACCACCGGCTCCCCCAGCACCCACCCCACCGTTCACGGGAGCCTCCCCGAGCACCGGAACGACCAGCTGTTCACCGTCCGAGACGAAGCGGGCGAGATTGACCGCAGATTCGTCGGCGCCGTCCGCATATCCTCCGGCGGCGGCTATGGCATCGAAGCCGCGCGCTCCGTCATCGAGTCGGTACAAGCCTGGTCGATTGACCGCGCCGAGGACGTGGACGAACAGTTCCGCTCCGGAGCCGGGAGCCTGTTCATCGCCGCCGTCGTCGGAATTCGAGCCCACGCCCTGCCCCGTCGTCGGCCGGGCGGACGATGAGCCGTCGGAACCCCGCAGCGCCTCGAGACTCGTCGTCCTGCCCTGCGGACTGAACATCGAGACGACGACGGCCACGGCGACCGCGAGCAGGGCGACGACGATGACTGCGCCGGCGCCGATCCGCGCACGCCGAGCGGCACTCGGCATGATCGACGCACGCGACAACTGTCGTGCCAGTCGCTGTGCGAGCCGCTCGTGATCGTCGTCCATCCCAGGACGCTACGTGAACCGATCACCCCGCGTGCCGACGTGCCGCCCGCTGGGGAGAAACCACGAAACGGAGCGCCCTGTGGAGGACGCCCCGTTCGGAGTCGGAGCTGGAGCGACGACCGACCGCGCCGCTACTGCAGGAGGGACTACCCCTTCGTCGAGATGCTCACGACGCGAGGGGCCCGCACGACGACATTGACGATCTCACGGTCGCCGACGCTGCGCACGACCGCCGCACTCGCACGAGCGAGCGCTTCGAGCTCGTCGGTGCCGATCTTCGGCGAGACCTCGAGCCGGTCGCGCACCTTGCCGTCGACCTGGACGACCGCGGTGACCTTGTCCTCGACGAGGAGCGTCTTGTCCGCCTTGCGCCACGGCACGAGCGCCACGGACGGTTCGTAGCCGAGCTTGGACCACATGTCCTCCGCCGTGAACGGAGCGAAGATGTCGAGCGCCATGGCCGTGACCTCTGCCGCCTCACGAACCGCTGCATCGCCAGCGCCCGGACCGGAGTCGATCGCCTTGCGCGTCGAGTTCACGAGTTCCATGAGGCGAGCGACGACGACGTTGAACTTGCCGGCCTCGATCAGACCCGGTGCTTCCGCGAGGAACCGGTGAGTGACCTTGCGCAGCGCTTCATCTCCGGACTTCCACACCACGTCGGGCGAGCTCGTCACATCGTGAGCGATGCGCCACGCACGGCCGAGGAACTTGGCCGAACCGGCGGGCGAGACGTCCGCCCAGTCGATGTCGTCCTCTGGCGGCCCTGCGAACGCCATCGTGACGCGCAATGCATCGGCTCCGTATGCCTTGAGCTCTGCTCCGAACTCCACGAGGTTGCCCTTGCTCTTGCTCATCTTGGAGCCGTCGAGGAGGACCATGCCCTGGTTCAGCAGCGCGCTGAACGGCTCGGTGAAGCCGACCTTGCCGAGGTCGAAGAGGACCTTCGTGATGAAGCGCGAGTACAGCAGGTGCAGGATCGCGTGCTCGACGCCGCCGACGTACTGGTCGACGGGCGCCCACTTGTCGGCCGCTGCCGAGTCGAACGCGACCTCGTCCGAAACCGGGTTCAGGAACCGGAGGAAGTACCACGAGCTGTCGACGAAGGTGTCCATCGTGTCCGAGTCGCGCTTGGCGGGCTCGCCACAGTTCGGGCAGGCCACGTTGATCCAGTCCTCCGCCGCGGCCAGCGGGCTCATGCCCTTCGGGCGCAGGTCGAGACCTTCGGCCGGGGGCAGCAGCACGGGCAGCTGGTCCTCTGGGACCGCGACCTCGCCGCAGCTCTCGCAGTGGATGATCGGGATGGGTGTACCCCAATAGCGCTGACGCGAGATGAGCCAGTCGCGCAGACGGTAGTTCTTCGCCGTGACGCCGAGACCGCTCGATGCGAGCGCAGCGGTGACCTTCGAGATCGCCGTCTTCTTGCTGAGACCGTTGAACGGTCCGGAGTTCGTGAGGCGGCCTTCTCCCGTGAGCGCGACACCGGTCTTCGCCGGATCGATCGACGGCAGGTCGTCGGGCAGTTCGCCGTCGACGATGATCGGGATCGCACCGGTCACGGGCTGCGTCGTGTCGACGACGACCCGGACGGGCAGGTCGAAGGTCCGGGCGAAGTCGAGGTCCCGCTGGTCGTGCGCCGGCACGGCCATGATCGCTCCGTGACCGTAGTCCGCCAGGACGTAGTCGGCCGCCCAGATCGGCAGGCGCTCACCGTTCAGCGGATTGACCGCGTAGCGCTCGAGGAAGACGCCGGTCTTCTCGCGTTCGCTGCTCAGACGGGAGATCTCGCTCTCGCCGCGCACCTGCTCGAGGTAGTTCTGGAACCGCAGGCGGACATCGACCGATGCGCCGGAGACGAGCTCCGCCGCGAGGTCGGAGTCGGGTGCGACGACCATGAACGTCACGCCGAAGAGCGTGTCCGGACGGGTCGTGTAGACGGTGACGGGCTCCGTGCGTCCTTCGATCTCGAACGTCACGTCTGCACCGGACGAGCGTCCGATCCAGTTGCGCTGCATCGACAGGACCTTCGACGGCCAGGTGCTCTCGAGCTGGTTGAGGTCGTCGATCAGACGGTCCGCGTAGTCGGTGATGCGGAAGTACCACTGCGTGAGGTTCTTCTTGGTGACCTCGGCGCCGCAGCGCTCGCATCGACCGTCGATGACCTGCTCGTTCGCGAGGACGGTCTGGTCGTTCGGGCACCAGTTGACGGGGCTGGCCTTGCGGTACGCGAGGCCCTTCTCGAAGAGCTGGAGGAACAGCCACTGGTTCCAGCGGTAGTACTCGGGGTCGCTCGTGTGCAGTTCGCGGTCCCAGTCGAACGACGTCCCGTACTGACGGAAGCTCGCCTTCTGCTGGTCGATGTTCTTGTACGTCCACTCACGCGGGTCGGTGCCGCGCTGGATCGCTGCGTTCTCCGCGGGCAGGCCGAAGGAGTCCCAGCCGATGGGGTGCAGGACGTTGAAGCCCTGGTGGCGCCAGTAGCGGGCGACCGTGTCGCCGAACCCGAAAGCCTCGGCGTGACCCATGTGCAGGTCGCCGGAGGGGTAGGGGAACATGTCGAGGACGTACTTGCGCGGACGCTTGTCCGCGAGGTCGCCGGTCGCGAACGGCTTCAGTTCGTCCCAGACCGGGAGCCACTTGTCCTGGATGGCCTGAAAGTCGTACCGTTCACCCAGTCGCGGGTCTTCTGACTCCGGACCGACGGTTTCGTGGCCCATGATGTTGCGTTCGTCTGACACGTCACTCTCAATCGCTGCCGGTGCTGATGGACGGCACCTGTCCCGCTCAGGAGGAGGGGCAGGGCGGGAACGTTCGGAGACGTTCCGTCCGAGGATCAAGACTACCGGGATTCCGGAGTGTCGCCCTCGATGCCGAGCGCTGCGAGCAGGGCTCCGGCCTTCGTGCGGGTCTCCAGCAGCTCCTCTTCGGGGACGGAGAGGGCCGTGATGCCGCCGCCCGTGCCGATCGTCGCCCGCTCGCCGTCGAGCACGATGCTCCTGATCACCATCGCGAGGTCGGCCGCGCCGTCGTCCCAGAGCGCCCCGAACGTCCCCGCGTAGACGCCTCTCGGGCCCTGTTCGAGACCGTGGAGGATCTGCATCGCACTCCGTTTGGGAGCCCCCGTCATCGAGCCGGCCGGGAAGCACGCCTCGATCGCGTCGGCGGCTCCGAGCCCAGCGCGGAGCGTTCCGCGGACGGTGCTCACGAGCTGGTGCACCTGCGGGTAGGACTCGACGAGGTGGAGGCCGGTCACCGTCACCGAACCCACCTCGCAGACCCGTGCGAGATCGTTGCGCATGAGGTCGACGATCATGAGGTTCTCGGCCTGTTCCTTGTCGCTCGCGCGGAGCTCTTCCCGGAGTGCCGCGTCCTGCTCCGAGCTCCGGCCGCGAGGCCGTGTGCCCTTGATCGGTTTCGTCGTGACGATGCCGTCGGCCGTGACGTCGAGGAACTGCTCCGGCGACGAGCTCAGGAGTGCGATGCCGTCGATGCGGATGAAGCCGCCGTGGTGAGCAGGGCTGAGCGCCCGCAGCCGCAGGTACGTGTCGACGTCGTCGTGTGCTCCCTCGACGCTGAGTTCGTTCGTGAGGCACAACTGGTAGGCGTCGCCCTGACGGATGCGCTCCTGGCAGGCTTCGACGAGTGCTCGATACTGTCGGTCGCCCCACCGCGCGACCACCTTGCCGCCGAGGGCCGGCGCGCGCGGCTCGCGGAGTTCATCGGCCCGGGTGTCTCCCGGTGGGGTGTCCTCGGCCGTGAACAACGGGGAGAGATCGGCTTCCATCGAGGCGAGCCAGGCCTCGTCAGCGGACGAGAGCGTGACGGTGCGCATCGCATGGTCGAAGACCACGACGTCGTCCGCGCGCAGCAGCGCAGCATCAGGTGTCGTCGTCGGTGCGACGGGAACGCCGACGTGGGACGCCCCGGCTTCGTAGCCGAACCAACCGACCCACCCGCCTCCGAGGGCTCCTGGCAGTCCGGACGTCCGGTCCGACGTCGGCGGGCGGAGGACGTCGAAGATCGATCCGGCCTCCGTCCGCTCACTCGACATGTCTCCAGCACGCCGCCGGTACCGGATCGTCCGGGAAGCGACGTCCGCGACGATCGTCCGGGAAGCGATGCCGAGCACGCTGTGCCCACTCGTCGCGCCGGGCCCGGAATCGAGCCAGAACACCTCCGCCTCTGCCCTGAAACAGGTGAGGAACGCGTCGACGGGCTCGACCCAGCCGGCCAGGACCCTGCTGCGCCTGGCGGTCGTGTCGTCCATCAGACGATCCCGCTGCCAGATGCGGTGGAACTGCTCACACGCGTCGGAGCATCGAGGTGGATGCGCTGCGTCACGAGTTCGTCGGCGACCGCCGTGTGGGAGATCACGATGATCGCCCGGTGGTCCGCTTCGGCCGCGCCGAGCAGATCGGCGAGGAGCGCATCGGCACGGTCCGGATCGACGTTCGCGGTGGGCTCGTCGAGGATCAGGACGGGAAAGTCGTGCAGGAGGGCTCTGGCGAGGGCGATGCGCTGCGCCTGACCGCCGGAGACGAGCGCGCCCTGCTCCCCCACCGGTGCGTCGAGACCGCCGCGCGCTTCGAGCCATTCGCCGAGGCCCACGCGCTCCAGCACGGCGATGAGCTCGTCATCCGTGGACGTGTCCTTCGCGAAGAGGAGGTTCTGACGCACGTCGATGTCGAACAGGTACGGCCGCTGCTCGATGAGACCGACGACGGTCCGGACCGCATCGGGCGCGAGCGTGTCCGCGTCGACGCCGTTCAGCCGGTACTCGCCTCCGTGCTCCAGGAACCGGACGAGGGCGTGGGCGAGGGTCGTCTTCCCCGCACCGCTGTCGCCGGAGACGAGCAGACGATCGCCTGCCTGCACACGGAAGCTCACGGGTGCGAGGGCGTCGTGGTCGGCGCCGGGCCAGCGTGCGCTGAACCCCTGCACCGAGAGGCTCAACGGCGAGGTCGATGCCAGGAAGGCGGTGTCCGCAGCGGGTGCACCTGACGCGTCGTCCGGAATGCCGACGGGCAGCTCCTCCGGAACGGCGGCTGCAACACGTTCAGCGCTCGCCCTGGCTTCACGCCAGGCGCCGAAGGCGAGGGGCACCATGCCGCAGACCTCGAAGACGGCGAGCGGAACGAGCGCGATGACGGTCAGTGCCGGTCCGCCGATCGATGCGAGCGAGGGGATGCCGAACCAGAGCGCTGCGACCGTCGCGAGACCGGCGGCGAGGGACAGCACGGCGCCGGCGATTCCGGCTCCTGCGGCCCGACGAACGGTCGCCCGGGTCAGCGCGGCGTCAGCATCCGTGACTCGCTCCAGAGCCCGATCCATCGCCCCGTATGCGGTGAGCACGTCGAGGTTCGTCACGAGATCCAGGATCGCGTCGGAGACGGAGCCGCGCAGCGGCGACAGCTCACGTTCCGCTCGCCCCGCAACCCACGAAACGAGCAGCCAGGACACGGCGAACGCCAGGAGGAGGCACACCGCGAGGGCGATGCCGGCCGGCGGATGCACGATGCTGATGAGCGCCACGGAGCCGATGGCGACGACGCCGGAGATGAGCAGTGGTTGGACGACGCGGAGCGGGACGTTCTGCAGTTCGTCGACATCGGTCACGACTCTCGTGAGGAGGTCTCCTCGCCCCGTCTGCTGCAGACCGTCCGGGGCGATCGGGATCACCCGTTCGACCATTCCGGCGCGCAGTTCCGCCAGCTGCCGGAAGGCCGCGTCATGGCTCAGGAGGCGTTCGAGGTAGCGGAACGCCGCTCGGGCGAGCGCGAAGGCACGCACGCCGACGACGGCGACGCCGAGTTCCACGATCGAGGGCTGCTCCCCCGCCTTCGTGATGAGGTAGGCGCTCGATGCGAGGAGGGCGACGGCTGCTCCGGCGGAGAGGATGCCGGAGAGCAGGCCGGGGAGGAAGCGCTTCGTCCGCGGCTGAGCGAGGCGGACGATGCTGCGCACGCGGTCATCCATGGGTCGCAGCCTCCATTCCGTGCGTGAGTTCGGGAGTCAGCGGGACGCCTTTCGGCGGATCGAGTCGGATCTCGCGGTCGGCGGCAGTGACGAACGCTGTTCGATGGCTCACGACGATGACGATCGCTCCGCCGCTCGCTGCGGCGCGGACCGCGTCGATGACGACCGACTCGGAGCGGGTGTCGAGCGCTGAACTGGGTTCGTCGAGCACCAGGACACCGGGGGCCGCACCGCCGACCGCACGACGGCCGAGCCGGTAGAGCGCCCTCGCGATCGCGACCCGCTGGGCTTGGCCTCCGGAGAGACCGTCGCCGACGACGCCGATCCGATCCTCGACGTCGATCGCCGACAGGCCGATGCGGTCGAGCGCGGCCCGTGCGAGCTTCGAGGACGGCTCCGGGTCGCCGAGCGCGACGTTCTCCAGGACGGTGCCTCCGATGAGCGCGGCTCGCTGTCCGGCCCACGCGACGAAGGGGCGCTCCATCGCACCGCCGTCGAGAACGTGTCCCGCGTAGCGGATCTCCCCGGACACACCGTCTGCGGGAACGAAGCCGAGGAGCGCGCCGAGCAGACTCGACTTGCCCGCTCCAGACGGTCCGGTGATCGCCGTCACGGTGCCGGGGAGGAAGGTCGTCGAGAACCGGTCGACGGCGATCCGGTCGCCGTAGCGCACGCTGACGTCGTCGAAGACGAGTGGTCCGCCGACCGAGACGTGCGTTCGAGCCGGTTCGCGGTCGGCTGGTGCAGCTGCGCCACGGCCACCGGCTGCACCGTCGCCGGTGCGGTCATCGGCACCGGCCTCCGCCGACCCCTCGAACGCCGCGGCGGCATCGAGGATGACGAACGCGTCCTCCGCTGCCGTGACGCCTTCGGAGGCGGCGTGGAAGTTCGTTCCGACGTTCCGAAGCGGGAGGAAGGCCTCTGGCGCCAGGATCAGGACGAAGAGGCCGACCGCGAGCAGCATCGAACCGTCGATCAAGCGGATGCCGATACCGACGGCGACCACGGCGACGGCGAGGCTCGACGCGAGCTCGAGGGCGAATCCGCTCATGAACGAGACCCGGAGGACCTTCATCGTCTGTGCCCTGTAGTCCTCGGTCACCTGTCGGATGCGCCGGACCTGCCGGTGCTGCCGACCGAAGACCTTGAGCGTCGCCATCCCGCCGACGAGGTCGAGGAATCCCTTCGAGAGATCGCCGAGCGTCTCCCACTGCTTGCGCTGCAACGACTGCGTCGCGAGTCCGATGAGAACCATGAACACAGGGATGATCGGCAGCGTCACGAGGACCGTGATACCGCTCACGACGTCCTGCAGGAAGATCACCAGAACGATGATCGGCGTCGCGATCGCCGTGAGGATGAGTTGTGGGACGTAGCGACCGAAGTAGGGGTCGAGGGCGTCGAGTCCGCGAACTGCGATCGTCGTCACCTCCGCACTGCTGCGCTGTGACATCCACGACGGACCGAGGACGGTCACCGCTCCGACGACCGCTCGCCGGAGTTGGCTCCGGACGCGCGCCGACCCTCGCGCATTGACCGTTTCGGTCGCGAAGATGACGGTCGCCCGGAGCACGACGACTGCGACGAGCAGCCACAGTTCCGGCACGAGCGATGCGAAGGGGTCCCCCGCGATCGCTCGCGTCACGAGTTGTGAGACGAGCCAGGCGAAGCCGAGGATGCACAGGGTCTGCACGAGGGCCAGCACGGCTCCCGCTGCGAAGACGAACCGTGCGGCCCCGGCGTATCGGAGCAGTCGTGGATCGAGGGGGCGCACGTTGACAGGCTAGTGCGCGTGGGCTTCGATGTGCTTCCGGCTGATGCGCTTCCGGAAGATCCAGTACGTCCACGCCTGGTAGCCGACGATCAACGGCAAGAACGCGAGAGCCGTCCAGGACATTATCTGCAGGGTGTACGGCGACGACGATGCGTTCGCGATCGTGAGGCTGTTCGCGGGGTCGTTGCTCGCCGGCATGACCGCCGGGAACAGGGCCGAGAACAGCGTCAGGACGGCCGCCGCGATCGTGATCGCCATGAGCGTGAACGCGACGCCCTCACGTCCCCTGAGATTCGCGAACCACGAGCCGATGAGCGCGAGCGCTGCAACCGTCGCGAAGATGAGCACACCGAGCGAGAAGTGCGCCAGGAGCGTCCAGACGAGGAACGTTGCAGCGACGACGATCGCGAGGACGCCGGAACGGATCGCGAGCTTGCGTGCGCGTTCCCGGATGTCGCCCTCCGTCTTGAGCGAGACGAAGACGACTCCGTGCGTGAAGAACAGGAGCAGCGTCGTCAGCCCTCCGAGGATCCCGAACGGGTTCAGGAGCGTGAAGATCGTCCCGGTGAAGTTGTGACCCGCATCGAGCGGCACACCTTGCACGATGTTCGCGAACGCGACGCCCCAGAGGAACGACGGCAGTGCCGAGCCCACGATGATCATGAGGTCGAACCGTGCTTTCCAGCTCGATTCCGGACGCTGGTGCCGGTACTCGAACGAGACGCCACGGATGATGAGTGCGAGCAGGATGAGCAGCAGTGGGAGGTAGAACCCGCTGAACAACGTTGCATACCATTCGGGGAATGCAGCGAACAGGCAGGCTCCGGCAACGATCAACCAGGTCTCGTTGAGGTCCCAGACCGGGCCGATCGTGTTGATGAGGACACGTCGGTCGGTCTGGTCCTTGCCGAGGAACGGGATGGACATGCCGACGCCGAAGTCGAAGCCGTCGAGGACGAAGTAGCCCACGAAGAGGGCGGCGATGATCCAGAACCAGAGGATGGTGAGGTCCATGAGTCGCTCCTAGTAGACGGTGAGGGCCGGGGCGGTGCGACGCGTGTCGTCGTCATCGCCTGGTGGTGGCATCTCGACCGGTTCCGGGCCGGTCCTGATCGCCTTCACGATGAGACCGAACTCGACGACGGCCAGGCTGCCGTAGACGACGGTGAAGGCGATGAGCGAGATGAGGACGTCGAGTCCTGTGGTGTTCGGCGAGACCGCGTCCTCCGTTTTCAGGAGGCTGAAGACGATCCAGGGCTGGCGTCCCATCTCCGTGAACACCCAGCCGACGGTCATCGCGAGGAACGGTAGCGGGAAGGCCCACACGGCGATCTTCCACATCCACCGTTTCGGCTCGCGGCCCTTGCGGGTGAACCAGAGTCCGGCGACGGCGACGAGCACCGATGCGATACCGAGGCCGATCATCCAACGGAACGCCCAGTAGGTGACCCAGATGATTGGCGTGTAGTCGCCGGGACCGTACAGGGTCGTGTACTGCGCTTGGAGGTCGTTGATGCCCTCGACCGTTCCGTTGAGCGTGTGCGTCGACAGGAACGAGAGGAGGTACGGGATCCGGATCGAGAAGAGCTCGTGCACCCCGTCCGGCGTTCCGAGGGTGAAGATCGAGAAGGACGCGTTCGCTCCCGTCGCCGTGTTGTACAGCGCTTCCGCGGCCGCCATCTTCATGGGCTGCGTCTCGACCATCGCGAGGCCGAGCGAGTCGCCCGCGAGGAACGTCGCACCGCCGGAGATGATCATCGTCCAGAGGCCGAACTTGAGTGCCGGTCGCATCGCTTCGACGTGCTGGCCCCGCGCCAGGTGGAAGGCCGCCGCCGTGATGATGACGGCCGAGGACACCATGAAGCACGCGAAGATCGTGTGCGGGAAGGCGGCGAGTGCAACCTTGTTCGTGAGCAGTTCCCAGATGCTCGTGAGCTCTGCTCGACCGCGCTCCGGGTTCAGCGTGTAGCCGACCGGGTTCTGCATGAACGCGTTCGCGGCGATGATGAAGTACGCCGACAGGATCGAACCGGCTGCGGTGATCCAGATGGTCGCGAGGTGCACCTTCTGCGGAAGTTTGTCCCATCCGAAGATCCAGAGACCGATGAACGTCGCTTCGAGGAAGAACGCCAGGAGACCCTCGAGCGCGAGCGGTGCGCCGAAGACGTCACCGACGAAGCGGGAGTAGGTGGACCAGTTCATCCCGAACTGGAACTCCTGGACGATTCCGGTGACCACGCCCATCGCGAAGTTGATGAGGAAGATCTTCCCGAAGAACCGGGTGAGGTGCAGGTAGTGCAGCTTGCCGGTGCGCACCCAGGCGGTCTGGAAGATGGCGACCGTCGTTGCCATGCCGATCGTCAGTGGGACGAAGAGGAAATGGTAAACGGTGGTGAGGCCGAACTGCCAACGCGAGAGCAGTAGGGGGTCGAGCAAATCGTTCACGATGAACACTCCAGTTTCGCGACATCCGTTTGTGGCGGTATGGCGAACGGTCCGGCCCTGGCGGAGTGGTCATCTCCGTGGCTTCGCCCCGTGTCGTCGGCACCAGACTACACCCGATTTCCACTGTGGTCAGACCACACTCACATCCGCGGAAACACGGATCAAATCGTGTACGAAAACGCTCGCGGAAAGACGCGGATCGTGCATGTTCACCAGGCTCGAAAACAGCTCCTCCCGGTAGGCTCTGACGGATGAACGACCTGCTCACCCAGCTGCTCGACCTCGTCCAGAGCGTCGACCCGGTGACGCGGACGATCCTCGCCGGAATCGGCATCATGCTCGAGACCTCGGTCCTCATCGGTCTCATCGTCCCCGGCGACACCGTCGTCATCGTCGCGAGCACCGGCGTCTCCGGTGCGTTCCAATGGATCGCGATGATCATCGTCGTGATCGTCGGAGCCCTCATCGGTGAGAGCATCGGGTTCGGGCTCGGTCGATGGTTCGGTCCGAAGATCCGCGCGAGCAAGCTCGGCAAACGCATCGGCGAACAACACTGGACGCGGGCTGAGCACTATCTCGATCGCCGTGGCGGCATCGCCGTCTTCGTCTCCCGATTCCTTCCCGTCCTCCATTCCCTCATCCCCTTGACGGTCGGGATGAGCACCATGAGCTACCGCAAGTTCATCGCGTGGACGACGCCGGCGTGCATCATCTGGGCCAGCGCGTACGTGTCCGTCGGCGCCATCGCCGCGGGAAGCTATCGCGAGTTGTCGGATCGCCTCCACTGGGCCGGGTACATCTTCGTCGCCATCATCGCCGTGTTCCTCGTCGTCGCCCTCATCGTGAAGAAGGTGCTGGAACGCAGCCAGGAGCGTCACATGCAGCGAGCGGGCGACGGTGACGCCAACACGATGGAGGAGCCGGACGAGCCGAGCGCACCGTCCGGACCGACTGCGTGACACTGCACACGGTCGGGTTCATCTCCCGACCCCGGGTGCCCGCCAGATCATGGAAGACTGGTGTGGTGAAGGCATCCGAACGACCCGAATCCGGATCGGACGCCGGCGCTCAGATCCGGCACCGTGCAGCCCGTATCGAAGACGCCGTGCAGCTGTGGCGACAACGTCGAGCCCGGAAGCGTGGTCGTGTCGCGACCGTCATCCCGTTCACCGGGTACGGCTCGACCGAGTGGATCCGTGTGCTCGCGCGTGTCGTCCTCACCTACCCGGGCGAGATCGGTTCGAAACCGCAGCAGAAGGTGCGCGGGTGGCGCAGTTTCTTCGCATTGAGCGTCGCTGATCCGATCGTGACCGTCGAGGTCGACGGAACAACGCACACGGTCTCGGGCGATCGCGGTGGCATCGTCGACGTTCGCGTTCCGGTCGCCCTCGAGCCCGGCTGGCACACGATCACACTCAGTTCCGAGGGTTCGGAACCCATCGAGGCTCCCGTCTTCATCGTCGCTCCGGACATTCGCTTCGGTGTCATCTCCGACGTCGATGACACGGTCATGGTGACGGCACTCCCCCGCCCCCTCGTTGCCGCTTGGAACACTTTCGTCTTGGACGAGCACGCACGTACTCCGGTTCCGGGGATGGCGGTGTTCCTCGAGCGGACGGTTCGTGATCACCCCGGGTCTCCCGTCATCTACCTGTCGACCGGTGCGTGGAACGTCGCTCCGACGCTCACTCGTTTCTTGTCGCGGAACCTCTATCCGTCCGGGGCTCTCCTCCTCACCGACTGGGGTCCGACCCACGACCGGTGGTTCCGCAGCGGCCGTCAGCACAAGCAGACGAACCTCGCCCGGTTGGCCGAGGAGTTCCCGAACGTACGGTGGCTGCTCGTCGGCGATGACGGTCAGCACGATGAATCGCTCTACCGCGAGTTCGAACGTGCGCACCCCGACCGAGTGAGCGCCGTGGCGATCCGTCAGTTGTCGGCCGGTGAAGCCGTGCTCGCCGGAGGTCGCTCGAAGCCGGAGCTCGACGATGGCGCAGCCACGTGGGTGTTCGCGCCGAACGGTGCCGGCCTGCTCGATCAGCTCGTCGACAAGCTGTAGCAGCACGTCCGGTCCTTCCGCGTCGAACGGTGCGGTCCCGCGAGGTTGGGGTCGTGCACTTCGACATGCTCAGTGACCGGCACGCGCCGTACGAGAGAGGGAGAACCGCGCCGTCAGCGTTCACTGCCCTCACACCGCACCGTCCTAGAGTTGTGGGGTGAGCGTCGTCCCGAGAATCCGCACCAGGTCTCGCCTGCCCATCCTGCAGGTGTTGAAGACGGCGCTGTCGGCGGTCCTCGCATGGACGATCGCGATCACCCTGCTCCCCCAGCAACTCCCGGTGTTCGCAGCCGTCGCAGCGCTGCTCGTGGTGCAACCGAGCATCAACCAGTCGTTCGGCAAAGCGCTCGAACGAACGCTCGGCGTCATCACGGGCGTCATCGTCGCGACGATCATCGGCCTCGTGTTCGGCGACAACGCCTGGATCGTGCTCCTCGCGATCGTCCTCTCGATCCTGCTCGCCTGGGTGCTCAGACTGGGACCGGGAGCAGCGAACCAGATCCCGATCAGCGCGATGCTCGTCCTCTCGATCGGCGCAGCGACACCCGACTACTCGTTCGCCCGGATCCTCGAGACGCTCATCGGGGCGGCCGTCGGCCTCATCGTCAACGCCCTCATCGTGCCTCCGGTCCTCCTCGCCCCGGCGAAACAGGCCGTCGCGGATCTCGCGATCGCCTGCGCCGATGCCCTCGACCGGCTCGCGGACGCGCTCCGCAGCGAACAGACCGGAACGTCGCTCACCGACCTCCTCACCCGGGCACGAACGCTCCGGCCGATGCGCGACAAGGCGGCCGAAGCGATCTCGCAGGGCCAGGACAGCCTGATGCTCAACCCGAGGCGGTCACGACACCGTGACGAGCTCGAACATCAGCAGGCGCTCCTCGAACGGCTGCAACCGATCGTCACGAGGACGCTCGGCATGACTCGGACCTTCCACGACCACTACGACGAGACCCTGCACGACGAAGCGACCGTCGAGGCGATCGCCACCGAACTGCATCGGGCGAGCCACGATCTCCGTCTCCTCGTCGCGGATGCGCCACCGACGGACCACACGCCCGCAACGGCGGAGATCCCGGCACTCACGGCGCCGCTCATCATCCGACAGCCGCATCCGGAGCACTGGATCCTCATCGGATCACTCATGGAGGACCTCCGGCGCATCCGGAACGAGATCGTCGACGACGGCGACGAGTCCAGCGCGGCGGAGCGTCCGTAACGGTCGACGGCCGCACACATCAGCACACGTCTGCGCCACTCAACGGCAGGACCATCAAGGGCACCCGGACATGACGAGAGGGCCGACGGGAGCTTCCGCTCACCACCGGCCCTCTCGGGTCATCGCCGCCGTGCAGCGCGCGGCTTACGCTTGGAGTGCGGCCTGCAGTTCGATCGTGATCGTGACCTCGTTGCCGAGGAGCACCCCACCGGTCTCGAGGGCCGCGTTGTAGGTGAGGCCGAAGTCCTCACGGTTGATCTTCGCGACGGCGGTCGCGCCGGCCTTGTAGTTGCCGTAGGGGTCTCCGCCGAAGCCGCCGAACTCGAGCTCGAAGGTGACGGGCTTGGTGATGCCCTTGATCGTGAGGTCGCCGTCGACGAGGTAGTCGTCGCCCTTGACGCGGGCACCGGTCGACACGAAGTCGATCGTCGGGTACGTCTCGGCCTCGAAGAAGTCGCCCGTGCGGAGGTGTCCGTCGCGGTCGGCCTGGTTGGTGTTCACCGATGCGACCTCGGCCGAAGCCGTGACCGTCGCTTCAAGGGGGTTCTCGGGAGTGACGAAGGTCGCGTTGAAGCGCTCGAACTTGCCCTTGACCTTGGAGACCATGATGTGGCGGATGCTGAAGCCGACCTCGCTGTGGGTGGGGTCGATGTTCCAGGTGCCGACCTTGTAGCCGGGGATCGTCAGGATGTCGGTCATGCGTTGCTCCTTGTAGATGAAGTGGTTGGGACCGCAGATGAAGAAGTCCGTGCGATGCGTCCGCGCCGCAATCTATGCAAACGCAACGACTTCTGTCCTATTCCCCGAATCCGAAAATCTTCAGGAGTCGTTCATCGGCCGGACACGGGCGCCCCTGAAGGGGCGGGCGCTGAGGACCCCGACGCATGCTTCTCGCCGATGCGGAGTCGAGCGTCGAGGAGTTTCGCCGCCGCATCGTCGACGAGCTGCGCGGGGATGCGACCGGAACGGACCGCGGCCGCGAGATCGCTGACAAGCACTGCCGGATCGACTCCGGAGACAGCGGGATCCGCGGCGAGTACGTAGAGCAGCATCGTGTTGCCGGCGAGCACGGCACGGATCGCGTTCTCGGACGGGTCCTGGAACTCGGCGATCCCCGTGTGCTGCAGCATCAGCATGTCGTCGGTGATCGTGATGCCGTCGAAGCCGAGATGCTTCCGAAGCACGTCATGCCAGGCCGGAGAGAGCGATGCCGGAGCCGCGTCGATCGAGGAGTAGACGAGGTGCCCGAACATCACGAGATCGGCGCCTGCAGAGATGCCGGCCTCGAACGGCAACGCATCGGTCGACGCCCACTCGGCCTGCGACATCGGCGTCGAGGGGAGGGTCGAGTGCGAGTCGCCCGGCGCGGCGCCGTGGCCGGGGAAGTGCTTGATCGTGCTCAGCACGGTGCCGCGTTCACCGTCGACGGCGGCGGTCACGCGGTCGGCGGCGTCCTGCGGCGTCGTGCCGAGCACCCGGTCGTAGATGAACGACGACGGGTCCGCGGTCTCGTCCGCGACGATGCCGAAGTTGACGTTGCATCCAGCGGCCGCAAGCATCGCACCGCGACCGGCGAAGGCCGTCCTGGTATCCAACGCCGGCAGGGCTTTGAGCGACTCCGCGTTCGCGAACGTGTCCTCGTCGATGCGTTGAACGGTCCCGCCCTCTTGATCGATGCCGATGAGCAGGGGAACCGTCGGGTCGGGACTGAGCGCGCCGGTCAGAGCTGGGAGGGCGTCGAGCCCGGGCATGTTGTCGCCCATCAGGATCAGCCCACCCGGCTGGATCGTATCGACGAAGGAGCGGATGGCACCGGCGTCGGTTCCCGGAACGTGCAGCATGAGCATGCTCGAGATCTTCTGCTCGATGGTCAACCCGTCGAGCAGTTCGTGGACGCGTCGTTCCCTGACGGCATCCGCCGACTCCGGGGTGGGCGTCGCGCTGGGCGTCAGTGCCGCAGACGATGAAGACGTCGGCCCCGAGCTCGTCGCGCAGCCCGTCAGCAGGGCAGCGGCGGCGAGCACCGCACCTGCCGCGAGCACGGTCCGTCGAGTCAGTCCGGTCAACACTCGGGCGAGTCTACCCAGCGGCCCTGGGAACAGGCGTACCGTCGAAGGATGATGCGAAATCCCTGTTCAGCGGCACGGCATGCGTGTGACAGGAGTGACGGATGTGACGAACGAGGTTACACTTTCCGGGTGACTGTCTGGCTGGAATCATGCGCGCTCCGTTGATCCGCGCCACCGCGATCGGAGCGGCGGTCCTCATCGCGCTCTCGATCGCCGCTCCGGCGCACGCGGACGACTACCCCAGTTGGGACGAAGTCCAGGCAGCGAAGAACAACGAGGCGACGCAGCAGGCGGAGACCGATCGCATCACCTCGCTGCTCCAGGGCCTCGAGGCGGAGTCGGCGAGACTCGGCGACGAGGCGACGGCCACAGCGGCTGCGGCCGGCGAAGCGAAAGCCGCGCTCGAGCAGCAGACGGAACGGACCGATGCTCTCGAGACCCAGGCCGCAGCAGCAGCTACGACCTCGGCGACCACCAAACGACAGGCCGGCAGCGTCATCGTCCAGATGTCGCGCATGGGCGGCACGGATTCATCACTCGCGATCGTCCTGTCCGGCAAGAACAGGAGCAGCGACCTGCTCTACCGTCTGAGCGCCATCGGCAAATTGAGCGAATCGAGCAGTGCGACGTACGCGCAGGCCGTTGCAGCGAGCAACACCTCGGCCGCGCTCTCCAAGCAGGCCACGGAAGCCGAAGCGGAACGCACGAGGCTCTCGGCTGAAGCAGACACCAGCTACCAGTCGGCCATCGCGGCGATCAAAGCGGCGGACGCCGCCGTCGCCGAACAGCAGGCCAACCGCGATCGCCTGTACGCACAGCTCGCCACACTCAAGAACACGACGGCCGAGGTCGAGAAGGCCTACGCCGCCGGCGAGGCGAAGCGCCAGCAGGACGAGGACAACGCCGCGGCTGCAGGTGGCGGAGGCGGCGGAGGAAGCCCGGCTCCTCCCGGCGGAGTGAGTTCCGATCCCGACGCCGCGAAGGCCTATGCGCGCGGAGCCGTCGCCTCCTACGGCTGGGGCGACAACGAGTACCAGTGCCTCCTCCGGCTGTGGACCCGCGAGTCGAACTGGCGTGTCGACGCCTACAACCCGGCGGGCCCCGCGTACGGCATCCCTCAGTCGCTCCCCGGCAGCAAGATGGCCTCGGCCGGCGACGACTGGCGGACGAACCCGGCGACCCAGATCAACTGGGGCCTCAGCTACATCTCGGGCCGGTACGGAGCGCCCTGCGGCGCGTGGGCCCACTCAGAGTCCTATAACTGGTACTGAGCGCAACTGGTACTGAGCGACTGATGCGGAGCCCGGCGGGCTCCGTCCAGTGCGCACTCACACCGTGAGCGTCGTCCCGCTCAGCGCGAGCTGCACGGCGATCACGAGCGCAGCGATGATGATGAGCTGGAACAGCAGTCGTGACGGCGGCCGACTGACGACGAGCCGGATCCCGACGGCGACGATCCCGAGCACAACCACGAGTGCGACGACCGAGAACACGCTCGGCGCACCCGATCCCGCGAGCAGCGGACCGACGAAGACGAGCGCACCGCCGATCGCCAGCGCGACGAAGGCGACGACGCCGGACGCCACTCGGCCCAGCCGATGCGGGAGCCCTCGTACGCCAGTGGTTCGATCGTCGTCGAGGTCAGGGAGCACGTTGGTGAAGTGGATCGCGACGCCGAAGACGGCGCCGACGCCGACGGCCCAGGGCGCTGCGAGGGCCGGCACAGGCGAGGCGAGGGTGACGACGGCGGGCAGCAGCCCGAAGCTCACGATGAACGGCAGCACGGAGAACGCTGTCCGCTTGAGTCCGAGGTTGTACGCCCACCCCGACGCGACGAGCACGATGTGCGCGATCGCCGACGGGACTCCGAGCGCGAAGGACAGCGGCACGGTTGCGACACCCGTGACGACGGCCGCCGCGCGCACCGACCCGATACTGATGAGGCCCTGTGCGACGGGCTTGTCCGAACGGCCGACCTGACGATCACGCTCGGCGTCGATCCAGTCATTGGACCACCCGATCGACAGCTGGCCGACGAGGATCGCGAGCGCCACGAGGACACACCGCCACCCGTCGAAGCCCAGGGCGACGGCGAGCACGACGGCGAGGGCGGTGACGGCGAGCGAGGGCCCGGGATGGGAGGAGAGCGCGAGCCGTCTCGCCATCGTGAACACGGCACCAGCTTAGGGATCGCACGGGCCTCGCAGCGCACGCCGCGCCCGCCAGCTCCCACCGGCGGAGCAGTCGACGGGACAGCCGACCGGACAGTCGACCGGACAACCGACGCGTTCCATGTCAGACCGCTCCTCCGGCGTCAACCCCGCGCTCCACGTCCACTCTGTTCAACAGGTGCGGGGTTACAATCCGGTATGTCCGTCACAGTGAGGTCGATCGGGACCGCGGTCCCGAACACCGTCCTCCACCAGTCCGAAGTCAAGTCGGTTTTCAGCGCGCAGCCGGGTCTTTCACGGCTCGGGACCCGCATCATCGGTGCGGCGTTCGACGCCTCCGCGATCACCACGAGGCACACCGTCATCGATGAGCTGTCCTTCACGAATCCAACCGAGGACCCCGTGTTCTACGACGCGGCGAACGGTCTGATCCTCCAACCGCCGACGGGTGTGCGCAACGACGCGTATGCGAAACACTCCCCCGAGCTCTTCCTCGGCGCCGCCCGCCGCGCGCTGGAGGGGGCCGACGGCATCGACGCTTCGGACGTCACCCACGTGATCACCGCCTCCTGCACGGGATTCTTCGCTCCGGGACCCGACTACGTACTCGTCCGCGAACTCGGGCTATCGCCTTCGACCCAGCGTTACCACCTCGGGTTCATGGGGTGCTACGCCGCGTTCCCCGCGCTCCGTGCCGCAGCGACGTTCTGCATCGCCGACCCCGACGCCGTCGTGCTCGTCGTGTGCGTCGAGCTGTGCTCGCTCCACCTGCGATCCTCCAACGACCCGGACACGATCGTCGCCTCCTCCGTCTTCGCCGACGGCGCGGCCGCGGCGGTCGTGACCGCTCGACCCGCACCCGCGGGAAGCACCGTCCTGGACCTCGACGCCTTCGAGACCGTCGTCGTGCCGGACGGCGAAGCGGACATGGCGTGGACGATCGGCGACCACGGTTTCGAAATGGTGCTGAGCAGCTACGTGCCGCAGATCATCGAGCACAACATCGAGCAGGCGCTCGCGCCGCTCCTCGCGCGCAGTCCGGGCCTCGCAGATGCGCCGTACCGCGCGATCGAGCGGTGGGCGATCCATCCGGGCGGGCGGAGCATCCTCGACAAGGTCCAGCACACGCTCGACCTCGACGACGCGCAATTGGAGCCCTCGCGCGCGGTCCTCGCCGAGTACGGCAACATGTCGAGCGCAACGGTGCTCTTCGTCCTCGAACGCATCCTCAAAGGACCTGCTCCCGAACTCCCGGAGCGGGTCTGCTCCATGGCCTTCGGTCCCGGGCTGACGGTCGAGACGGCGCTGCTCACGGCACGAACGGTGGCGGTCGACGGCGCGTCGCGCTCCACGGCACGACCGACGATGTCAGTGCCGGCAGGAGCCAGCGCATGACCCCCCCGGCGACACAGCCGACCGAGGCCACACGAGTCGACCTGAGCAGACGGGCGACCGAGCTGCGCGAACTGATGGACGATCCCCACTGCGATCTCGCTCGCCTCGAGCGCACCTACGAGGAGTTCATGACCGTCAACCGGCTCGTCTCCGGCTGGCGTGGGATCTACCGCTCGCGCATTCGCCCGTTGCTGGCGGCGGATCGTCTGACGACCCTCCTCGACATCGGCTTCGGCGGAGGCGACGTGCCACGCGCTCTGGCCCGCTGGGCGGCCTCCGACGGACTGCGCCTCGCCATCACCGCCATCGATCCCGATGAGCGCGCCGGGCGATTCGTGGGCGCCCTGCCGCCCGTCCCCGGCGTGACGTTCCTTCGGGCGAGCAGCGACGAACTCGTCTCGGCCGGACGGTCCTTCGACCTCGTCACGTCGAACCACCTCCTCCACCACCTCGACGACGACGCTCTCCAGCAGGTGCTCGCGGACAGCACGGCACTCGCGAACCGGCGCGTCATCCACAACGACATCGAACGCAGTCGCATCGCCTACGCCGCGTACGCACCGGCGACGCTCCCCTTCGCACGAGGGTCCTTCATCCACCAGGACGGCCTCCTCTCGATCCGCCGCAGCTACCGTCGCGACGAACTCGCGGCCGTCGCACCGGCGGGCTGGCGGGTGGAACGCAGCCTGCCGTTCCGCCTCCTGCTCGTCCACGACTCCGACGGCTCCGCGCCGGCCGACGCAGAGGGCAGCGCCCGTGCGTGATGTCCTCGTCATCGGAGGAGGTCCGGTCGGCACCTTCACCGCGGCGGTCCTCGCCGCGTCCGGGCTCGACGTCGAGGTCTGGGAGCGCAGAACGGCGGCGTCGGATCACTCCCGCGCCATCGGCATCCATCCGCCCTCCCTGCACGCGTTCGCGAAGCTCGGCGTCGACGAGGCGTTCCTCGAACAGGCCGTGCTCATCCACTCCGGCATCGCGACGAGCCGCGGACGCGAACTCGGCGTGGTCTCCTTCGACCGCTCCGACGCACGCTACCCCTTCATCGTGGCGATTCCGCAGTCGACGACGTCCTCGATCCTGAACCGGAAGCTCAGCGAGCTCACGCCCGACGCGCTTCGGATGGGCGTCAGACTGGACGCGCTCCGGTTCGACGGTCCCGTCGTCCACGCCGTCGGAACCGCGGATACGGACGGGCCGTCTCCGAGACCCGTCACGACGTCGGCACGCTACGTCGTCGGAGCGGACGGGGCCAGAAGCCTCGTGCGCCGACTCCTCGGCATCCGGGCGCCGGAGCGCACCTATCCGGACTCCTACGTCATGGGCGACTTCGCCGATGAGACGGGAGCGGGGAGCACGGCGGTCATCCACCTCGAACCGGGCGGCGTCGTCGAATCGTTCCCGCTCCCCCACGGTGTGCGTCGGTTCGTCGTCCGCACGGATGAACCCGCCGACGGCATCACGCCCGACGATCTCGCGCAGCTCGTCCACACGCGCACAGGACTCAGAGTCGACCCGACGACGTCGACGATGGTGAGCGCCTTCGGTGTCCGGCGGCGGATCGCCCACCGGATGGTCCATGGGCGCGTGATCCTGCTCGGGGACGCGGCCCATGAGATCAGCCCGATCGGCGGGCAGGGCATGAACCTCGGCTGGGGCGATGCCATCGCGTTCGCCGAACTCATCGCGCGCGGCGTGCGGGCGGGGACGTCACCGACGCACGCCCTCGAAGCCGTCGGCGCAAGCAGGGTGCGCGCAGCACGGCGAGCAGCACGTCAGGCCGAGGCGAACATGGCGCTCGGTCGTCCAGCGCATGGACCGGCATTGCTCGCCCGTGATGCGATGCTCCGGCTCGCGCTCGCGACACCGGCTCGCCGGATCCTGGCCGACGCGTACACGATGCGCTGGCTCTGACAGGACGCGGACCCGCCCCACCCGACTCGTCCGGAAGCTCGTCCGCGAGCGCCCCGGCGCACCACCTATTCGAAGTCGAAGTCGCTCGCGCTCTCGTCCGCAGGACCGACCGTCGAGCTCACGGTCGACGCCCGTTCAGGGCCCAGCCGTCTCGTCATCCGCCTGAGCAGCGCCACCGAGGTGTCGCTCACCGGCTCCTCGAACGCGACGTCCACCGAGGTCAGGAGCGCTTGGCTCGACGGACCCGCGACGAACTGGACTTCCGTCGGCGTCCCACGGTCCGTGAGCGCCGGGAGACTCACCACGCCGGCCTCGCCAACCCTCGTCAACGCTCGAAGGTACTGGAGGAGCGCAGCGCCGACGGCATCGCTCACGTAGAACGCTTCACCCGCATATCGCAATCGCCGCATGACTGCCATGTTTCGCCCCCACGCGATCTCGGGCAAGGGGTTGCGTCGGCGTACGTCAGTGGGTAGCGGGGTCCGAATGAAGGCCACGACCGGGCCGATGCGTCGATGGCCCGGCCCGCCGATCTACACGGATTCGATCTCCGGTACGATCCGGAGGTCGCCGTTCGCGTTCGCCTCGCGCATGAGCCGCTCGAGCCAGTCGCGGTTGAGCTCGGGTCGCTCCGGCTCATCGAACTCGAATTGCAAGCCGATCGACGGGTGGACCCAGATCGAGGTCCGGCCTCCGCCCTCGGCCTCGTCACGGGACCAGGACACCGTGAACGACTCGTTCCGGCGCAGTTTCATCACGATGACCGATTTGACGTGGGCGAGCACCCGATCGTCCATCGCAATCCGTCGTGATCCGCTCCCGTAGACGATCGTTCCCATGCGCTCTCCTCCTGCTGACGAACATGCTAACCCGAGGAACGGTCCATACCCAGCCCTGACGCACTCCTCGTCGCCGAGGCGCTTCGCAACTCGTTCCACTCGTCGAGGACCGCCGGAAGACGTCGCTCGAGGAAGCGGAAGAATTCGGCCATCTCCTCCAAGCGCGCCCGCCCGTTCGGTCCCAGCTGTTCCGCGGCCTGCTCGGAGAGACCGACGATGTGCGTGTAGAGGTCGGTCTTCCCGATCGACACGGTGTACCAGGGGTGCCGGGGAAGCTCGTAGACGTACCGGCGACTGCCGGCCAGCTGGTGCCGGGTGAGGAGTCCGATCGTCACGAGGTACCGGACCGCTCCGGAAACGGCTGCAGGGCTCGCCTGCAGCTCCTCAGCGAGTTGGTCGGCGGTGAGCGCAGACTCCTCTGAGGACATCAGGAGCATCAGCACCGCGGCCGGCATGCGCGGGAACCCGTTCGCGGCGAGGGCGCTGACCGTCTGGGCGATCGGATCCTCCGTCAGACGTTGCACGGCGTCGGGCTCGCTCACGCGGTCATCTCCCGTCCGCGCACCGCCACGATGGACAGTCCCGCGAGCACGATCGCGATGACGCACAGGACGACGGCACCCGACCAGTCCGCGTCGGCGGTCGGCACGGCCGGCGTGTGCGTGAACGGGCTCGCATCGCGCACCCCTTGCGAGAGCTGCAGGAGACCACCCAGCTGGCCGACGACGAACCCGGCGCCGAGGAGCGCCCAGCCCACCGGGATCGTCAACCGCGGGACGAACGCGAACAGCAGTGCCGTGATCGCGACGTAGACGAGCCCCGCCGGCAGCTGTGCGAGGCCGCCGCCGATGCTCGACCACAAGCGGTCCACGTCTGAACCGGTCACGAGGAAGGTGAGGCCGCACGCGAGCCCGGCGGCGAGTGCGACGGCCAGGACCGACAGGACGGCGACGAGCAGGTAATCGGCGAGCCACACGATCCGTCCGACGGGAGCCGCGAGCACGAGCTCCGCCCGCCCGTCCACCTCCTCCGATCTCGCTCGGATGATGGCTTGCACTCCGGCTGCGGCCGCGAGCACACCGGCGATGCCGAGGATGGCCGCGACGAAGAGGTCGGCGAGGCCGCCTCGACCGCCGGGCACAAGACCCGCGATCACCGCCGTGATGCTGGAATCCGTCGTGAGGGCACTCGCGAGGTTGTTCGCGAGTCCACCGCCCAGTGCTCCGAGCACCGCCCCGCCGAGCACCCAACCGACGATCGTCGGCCAGTGCATCCGCCACACGAGGGCGACGTTCGAGTGGAACGCCGGCCGCCCGGCCGCTCGTCCGTCCCGCTCACGGATGACACTCGAGCCGAGGTCGCGCGTGGCCTGCAGGACGAAAGCGACGACCACTGTGACGATCGTGAGTCCCCCGAGGAGGAGCAGCGGAGTCGCCTCCGCCTTCGTGAATGCGAACGTCTGTTGTCCCCAGCCGATGGGCGAGAGCCACGACGGCCACGCGCTCGTGATCGACAGCCCGTCGGCTCTGGGCTCGCCGAGCGCGTCACCGGCGGCGCGGAGGACGAACGCGACTCCGACGAGCGCCGAGCCGATGCCGTTCGCGGCGCGCGATGTCGGTGCGAGCTGTGCCATGAGCAGCCCGATGCCGATGAACGCGATGCCGACGCCGGCGGCGGCCAGACCTGCGAGCAGGGACCCCCTCGCCTCGAGCCCGCCCGCGATGAACGCGAGTGCGACGACGAGCCCGAGCAGGAGATTGGCGAGGACGCCGAGTACGAGCGTGGCGACCGCGCCTGCGGTTCGACCGACGGGAGTTGAGCGGAGGAGTTCCAGCCGCCCTCGCTCCTCGTCCGCCCTGGTGTGCCGTGTGACGAAGAAGACGCTCATGAAGGCCGCGACCATCGACACGTAGACGAACACCTGGAAGAAGACGTACGAACCCGTGCTCGCGCCGTCCGGTACACCGCGGAGGGCGATGATCGACGGCGTCGCGACGGCGACTTTCAAGAGGTTCGCGCGGTCGGCCTCCGTGCCGAACTCGGCGCCGACGGCCGACGAGCTCGTCAGCGCCAGAAGCCCTGCGCCGATGATCCAGATTGGGAGTTGGAACCGGTCCCGCCGCGCCTGCAGGACGAGGAGACGGAACATCAGGACGCCGCCGGGATCCGGTCGCCGTAGTGGCGGAGGAAGAGTTCTTCGAGCGATGGCGGCGTGGCCGTCATGGCGTCGACCCGCGAGCCGGCGAGGTGCGCGACCACGCGGCCCACGGCATCGGTGCTGACGTCGAAGCGCAGGGTGTCGCCGTCCCGAACGGCGTGCAGGACACCCGGAAGGGCTGCGATGGCGTCGACGTCGGCGTCGGTCACGACCGTGAACGCCGTACTCGTGAGGTGTCGCATCTCGCTGAGGGTGCCGTGCTCCACGGCGATCCCGGAGCGGATGATCGTCACTCGATCGCAGAGTTCCTCGACCTCGCTCAGGATGTGGCTCGAGAGGAACACCGTCGCGCCGTCGGCCGTCACACGCTTGACCTGTTCGCGGAAGACCGCCTCCATCACGGGATCGAGACCGCTCGTCGGCTCGTCGAGCAGGTAGAGCTCGGCTCGACGCGCGAACGCTGCGATGAGCGCGACCTTCTGCCGGTTTCCCTTGGAGTAGCTGCGGGCCTTCTTCTTCGGATCGAGGTCGAAGTCGGCGATGAGCCGCGCACGCAATGCAGGATCGGCTCCGCCGCGCATCCCCGCGAGGAGGTCGATCGTCTCACCGCCGGACAGATTCGGCCACAGGGTCACGTCGCCCGGGACGTACGCGAGTCGTCGATGGATCGGGACGGCAGCCGTCCAGGGGTCCTCACCGAAGACGGTGACGCGTCCGGAGCTGCGTCGCGTGAGTCCGAGGAGCACCCGGATCGTCGTGGACTTCCCGGCGCCGTTCGGGCCGAGGAATCCGTGCACTTCACCCTCATCGATACTGAGGTCGAGTCCGTCGAGGGCGCGGACCCGGCCGAACTGCTTCACCAGGCCCGAGGCCTCGATCACTGTTGGCATAGCGCGAATCTACCAAATTCAGCGAATAGTGAAGATGATAAACCGATGAGAATTCGCGTGCAGTGGGGCTGCGCCCTCGCCGACCGGGCCGCAACGCGACAACGCCCCGATTCCGCCGGTGGAGGCGGTGTCGGGGCGCTGGGCGATGCTGCGTCGCGACTAGTCGCGACGACGGAACGAGTTGACCATCGGGCAGTCGAACGGATCGCGAGCGGCCAGTCCGACCCGGTTCAGGTAGCGGATGACCATGCCGTAGGACGCGAAGACCGTGGTCTGCGTGTACGAGATGTCGTTCTCGGCGCAGAACTGCTGCACGATCTGCTGCGTGCGGCGAAGGCTCGGACGCGGCATGTTCGGGAACAGGTGGTGCTCGATCTGGTAGTTCAGACCGCCCATGAAGCCGTCGACGAACCAGCTGCCGCGGACGTTGCGCGACGTGAGGATCTGCCGGGTGAGGAAGTCGACGCGCGTGCCGGCCGGGATGAGGGGCATGCCCTTGTGGTTCGGGGCGAACGAAGCACCCATGTAGAGGCCGACGACGGCGACCTGCACACCGAGGAAAGCGAAGCCCATTCCGATCGGCATGACCGTGAAGACGAGCCAGAACAGCAGAGCGAAGCGGGCGACCAGGAGGCCGATCTCGAGCCAGCGGTTCTTGAACGGGGCCTTCTGCGTGACGGCGACGATGCCGTGGCGGTGCAGGTTGAGGCCCTCGAGCAGCAGGAGGGGGAAGAACAGGTAGCCCTGGCGCTGGGTGATCCAGCGGACGAGGCCACGGCTCTCGACGGCGTCCTCTTCGAGGAAGGAGATCGTGTCCTTCTCGATGTCGGGGTCGCGGCCGATCGTGTTCGGGTTGGCGTGGTGCCTGGTGTGCTTGTTCATCCACCAGCCGTAGCTCATCCCGACGACGAAGTTGGCGAGGACGACGCCGACCTTGTCGTTGAGTGTTCCGGAGGCGAAGATCTGGCGGTGCGCGGACTCGTGGGCGAGGAACGCGAACTGCGTGAGGATGACACCCATGATCGCTGCGACGAGCAGCTGCCACCAGGAATCACCGAGGAGCACCATCGCGGTGACGGCGCCGGCGAGGGCCAGCGTGCACACACCGAAGACCATGCCGTAGAAGGCATATCTGCGCTCGAGGAGGTTCTCGGCCTTGACCGCCCTGGACAGGACGGCGTACGCGCTGTTCTTCGGGTCGACGGGATCCTTGCGGAGGCCGGCCGTCAGGATGACGCGGGATTCCATGAGTGCCAAGGTGGGGCTCCAGACTGCGACCGGTACGTCCGGCAACGGTTTCAGCCTAGGAACAGCCCCGTTTCGACGCGTCACACCCGAGGGGTGTTTGCGACCCCCTACGCCGGTAGGGGGTCGAGTCAGGTGCGCGGTTCAGGCGCTTGAGCCGGCCTGCGCGGTCAGCCCGATGAGCTGGGTCGAGAGGTACTCCCGGAGGTTCGCTTCGAAGGACAGGTGCTCCGGGTTCGTGCCCAGTTCGGCGGCGGCCTGCGCCACCTCGGGGGTCGGCGAGGCGAAGGACCAGAGGCCCGCCACGATGATGAGGACCCCGCCCGCGAAGGATTCGGCGGCAGCGTCGTCGAGTTCCGGGAAGCGTGCCGCGACGAGTGCGGCGAAGCGCTCGGAGTGCGCGTGCGCCCGTCGTTTGAAGTCGCGCGCGAACTCGATCGTGATGTTCCGTTCGAGCACACTCGACATGACGCTGATGAGCTCACAGAGCAACGCGTTCGTCGCGAGGGCCTCCGCGAGCACCCCGGCGACGCGTCGTTCTTCCGCGAATGCGCCCGACCGGGGCGTCGGCGGCGGCGGCGATGGCGAGGTCGCCGTCACTACCGGCCTGACCGGCGAGGTGTGAGGCGCGGACCCCGGCTGAGGGTCCGTCGCCTCGAGCGCGACACGCACCTCGTCGACCCAGCTCGTCCAGCTCTCGTCGAGGATCTCGAGGAAGATCGCTTCCCTGCTGTCGAAGTAGCGGAGGACGTTGGACTTCGCGAGGCCGACCCGTTCGCTCAGCTCACGAAGACTGATCTCCGCCACAGGACGCTCGCCGAGCATGGTCCTGGCGGTCTCGAGGATCGCCGTCCGGCGCGCCTCGACCTGCTCGGGCCGCCGCGCCCGTTGGAAGTGCAGCGACGTGGTCATCGTGGAATTCTATCAGCCCGCTGGTCTCTTGCCGCTGGATGCGACCCTCGATCCCGCGCTCACACCCTCGCTCCGAGCGCATCGATCAGAGCTGCTCCCGCCGCGAGGACGAGTTCGCCGTCCGGCGCACCGCCCGCCCCGTTGCGGACGCTTCCTCCCGCCTCTCGCACGATGAGCGCACCTGCGGCGTAGTCCCACGGCCCCAGTCTGCGCTCGTAGTAGGCGTCCAGCCGCCCCGCGGCGACGAGGCACAGGTCCGTCGCCGCCGAACCGCCCATGCGCAGATCGCGCACGTCGGGGGCGAGGCCGGCGATGGTCTCCGCCTGCTCCCGCCGAACCAGTCGGTCGTAGGCGAGTCCCGTCGAGACGAGAGCGAGGTCCAGACGGTCTTCCCTGCTCGCGGCGATGGGGGCGCCATCGGCCGTCGCTCCCCCGTCCCTGGTCGCTGCGAACGTCACCTGCTCCGTGCACACGACGACGACTCCGACGAGAGCGGTCCACTCCGCGGGCTCGGGAGGACCCGACACCGCTGCGATGCTCACCGCGTACGGCCCAGCGCCGTAGAGGTAGTTCACGGTGCCGTCGAGCGGATCCACGATCCACGTGACCCCGCTCGTCCCGGGGAGCCCTGCCGCTGCGCTCTCCTCGCCGAGGAACCCGTCGTCCGGCCGGGCGGCCAGGATCATCGAGCGGATGAGGGCCTCGGCGTCGCCGTCCGCGCGAGTGACGATGTCGAGTTCAGAGCTCTTCGTCGCGATGACGGACACCCCACTCGCCCGACGGGCCCTGAGGAGTTCGGACGCGGCCTCGGCCGCCTCGGTCGCAATGGCAAGCAAGTCGCCGTGATCGTTCATCCGTCGTCGTCGCTCTCGTCCGGTCGATGCCGTATGCACGACATTCGTTCTGCTCCACGAAACCGTGTGCTGAGCAAGCGAACCAGTGCTCGATGACGCAGGAGCCTCCCCCAGATGCCCGCAACGTGAATTCTTGGTGCACAACCACCGCGACGTGGCCGATTCCGGCTCGGATCTCGCTAGTTTGGGAGCACCGGCACCGACTCGTGTAGACGGACCGAGCCGCGATGATGCGGTGAGACAGAACCCGGTTCGAAAGGATCACGATGCCAGAGGACTCCTCCGAGGCCGCCCGCAGCTACACGGTGGGGAGCGTCGCACGCGCCCTCGGCGTCATCGACATCGTCGCCGCCGGTCCGCTCACCGGCATCACCCTGACCGAACTCACGAAGCAGCTCGGGACCTCGAAGAGCACCGCGTACTCGCTCGCGAGAACGCTCGTCGACGCCGGGTACCTGCGGGACGTGCAGCCCGGGCCGCGATACCGCCTGGGCATGGCCCTCGTCCGGCTCGGCGACCGAGCGGCCGCAGCGCACCCGCTCGCCGAGATCGTCAAGCCCGTCCTGCACGATCTCAGCCGACGCACCCAGATGACGGCTCGCGCCGCCATCAACGATGACGGCTATCCGATGTTCATCTCGCGTGTCGACGCGCCCGGCAACGTCCGCTTCCACACCCCGATGGGCGTCCGGGAGCTGCCGCACTCGTCCGCCGCCGGCAAGGTCATCCTCGCGAATCTCCCGGTCGCCGACATGGAGCGCATCGTGGAGGAGACGGGCCTTCCGTTCCGCACCCGCAAGACGATCACGTCCATGGCAGAGCTGCGGGAGGAGCTGGATCTCACCCGCGATCGAGGGTATGGCATCGACGACGAGGAGGACCAGGACGGCGTCTTCTGCATGAGCGCCCCCGTCTACAGCCACAACGGAACGATCGTCGGCGCACTGTCGGTCACGGGGCTCAAGGTGGAACGCTCCGACCGACGGGTCGCCGAACTCGGCAATCAGCTCCGTAAGGCGGCTGCGCAGATCACCGCCCAACTCACCGGTCGCGCCCTGTGACGGATCACTCGGCCGTTCGCGCGCTCGAAGTCGCCGAACCCGGGAGCATCGCGCTCGTCGACCGTCCGGACCCGATCGCCATGACGACAGCTTCAGCCTCGGGCGGCTCCTCCCTGAAGCCCGTCAAGCCGCTCCTGGTGGGCCTGTGCGGAACGGATCTCGACATCATCGACGGGCTCGTCGATGAAGCGTTCGTCACCTACCCGATCGTCCTCGGCCACGAATGGGTCGGCGAAGCCCTCGGCCCGAACGACGAGCCTCGCCGAGTGATCGCCGAAGGCATCGTCCCCTGCACGATGTGCGACGACTGCCGACGAGGCGCGACGAACCTCTGCGCCGTGTACGACGAGTACGGCTTCACCCGGGACGGTGCCGCCGCCGGCCGCGTGCTCGTTCCCGAGCGGCTGCTCCACGACATCGGTGGGAACGTGTCCATCGAGTCCGCCGTCCTCGCGGAGCCGGCCGCAGTGGTGCACCACGCCCTCGAACGTGCACGACCTGAGCCCGGAGCGCGGGTCCTCGTCGTCGGCGACGGCACCATCGCGCTGCTCGCTGCCCACCTCGTCCGTTCATGGCGGCCGTCAGTCGTCGACGTCAGGGGCCGCAGGACCGCTCAACTCGGACTCGTCGAGCGCGCCGGAGCGGATCGGTTCCTGCTCGACCAGCCGGGCTCGACCGGCCAGACCGGATCCTACGACCTGGTCATCGACGCCGCCGGCAGTCCCGAGGCGTCTGCCGCGGCCGTGCGGTCCCTCGAACGGGGCGGCACGCTCGTCGCCCTCGGCTATCTGGGTCGGGGCGTCACCGTTCCGCTCACGGTCGACGACCTCATCAACCGCGAACTCAGCGTGCTCGGGAGCTTCGCGTCGACGAGCGAGGACTGGCGCTCCATCGCATCCCGCCTGAACGACGACACGCTCGACCTGTCCTGGCTCGTCACGCACCGGTTCCCCCTCCCGGAGTTCAGAGCGGCGATCGAGGAACTGCGCAGGCCGACCGGGGCACGAGGCAAGATCGTCCTCGTGCCCTGACCGGCAGTCCGGTCACTTGATGCCGGAGCGCAGGAAGCTGTTGATGAATCCGCGCTGTCCGATGAGGAAGGCTGCGAGCAGCGGCGCGATCACGATGACGGTCCCCGCCGCCATCCGCGGGAAGTCGAGTCCCGTCTCCGGCGCGAGGAACCGGACGAGTCCGACCGTGATGGGCCTCGTCGCATCCGTCGTCGCGACGATGAGCGGCCAGAGGAAGTTGTTCCACTGGGTGGACACCGAGACGAGCGCATAGGCGATGATGCTCGGCTTCGCGGCCGGGATGAAGACCTTCCAGAGGATCTCGAGTCGCGAGGCGCCCTCGACCTGTGCGGCTTCGACGAGCTCGTTCGGCACCGTCAGGAACGCCTGCCGCAGGAAGAAGATGCAGAACGCGCTCGCGACGTAGGGCAGCCCGATGCCCGTGATCGTATCGAGCAGGCCGAGCGAGGCGACCGTGCGATAGTTCTCCGACATGAACACTTCAGGGAAGATCATCAACTGGATGAGCACGAAGACGAACAGGGCGTCCTTGAACGGGAAGCCGTACCGTGCGAAGGCGTAGGCGGCGAGGACGCCGATCACGAGTTGCGCTCCGGTGATGCCGACGACGAGGAGCGTCGTGTTGAGGTAGTACTGCCCGAACGGCGCCCGCTCCCAGGCGTTCACGAGGTTCTCGAAACCGAAGGAGACTCCGGCCGGCGATTCCACGATGAACGCCCGGACGATGACGTAGGCGAGCGGCGCGAGCCAGAGGAGGCCGGCGACCCACGCGAGCGCCATCTCGACGCGGTCGGACACGGTGAGGATGCGATCCATGTGCGGATTCCTAGCGGTAGTGGATCTTGCGATCGATCAGGCGGATCTGCACGACGGCGAGCACCACGAGTACGGCGACGACCACGAGGGAGATCGCGGCGGCGTACTGTGGCCAGTGCTGAGAGAACGCCACACGGTAGATGTAGAACAGCAGCAGGGTGCTCGCGTTGTCCGGACCGCCCTGCGTCATGACGAAGACGAAGTCGACGGTCTTGATGCTGTCGGAGAGCGCGACGACGGCAGCGAAGAGCGTCGTCGGCATGAGCAGGGGGAAGCTCACCTTCCAGAAGTGGCGGAACTTGCTCGTGCCCTCGAGCTGCGACGCCTCTTCGAGTTCCGGATCGATCGCCTGGAGACCCGCGAGGTAGAAGATCATGAAGAACCCGGCCTCCTTCCACACCATCATGACCATGAGCGACGGCAGCACGAGTGAGGGGTCGCCCAGCCAGTTCGGGGTCGGCAGGCCGAGCGCACCCAGGATGCTGTTGAACACGCCGATGTTGGGTTGGTAGAAGTACATCCAGATCACGGCGATCGCGACGACCGGGAGGATGGCGGGTGCGAACACGCCCGCTCGGAGGAATCCGCGCCCGCGCATCTGCTGATGCAGGAGGACGGCGAGGAACATCGCCAGGCCGAGTGAGATCGGAACCGTGAGGAGCGAGAACGCGAGGTTGTTCGTCACGGAACGGAGGAACACCTCGTCCGTCCCGAGCGCTGCGTAGTTGTCGAGGGTGAACGCGTCGCCGGCCCGGTTGCTGAAGCTGCTCACGATCGATGCGAGCATCGGCTTGACCGTGAACAGGACGAGGAAGACGAGGGCCGGGACGAGCAGGAGGTAGGCGAAGGCCGTGTCCGGCAGACGACGGCCGACCCGGAAGACGTTCCGGGTCGGCCGCCGCTGGCCGGGCGCCACTGGGGCGTCGATCATGTGGTGAACCGATCAGTGAGGGGTGCGATCAGCGGGTGTGCACACGGTGCGTGCGCGTGAAGGGTGCCGTGACCCTATTTGTGGGTGGCGAGGATCGCGTCGATGTCCTTCTGCGCCTTCTCGAGCGCCGTCTTCGCGTCGGCGCCGCTCAGGAGGACGGACTGCAGTGCCGGTGCGAGCGTCTGGTAGACGACTCGGTCGCGGTCGTAGGTCGCCATCTCGGGGATCGCGTCGGCGACGGCGTCGTGCGCCGCCTGCGCCTGCGGGAACTCCTTGACGTAGTCCTGCATCGCCTGCGTGTTCCAGGCGGCGTCGGAGGTGGCGATGTAGCCGGACTTCACGGAGACGTCCGCTGCGCGCTCGGGAGTGGTGAGGAACTTGGCCAGGGTGACCGCGGCGGCCTGCTGCTCCTTGGACACACCGGCGTTGAACAGCATCAGGCTGCCGCCGCCCGTGGGGGCTCCGACGCCGTCGCCCGCCGGAAGCGCGGAGACGCCCCAGTCGAAGCCGGCCTTCTGCTGGATCGTGCCCATCCGGCCGGACGTCGTCCAGAGGATGCCCGTCTGACCGGCGAGGAAGTCGTCGGTCGAGGTGCCCCAGGCCACTTCGGTGTCGGGTGCGACACCTTCGGTCTTGCCGAGCGACGCCCAGAACTCGAGCGCCTTGACGTTCTCGGGGGTGTCGAGCGTGACCTTGGTTCCTGCTGCGTTGCTGATCGCACCGTCACCGCCGGCCTGCTGGACGAGCGCCTGGTAGAGCCAGTACGCGGTGCCGGTCGAGGTGGGGATGAAGACGCCCCACTTGGCGCCGGCCTTCTCCTGGAGCGCTTTCGCGTCCGCGACGAGCGCGTCCCAGCTGTCCGGGGCCTTCTCCGGGTCGAGGCCTGCCTTCGTGAAGAAGTCCTTGTTCCAGTACTGGACGATGGTGGACCGCGCGAACGGGACCCCCCACACGGTGTCCTTGTCGTCGACCGAATTGGACATGAACTGCGGGTAGAACCCGTCGAGCCACTTCTTGTCGTCGTCGCTCGTCAGGAAGTCGTTCCAACTCGTGACGGCCTTGCGCTCCACGAGGTCGTGCATGAACGACTGGTCCATGATCGCGAGCGCGGGCGCCTTGTTGCCGTCGATCGCCGTGTTCACGGCCGTGAGCGTCTGGTCGTAGTCCCCGGAGTACACGCCCTTGACGTGGATGTTCGGGTACTCCTTCGCGAAGTCCTTGAGGTAGCCGTCGATGAGGGTGCCGAGTGTACCGACCTGGTCCGGGTAGTAGAAGTCGATGCTCACCTCCTTCGAGGAGGCGTCGTCGGAGGCCGGCGACGCGCAGCCGGCGAGGAGCGACGTGGCGATGACCGCTGTACCGGCGACCGTGAGGAGGTTTCGTCGGGTGAATGACATGGGACTGGTGGTCCTTTCTGGAACCGTACTCGGGTGTGCGACAGGTGTGATGCGAAGGGATGGTGCTGGACGAACTGCTGAGGGATGGATGCGTGGGTGACCGGGCCGGGCGGTTCAGGCGCCTGGGCGAACCCGGTCAGGCGGTGGCGGCGAGTGCGCGGGAGACCGCCGGATCGATGCGCTGTTCGCTCGTGCGGTCGAAGACGTGCACGTGGCGAAGGGGAACCTCGAGGACGTCGACGTCCGGCAATGGTTCGCTGGCCTTGACGCGGACTTGGACCCGGCTCCCGCCTACGCTGTAGCTCACGAGCCGGTCCGCGCCGAGGAGTTCCTGGCGACCGACGACCGCCGGGAGCGCGAGCATCGACCGCATCGGGTCGATGTCAGAGGTCGCGCCGGCGCGGCCGACGATCACGTCCTCCGGTCGGATGCCGATGAGGAGGTCGCCCGGGAGTCCGGAGCCGTGGCGCGCCAGGAGCGCAGCGCCGTCGACGCGTGTTCCATCCGTGAGCACGAGGTCTCCTCCGTCCCGGTGGGCCGGGAGGAGGTTCATGGGCGGCGAACCGATGAAGCGTGCGACCGCCGCCGACGCCGGCCGCGCGTACAGTTCATCGGGCGACGCGATCTGGTCGACGCCGCCGTCGCGCATGACGACGACGCGATCCGCCATCGTCATCGCCTCGACCTGATCGTGGGTGACGTAGAGGACGGTCAGTCCGAGGCGCTGCTGGAGGTCGCGCAGTTCGGTGCGCATCTCCGCGCGGAGTCGCGCGTCGAGGTTCGAGAGCGGCTCGTCCATGAGGATGAGCTCTGCACCGCTCACGATGGCGCGACCGAGGGCCACCCGCTGCCGCTGGCCGCCCGACAGCTGGCCCGGTCGTCGCGTCAGGTACGGTTCGAGTTGCAGCTGGCGCGCCGCGTCCCGCAGTCGGCTGTTCCGCTCCTCTTTCGAGAGGTGGCGTACTTTGAGGCCGAAGACGATGTTCTCCGCGACGCTCAGGTGAGGGAAGAGCGCGTAGTTCTGGAACACCATCGCGAGTCCGCGCTCCGAACTGGGGACCGCGGTGACATCGCGTTCGCCGATCGTGACACTGCCGGTCTCGGTGCGTTCGAGCCCGGCGACGATGCGGAGGGTCGTGGACTTGCCGCAGCCGCTCGGTCCGAGGATCGCCGCGAACTCGCCGCTCGGGACGGTGAACCCGACATCGTGCAGGGCGAGATGCTTCGCACCCCGGGCGCCCGGGTAGGACTTCGAGAGTGAGCGGAGGGTGACGTCTGGCACGGCTGTCCTTGCGGGTTCGGGAGGGTGAGTCGTTGTGTTCGGGAGCGCAGAACCGGGGTTTGCGCTCGTGAACACAGTGGCAGAGTCAACCCGTCCTCCCGGAGGCGGGGACACGACGGAAGCGTGAACAACACGTGAATGTCAGGGCAGCCGTTCGCGGTGCGACCGCCGCAGCAAGCACGACCGGGCCCGGCACGACCCGACACGGCCCAGCACGACTCAGCACGACTCAGCGCAGAACGATGTCGACCCGCATGACGAACGGCCCGTCATCCACCCCGTGCGGGTCGATGGCGGGCCGTTCAGGCGACAAGCGCGCGGAGCCGGTGGACGGCTCTCAGCCGACGATCGCGTAGTGCTGGAGGTAGAGGTTGACGGACTTCCATCCGGAACCGACGTTCAGGACGTGCAGCTGTCCGCCCGCGGCGCCGAGGTCGACGGCGGCGATGCCCTGCACCTCGTCCTTCGGCTCGACGTCCTGGTGGAGCTCCCAGGCGACCGCGCCCGTCGTCGTGTCGATGGAGTACACGGACTTGTCCCCGGAACCGTCGACCGAGGCGTACAGCTTGCCCTGGAACATCGCGGCGCCCTGGATGCGGCTGAGCGGCTGCGAGAGCGTGATGGTCGAGACGACGGGCAGCGTCGCACCCGCGGGAAGCGTCAGCAGGTCGTTCAGGCTGTACGCGATCAGGCGGTTCGTGCCGTCGGCGACGCTCTGGTTCCACGGCGCCGTGTAGACGAGTCCGGCCGCCTTGTCGACGGCGACCCACGGCACCCCGCCGGGCATCGTCGCGAGAGGGAGCTGCACGTACCGTCCGGTGTAGCCGAGCGAGTTCGCGTCGTAGAGCGCGAGCAACGGGTGCTGGTAGTCCTTGCCGTCTTCGAGCGGGGCGACGACGAGGCCGTCGGTGTAGTCGATGTCGCCGATGTGGTCGCTCTTGAACGTTCCGCTGAGCGCGGACGGGATGGCCGCGGCGTTGGACGCGAGCTTGTTGTCGCCCGCGATCGTGGCCTTCACGAGGCTGTAGGGGCCGCTGTAGTAGAAGTTCGTGTTGTCCGTGGCGATGCCCTGGCCGCGCTCGAGCGCGCTGAGCAGCGACCAGCGCTGGTAGTCGGACGTGCGCGTCCAGGTCGCTGCGTTCGCGGCGAGCGGCGCCGCAGTGACGCCGATCGCCGCGGCCACGATGATGGCCAACGCGGCACGGATGGGGGTGGATTTCACGGGAGACCTCCGGAGTCGAACTCGAGCGTGCCCCGATCGAGGCACACGGCAACCGAAGCAGCCCCTGCGCGACCGGACAACGACGCATCGGTGAACATGCCGGGAGGCCGCTGTGAACGCAGGATGGCCGGGCCGATGCTCCACATCGTGGGCCCGTGGAGACTCGCGGAAGCGGGGTGCATGGGTTCGCGAGCGTCGAACCTTCGTTCGGGGGTTCGCGCGTCCCCGATTCCAAGCGTTCATCTCCCGCTCCCCGGGCGGACACCGACGCCGGACACACTGACAGCGGCTCCCGTGAGGACGGGAACCGAGCAGAGCAGGGAAAGGAGCGGTCGATGCGCGTGCACGTGCTCAACGTCGGCCAGGGCAGCTGCACCGTCATCATCGGCGACACGGGAGCCGTCACGATCGTCGACGGTGGCGACGAGCGAGCGTGGCCGGGACGCGTCGACGTCCTGACCTGGCTGCAGGCCAACGGGATCACCCGCATCGAGACGTTGATCCTGACCCATCTGCACCGCGACCACGCCCAGGGATTGCTCGCCATCGCCGGATCGATCCCAATCGGCGTCGCCCACCTGCCGTATTCGCGCTTCGCCGCCCCGCGACCGTCCACTGCATGGCTCGACGGTTTCGTGCGCAATGCCGACGTGGATTCCCCGCACGGCCACCTGCAGCTCGTCACGGAATACCTCGCGCTGCTCGATGAGCTGGACCGCTCCGGGACACCGGTGATCACCGCGGATTCGAGCTGTCGGCTGCCGATCTGGCGGGACGCCGGGTGGACGCTCGAGCAGCTGTTCCCGCGGACAGGCGACGAGCGCGGAACCCCGGCGCTCGTGGCCGCCCTCGGCGACGCCGACGACGCGTCGCTCTCCACGCTCCTCCACGATCTCTCCGAGCACACGAACGACGAGTCGGCGGTCTTCATCCTCAGTCGCGACGATGACACGGCGCCACCCGTCGTGTTCTCGGGCGACCAGTGCGGGTCCGAATCCAGATGGCGCGCGATCGCCGCGCGCGCGGATCTCACGGGATGCATCTGGTTCCTCCCCCATCACGGAGCCCCGGACGGCCCGTCGGCGGCCTTCGTGGCCGAGCTCGCCCCGGCGATGCTCGTCGCTTCCGCCGCCGATCGAGGGGTCGCCGAGGTCTCGGCGTACTGGGCCGAGCTCGAGACCGAGACGGGCAGACCGGTCATCACGACGCACCGGTTCCCCGGCGCGGAGCGCTCCGTCCACGAGTACGACGGGCTCACCGTCAGCGTCGGCGGCTGACGCTCCGCAGTGTGGGCCGGCCGCGCCGAACATCGCCCCATCGGAACACCGCGCACCTGTCGCTCAGTATGGTCGAAGCATGAGCATCCCCTCTCCGAGTCGCGAGCTGACCGTCGACGACCCGCTCGAAGCGATCGCCGTGTGGGAGCGGGCGCAGTTGCCGGACAATCCGGTCGCCTCGATCCGGCTCGCGTCGCACCGGATAGACACACCTCGATCACAGCTCGAGGGCCAGTCGTGGCCCCTGCACGCCCACCGCGCGCACGAACTCCTGTGGGGCATCGACGGCCTCGTGACCGTGAGCACACCGTCCGCCTTCTACGCCGTTCCGGGCGGAGCGAGCATCTGGATCCCGGCAGACGTTCCTCACGAGGTGCACGCCGGAGCCGGCAGCTCGCTCCTCTGCAGCTGGTTCGCCGCCGACGAGCCGAGGAACGGGCTCGACGAGGTCTCCGTGCTCGTCCCACCGGTCCTGCTCGATCACGTGCTCACCCACCTCATGCAGGACGGCTTGAGCGATGCGGCCCGGGCCAACGCCGAAGCCTTCGCGCTCGACCTCCTCGAGCCCACGCCCCGCCTCAGGGTGGACCTGCCGCTCCCCACCTCGCCGTGGCTCCGCGTCGTCACGGACGCCATCATCGCGGACCCCTCCGATGCGCGCACGGTCGAGGCCTGGGCCGAGGAGTGCAGTGTGAGCGTCCGCACCCTCATGCGGAGATTCGCGACGGAGACCGGCATGCCGCTGTCGCGCTGGCGTGCGGACGCGCGAATCAGGTTCGCCATCCAGCGCCTCACGCTTGGCGACGGCGTGCAGTCCGTCGCGCGTGCGACCGGCTTCCGCACGGCCGCCGCCTTCGGGGCCGCGTTCCGGCGCCGCACCGGGGTCACGCCCGGCATGTTCGCTCGGCGAGGCATCACCACCGTGCCCGTTGACCGATCTGCGATGCAGGTCGACTGATTCACGCGGCGAAACCCGCCGTTCGGACTTGCCCGCCCCTTGAGCACTCGACACAATTAGGTAACCCTTACCTCATTCGATGGAGTTCGCCGTGCCCAGATCCCCTCACTCCCCCGCACTCACGCGCGTGGTCCGCACTCTCTCCGCCGGCATCGGCGTCGTCCTGTCCGCCGCCCTGTTGTCCGCGTGCGGCACGTCTGCGGGAGCGTCGACCAGCGCAGACGTCCCCATGCACACGATCGAGACGACGTACGGCACGGTCGAGGTGCCGGTCGCGCCCAAGCGCGTCGTGGCTGCCTCCTACGACACCCCGTGGCAGCTCATGTCGCTCGGTGTGACGCCAGCGGGAACGCAGGACTACGGGAAGTGGATCAAGGAGTTCACGACAGCGCAGCAGGACTTCGTGAAGGGCGTCCCGACGATCGGTTCGTACGGCGAGTCGAAGTTCGAAGCGATCGCCGCCATCAAGCCCGACCTCATCGTCGGGGACGCCGACGAGATCGACGCGGACACCTTCAAGCGGTTGTCGAGCATCGCGCCGACCGTCATCGCCAAGGGTGACAGCCGCGGTGACTGGGCGACGATCACGGAGCAGCTCGCCGAGGCCGTCGGGAAGACCGACGCGTGGAAGCAGGCGCGCACGACGTACACCGAGACCCTCACGAAGCTCAAGACCGATTACGCGGAGGTCATCGCGAACAACACGTGGGTGCACTTCTCCCTGGGCGACGGCCCCGGGCAGTTCTCGATCCAGGAGCCGACCGGCTCGATCGGCAACCTCGTCGTCAACGAGGTCGGCCTGAAGCCGGGCAGCAGCGTTCCCGACCAGAAATCGGATGCCGGCTACAGCTCATACCCGTTCGAGCAGATCGGCAGTGTCTTCGGCGGCGTCACGGTCGCCATCCACCCGCTGAACGCCGATGGCAGTCTTGTGCCCGGCATCCAGGACGTCCTCGACAACGAGCTGTTCACGAGGCTCCCCGTCTCGACCGAGCACCACGTCTTCGGCCTCCGCACGAGCATCACCGACTACGTCACGGCGACCGAGTGGCTGCACGAACTCGAAGGATCCGTGCTTGCGAAGCTCTGAGCGGCCGATCTGGTATCTCGCGTCGGTCATCACGACGCACCGACTGAGCAGCCGGATGATGCGGGTCACGCTCGGCCCTGCGGAGCAGTCCGCGGAACCGGACCATGCAGTGCTCGACCTCGACGCCTTCGTCTCGTCCGGCCGCCCCGACGAGTTCGTCACCCTGCTGCTGCCGACCGCGGGCGCCCCGGCGGCATCGGTACGATCCCTGCTCGTCGAGACGGCGGAGGGAACCGCCGCGGAGCCGTCCGCCGAGATCACGACGCGGTACTACTCGATCCGACGGTGGGACCCACTGGCGCACACCGTCGACATCGACTTCGTGCTCCACGGCCACGGTCCCGCCGCGAGCTGGGCTCTCAACGCGTCCCCGGGTGAAACGATCGCGCTCGGCGAACCGCGCGGACACCACACACCTCCCGCGGACACGGACTGGATCGCGCTCGTCGGCGATGCGACGGCGCTCCCCGCCATCGCGCGGATCCTCGAGTTCCACGCGGATCGCCCGGACGATCCGCCGATCACGGCGGTCATCGACGTCGGCGAGGACGACGAGCACGTGCTCGCCCATCGCCCCCAGGACCGGATCGTCTGGATGCACGGCTCCCGCGGCCTCGCGAGGGCCGACTCCCACGACGGCCCGGATGCGGCCGACCTTCCCGAAGCGGTCCGAGCGCTGACCGAACGGGACGGCATCGGCTACGTCTGGTTCTCCGGCGAGGCCTCCCAGATGCGGACGATCCGATCCCGCCTCCGCCACACCCTGCGACTGCCGACCGCGCGTTGGCAGACGATGGCGTACTGGCGGAAGGACGCGGAGCGGTGGCGACGACGCTACGAACAGCTCGATCCCGCGACGACGCAGCTCCTGGAGGCGATCTACACGTCGGAAGAAGACGACGAGGTCATGAGGGACCGCGCGGAAGCCGTGTTCGTGGCGAATGGCCTCTGACTCGGCTCTCGGAGACTGAGTCGGGCGTGCTCAGCGGGAGACCTCCACGAGGTGCACCTCGCTCACGGCGCCGGAGTCCGCGACGAGCGTCATCATCGAGCAGACGGGCTGCCGGCGACGATCCGTCGGCGAGCCCGGATTCAGCAGTCGGAGGCCCGATGACGCCGTCGTGTCCCACGGGATGTGACTGTGTCCGAACACGAGCACGTCCGTGTCGGGGTACTCCGCCATGGCGCGCGTCTCCCTCCCCGCTGCTCCCCCGGTCTCGTGCACGACGGCGAACCGCAGCCCCTCCACCTCGAACCGGTTGACGAGGGGAAGTCGAGCGTGCAACTCGGGCCCGTCGTTGTTCCCCGCGACGCCGACGAGACGCTTCGCGCGTGCCTCAATGGCGTCGAGCGTCGGCACGTCGACCCAGTCCCCCGCGTGCACCACGAGGTCGGCGGTGTCGATCGCATCCCACACGACCTCTGGAAGAGCCTTCGCGCGTTTCGGCAGATGGGTGTCCGAGATGAGGAGGATCGAGGTCGCCATCACCCCATGCTGCCACGGCTTGCGTGGCGAGACCCGTACCGCGATCTCAGAACAACGCCGTCACATCGACGCCGAATGCGCGGAACGACTCGTACCCGAGCCCCGCGAACACGTAGGCCGCGAGGACGATGCCGAGCACGGCTTCACGGATCGAGCCGGCATTCCCGAGCAGCGGGACGGCGATGTAGCCGTTCGGCAGCCAGATGCGGTTGAGGACCGGCGTGCGGCGGAGCCTTCTCGGCGGCCGCGGCTTGATGGGCCAGAGCAGGCCCGGCAGTCCGCCCGTGGTCAGCAGATCGCCGACCAGGTGGGCCAGGAAGCCGAGGACCACCGCGACCGGGAACCACTCGACACTGCCCGGAGCCAGCAGCACGACGGCGAGACCGACGATCCCGCCGAGCATCCAGGCCGCCGACCAGCTGCGGACGACCGCGCGCGCTTTGACGGCGAAGCAGACGAGTGCGGCGGCCCCGAGTGCCGTCCCGATCGAGAACGTGCCGAGGTGGTCCGTCGTCAGCGTCAGCAGGGTGAGCGCCCATGCGAGGAAGCCAACGATGACGGCGCCGACGAGTGAGTGCGCACCGTGGCGGTGTCCGCCGGAGACACTTCCGACCACGCCGGTCGCGAGACGGCCGAGGACCGGCACGGAATGCGAGATCGTCGCGCTGTGGTGATCCGCATCGGGCAACAGGGCCGCACCGGAGCACACGAACGAGCCGACGATGACCGCGACGGGATCAAGCGGATGCAGCTCGGTGACGAGCAACGGCATCGTCCCGGTGACGGCGATCCACGCCGCGGCACCGCTCGTCGCATGCGTGACACCCATCATGACGGCGTGCGATTCCTTCCGTCGGCGGCGTCGCGACCGCGGGCCCGCAGAGCGCGTGGCTGAACGAAACGTGGCTTAACGAAGAAGGCCCAACCGTGTTCGAAAAGCTCGAAATCGGTTGGACCTTGTTCACTCTGGGTGGATCTGAGGGGACTCGAACCCCTGACCCCCTGCATGCCATGCAGGTGCGCTACCAGCTGCGCCACAGACCCAGATTGTTCCCGCTCGCGCGGAAGCAACTCATCTAGATTACTACATCCTGGAGGTGGTTTTGACCACTTCGGCGCAGAACCCGATGCTGGATGATCGAATTACTGGACCGGCTGCGGTTCACTCGAGGTGAGCGGCAGGACCGGGCAATCCTTCCAGAGGCGCTCGAGCGAGTAATACACGCGCTCCTCCTCGTGGAAGACGTGCACGACGACCTCGCCGAAGTCGAGGAGGATCCAACGACCCTCCGATTTGCCCTCGCGGCGAAGCGTCTTGGTGCCGGCCTGGTTCAGCTGGTCCTCGACCTCGTTCGCGATGGCGATGACGTTCCGCTCGCTGCGGCCGGTCACCAGCAGGAAGGCGTCGACGAAGGGCAGCGGACCCGACACGTTCAGGGCGATGAGGTCGTCGCCGCCCTTGGACTCGGCGGCGGTCGCTGCGCGTTGGACGATCTCGATCGTGTTGTCGGCCAGGGTCATGTGGTGCGCTCCTCTGCCGACGCGTGGTCACGCGCCGGATCGTGGTGTGACGGGATCAAAACGCCCCGCTGAAGTATCCGATGACGAGCACGGCGAGCACGCCGGCGGCGAGCACCGCTGCGGCGATCGCCAAGGTCATCAGCAGTTTGTTGCTCTGATTCGTGGTGGCCGGCACGACGTCGCGTGCATTGCCGTGGCTGCTGACAGCCTTGCTGGCCGAGACGGGAGACGCCGCTGTGACGGAGGCGGGCATCTCGTCGGACTCGAAGAGCTTGTCGACGTCTGCACCGTCGAAGTGGTTGGGGTCCTGGCCGGATGCGCCGAGCCCGCGGGGCAGTTCGATCGAACCCGTGATGAGGATCTCACCGGTCGTGTTCGATGTGGCGCCAGGGGTCGCCTGTTCCGGCGCGACGGGGATGATGAGCGACGAGGTCGTGACCGAGCCAGTCGCGGTGATGCCTGCGCCGAGGAGTTCCTCGAACGCGACGTCCTGTTCGGCCTGAGCCTTCTCGGCCTCGAGTGCCGCGACGAGCATCGAGTCGCGGCCGAAGCCCTTGGAGAGCGTGGATGCGGGGTCTTCGGAGATGTCGTCACGGTCGGAGACGTCGAAGATCGAACCGGTCGGCTCCGCAGCGCGTCCGCCGGTCGCCTGTTCGGCGACGGTGGGCATGGCGGAAGGGGTCGTTCCGGCGGCGGTCGTCGTGCCTGCCACGGTCTCGCGGGGTCGCGACGGCGTGGCGTCCGCGGGGACGACGGGTGGCACGGGCGCGATGGGCGTGCCCGTGGGCGCGACAGCCGCCTTGGCGGCCTGCTGCTTCGGCGGCACGATCGGTTCCGGCTTCGACGGAGCGGGCTTCGGTGCACGCTTCGCCGGGGCCGAGGGCTTCGGGGCGACAGGGGTCTGACGCGGAGGGAGCGCGACGGGAGGCGCCACCTCTTCGACCGGAGGCGCGACGGGCGTCAGAACGGGCCGTTCGAGCGAGCCGGTACGCTCCAGTTCGCGGAGCTGACGACGCGTCATGCCACCGGTGGAGGTGCCTGATGGGGCAGGACTCGAAGCCGCTGCAGGAGCTGCAGGCGTCACGGGCGCAGACGGTGCCGGAGCGTCCTGCTGCGGGGCCACATCGGGGATGTTGCCGCCGGCGACGGGTTCCGTGGTGGAGGCACGACGACGGCGCGGAGCCTCGGCCTCCGTCGATTCGACGGCCTCAGGAGGCGCGCCAACGGTCTGCTGGGTCTCCCTGGCCTGACGCCGTGTGACGGGCGCGTTCTCTGGCGACGCGGTCATGAAACTTCACTCCGATACAGGTGGTGCTTGGTGATGTACTGCACGACACCGTCGGGAACCAGATACCAGACCGGAAAGCCCTTACTCACCCGGCTCCGGCAATCCGTCGACGATATCGCTAGGGCCGGAACTTCCAACAAGCTTACGTCGTGCTGTGGTAAACCCGAAACATTCAAGTCGTGTCCCGGACGACTCACAGCAACGAAGTGTGCGAGGTCCCACACCTCCGCGACGTCCTTCCAGCTGAGGATCTGGGCCACGGCGTCCGCCCCCGTGATGAAGAACAGCTCCGCGTCCGGCCGCGAGCGGTGCAGATCCCGCAGGGTGTCCACCGTGTAGGTCGGCCCGGCGCGATCCACGTCCACGCGGCTGACGGTGAACCTCGGGTTGCTCGCCGTGGCGATGACCGTCATGAGGTACCGGTGCTCGCTGTCGGTGACACCGGACTTCTGCCACGGCTGGCCGGTCGGCACGAAGACGACCTCGTCGAGGTCGAAGTGCTGTGCGACCTCGCTCGCTGCAACGAGGTGTCCGTGGTGGATGGGATCGAACGTCCCGCCCATCACGCCGATGCGTTCACGTCTGCCGGGAGTGCCCGGCGCGGAGGATTCCGCTGCAGATGCGATCACTGGGTGCTGATCAGCCGTGCGCGTGCTGGACGCTGACAGGGTCAGTGACCGTGCTCGCCGTGGGCATCGTGGGCCGCAGACTTCTGCGCGTGACGGTTGGCGACGTCGCGGTAGCTGAACGTGACGACGCCGAGGATCGCGAACACGACGAGCGCGACGGCCCCGAACACCCACGTGGGGGCGCCCAGTTCGACGGCGTGCTCGGACTCGGCGAATACCGCGGATGCAAGCGCTGAAGCGGCAAGCGACATGATCTCTCCTTCTGTGGCGTTCGGACACGCCGTGTTCAGTCTAGCGACTACTGCCGCACGTGACCTGAACCACGCACGAGCCACTTCGTACTCGTGAGCTCGGGGAGGCCCATCGGACCGCGCGCGTGCAGCTTCTGGGTGGAGATCCCGACCTCCGCACCGAAGCCGAACTCGCCGCCGTCGGTGAACCGGGTCGAGGCGTTGACCATCACGACGGCGGAGTCGACCTCGTTCAGGAATCGTTCCGCGGTGACGACGTCGTTCGTGATGATCGACTCGGTGTGCTTGGTCGAGTATCGATCGATGTGCTCGATGGCCGCGTCCACGTCGTCCACGACGCGGACGGAGATGTCGAGGGACATGTGCTCGATCGACCAGTCCTCATCGGTCGCTTCCACGGCGTCGGCGAAGATCGCGCGGGCTTCCGCGTCCGCATGGATGACGACGCCGTCCTCACGGAGAGCCGACAGGACGGGCGGCAGCAGCCGTTCGGCGGCTGAGCGGTGGACGAGCAGTGTTTCGAGCGCATTGCACACGGACGGTCGCTGGACTTTGGCGTTGCGGACGATGTCGACCGCCCAGGACTCGTCCGCGGATGCGTCGAGGAACACGTGCACGACGCCGGCCCCGGTCTCGATCACGGGGACGCTCGCCTCCTGCACGACCGTGTTGATGAGCGATGCGCTCCCCCGCGGGATCAGGACGTCCACGAGTCCGCGCGCGTTCATGAGCGCTCGTGCGCCCTCGCGACCGAACTCGTCGATCGTCTGGGCGGCGTCCCGCGGCAGCCCGACGGACTCGAGTGCTCCCTGGATGAGCGAGACGAGGACGGCGTTCGAGTGCTCCGCCGCGGTGCCTCCGCGGAGCACGACCGCGTTCCCGCTCTTGATCGCGAGCGCGGCGATGTCGACCGTGACGTTGGGGCGTGCTTCGTAGATCGCGCCGACGACGCCGAACGGCACCCGGACCTGCTCGATCTTGAGCCCGTCGGGCGTGACACTGCCGCGAACGACCTGGCCGACCGGATCGACGATCGCGACGACGTCGAGCACCGCGTCGGCGAGTGAGGCGATGCGCGCGGCATCGAGGCGCAAGCGATCCTGCAGCCCTTCGCTCAGGCCGTTCTCACGGCCGCTCGCGAGGTCGAGTCCATTCGCCTCGATGATGTCGTCGACGTGCGCACGCAGCGCGTCGGAGATCGCCACGAGCGCCCGATTCTTCTGCCCGGCGTTGGCCTGCGCCAGTAGACGCGACGCACGCTTGGCAGCCGCGAAGCGCTCCTCGATCGGGAGTCCGACTGGCGCGGCGGGCACGGCGGGCGATGCTGAGACGACTGCGTTCGACATGTTCCGATTGTAGCGACGACGCACGGAGCCGTCTCCCGCATGACGACGGTGTTGTCAGGCCCCGGCGGGCTGGAACCAGGTGCCGACCTGTTCGCCGCGCAGCGCTTCCGCCACGTTGGCGGTCGACGTCACGAGGACGGCCGTTCCTGCTTCCGCCGCGAGTCGGGCCGCGGACACCTTCGTGCCTGCTCCCCCGGTTCCGACGCCGGCGGCACCGATGTCGCCGAACGTCACGCCGTCGAGACGGTCGCCGTACGGCACGTCCTCGATCCGCACGGCGCCGGCTTCGTGCGGCGGCCTCGTGTACAACGCGTCGACGTCGCTCAGGAGCACGAGCACGTCTGCTGCGACGAGGACGGAGACGAGAGCAGCAAGACGATCGTTGTCCCCGAATCGGATCTCGTGGGTCGCGACCGTGTCGTTCTCATTGACGATGGGCAGGATGCGCAGGCCGAGCAGTCGCTCCATGGCCCGCTGCGCGTTGCTGCGGTGGCTCGGCGTCTCGAGGTCTCCTGCGGTCAACAGCACCTGACCAGCCACGATGCCGTAGCGGTCGAGGCTGTCCTGGTAGCGGTAGATGAGGAGGTTCTGCCCGACGGCCGCAGCCGCCTGCTGGGTGGCGAGGTCGCTCGGGCGGCTCTCCAGCCGCAGGAACGGCATCCCGGTCGCGATGGCGCCGGACGAGACGAGGACGATCTCCGCGCCGCGCCCGTGGCTCTCGGCGATCGCGTCGACGAGCGCTGCGATCTGGCCGGCGTTGTCGCCGCTGATCGACGACGATCCGACCTTGACCACGACTCTCGTCGCTGACCGGATGCCGCTGCGCTCCGTCACCGTCACTGCCGGTCGCCCTCCTCCGAGGTGACGATCTCCGTCGTCGTGTCCGGCTCGTCGTCGGCCCACAGGCCGGCTTCGCGTTCACGCTCGAGCTCCGCACGCGCTTCCGTCTTCGCGTCCATGCGACCGAAGTACTCCTCGCGACGCTGGTTGCGGGTGGGACGGTTGTTGGCGTCGAGACGCGCGTCGGTTCCACGAGGAGCGGTGAGGAGTTCTGCCGTGCTCGTGAGGGTCGGCTCCCAGTCGAAGACCACACCGCCGCCCGGTCCGATCATGACGGTGGCGCCTGCGACGGCGCCGGCCTTGAAGAGCTTCTCCTCGACGCCGAGCTTCGCCAGACGGTCCGCGAGGAAGCCGACGGCCTCGTCGTTAGAGAAGTCGGTCTGCGCGACCCAGCGCTCGGGCTTCGTACCGAGGATGCGGTACAGGTTGCCGTAGGTGCCGCCCTCGACCGTGACGGTGAACTTCGAGTCGTCGACGACCTTCGGCCGGAGGACGATGCGCGGCTTGGCGGCGTCGGCGGCCGCGATGACACGGCTCTCCTCGACGAGCTCACCCAGCGCGAACGACAGCTGACGGAGACCCTCGCGGGACACTGTGGAGATCTCGAACACGCGGTAGCCGCGCGCTTCGAGATCCGGCTTGATGAACTCGGCGAGTTCCTTCGCCTCCGGCACGTCGATCTTGTTGAGCGCGATGAGCTGAGGACGCTCGATGAGCGGGGTCTGACCCTCCGGGACCGGGTAGGCGGCGAGTTCGCCGAGGATGACGTCGAGGTCGGTCAGCGGGTCGCGTCCGGGCTCGAGCGTCGCGCAGTCGAGGACGTGGAGCAGAGCAGCGCAGCGCTCGACGTGGCGGAGGAACTCGAGGCCGAGCCCCTTGCCCTCGCTCGCGCCTTCGATGAGGCCGGGGACGTCGGCGACCGTGTAGCGGACTTCGCCGGCCTCGACGACGCCGAGGTTCGGGTGCAGGGTCGTGAACGGGTAGTCGGCGATCTTCGGCTTGGCGGCCGAGAGCGATGCGATGAGGCTCGACTTGCCGGCCGAGGGGTACCCGACGAGCGCGACGTCTGCAACGGTCTTCAGCTCGAGGAAGATGTCGCCTTCCCAGCCGGGCGTGCCGAGGAGGGCGAAGCCGGGGGCCTTGCGCTTCGTCGAGGAGAGCGCCGCGTTGCCGAGGCCGCCCTGGCCGCCCGGGGCGACGATGAACTCCATGCCGGGCTCATCGAAGTCGACGAGCTCCGCACCGTCGGCGTCGCGGACGACCGTGCCGACGGGGACGGGGAGAACGAGCGTCTCGCCCATGTGGCCGTTGCGGTGGTCGCCCATGCCGAAGCCGCCGGAGTCGGAGCTGCGGTGGGGTGCGCGGTGGTAGCCGAGCAGTGTGGTGACCTGTGGATCGGAGACGAGGACGATGTCGCCGCCGTGTCCGCCGTTGCCGCCATCGGGGCCTGCGAGCGGCTTGAACTTCTCGCGCTTGACGGAGACGCAGCCGTTGCCGCCGCCTCCTGCTCGCAGGTGCAGTGTGACCCGGTCGACGAATGTGACCATGGACGCCCAGCCCCTCTCTTGCTCGTGGTACCGCTCAGTCCCGGCCTCTCGGGTTCAGAACTGGCTCAGAAAAAACAGAAGGCGGGCCGAAGCCCGCCCCCTGTGGAAAACGCGTGAAGCTACAGAGCAGCGGTCACGATGTTGACGACCTTGCGACCGCCCTTGTGACCGAACTCGACCGAACCGGCTTCGAGTGCGAACAGCGTGTCGTCGCCGCCACGGCCGACGTTCACGCCGGGGTGGAAGTGGGTGCCGCGCTGGCGGACGATGATCTCGCCTGCGCCGACGACCTGGCCACCGAAACGCTTCACACCGAGGCGCTGTGCGTTGGAGTCACGACCGTTGCGAGTGGAACTCGCACCTTTCTTGTGTGCCATCTGTTCTTCTCCTCGATGCCTTACTTGATGCCGGTGATCTTGACGCGCGTGAGCTCCTGGCGGTGCCCCTGACGCTTCTTGTAACCGGTCTTGTTCTTGAACTTCTGGATGACGATCTTCGGGCCACGGAGGTTCTCGAGGACCTCGGCCGTGACCGTGATCTTCGCGAGCGACTTCGCGTCGGTGGTGACCTTGTCACCGTCGACGTGGAGCACCGCGGGGAGCTCGATCGTGCTGTCCTTGGCGGCCTTGACCTGGTCCATCGTCACGATGGTGCCGACCTCGACCTTTTCCTGCCGTCCTCCGGCGCGCACTACTGCGTAAACCACTTACGTACCCGTTCTTTGGGGAGCGAAACTGCTCCGACTGACTGTTGCTAGAAGTTACTGCACGGAAAGGCTCGAATACGTGGGACACCTTGATGGCAGAAAACCATGGGCGGAACACCGAAAGACTCAGTGCACACCAACGGTCGAGCTTACTTCATCGTGCGAGTCAGGTCAAACCAGCTGGGAGCGGTTCAGACCCTGGATCACCGAACCATTCTACCCCGGCGACTCCTGTGCAACCGCCGACCGTCATCGGCGCGTCTCCCCCGGAACACCCCGGGGTACCGCATCCCCGCTCGAGTTCCGCAGGACGCGTTCTCCCGCCACCGTTCCTAAGATGGATGAATGACCGTCCTCATCGACCCGCCGCTCTGGCCGGCGCACGATCGGCTGTGGTCGCATCTCGTGAGCGACCGGTCGATCGACGAGCTCCACGCGTTCGCCGAACGCGCCGGAGTCCCCCGCCGCGCCTTCGACCTCGACCACTACGACGTTCCCGAGGAACGCCACGCAGCACTCGTCGCGGCCGGAGCCGAGGCGGTGGACGCGCACGAACTCGTCCGGCGCCTCATCGGAAGCGGTCTGCGCGTGACGGAGCGGCAGCGGCGGGAAGCCGCTGCCGCTCCGAAACACTGATCAGGCCGACTACTCCGCGGTGCGTCCGGCGGACTCGCCGCCGGTCGGCGCGATGGCCGAGCCGCCCGTGAGGGAAGCCGTCGACACACGACGGCTCCTGCCGCGGCCCTGACCGGGCTTCTTGGGCTCCGGGAGGGCGTCGAGGACGGAGTCGAGCAGGTGCTCGGTGTCGACGACGGCACGACGCGGCTTCTCGGCGATCGGCGTGAGGGGGATGTCGAGGATCGCGATGGGCGCCTGCGCTGCGGGCTGCTCGGCGACCCGCTCAGAACCGTTCTGGTCGGAACCGCCCTGATCCTGGCGCGGAGCCTGCTCACGCGAAGCATCGCGCTGGCCCCGGCCGTTGCGTTCTGAGCGATCCGCACGATCGCCACGGTCGTCGCGCGACTCACGGGGTTCACGCGGTTCGCGCTTGTCACGGCGTCCCCGACGGCCTTCGCGCGGCGCGGACGGAGTGGTCGGCCCCTCCGGGAGCTCGATCGTGATCGTCTCGGAAGGAGCGGCCGTCTGCTCAGCGGTCCCCTCGGCGGCCGCGGCGGCCTCTGCTGCGACCTCCTCGTGGTGCAGCGTGCGAGCGGCGATGAGGGCGAGCGCGTTCTTCGCGTCATCGGTGATGCCGTGCGTCTGCGTGGCGGGCTTCTGCGCGGCGGTGCCCGACGGAGCCGAACCGTTGCCGTTCGACGCAGGACCCTTGCCGCGGCGGCGCTGTTCCGGCTGCGGCGTCTGGCGGTGCTTGACGACGGGGTCGTGGTGCACGATGACGCCACGTCCCGCGCAGGTCTCGCACGGCTCGCTGAAGGTCTCGAGGAGTCCGAGACCGAGCTTCTTGCGCGTCATCTGGACGAGGCCGAGCGACGTGACCTCCGCGACCTGATGCTTCGTGCGGTCACGGCTCAGGCACTCGACCAGACGGCGGAGCACGAGGTCACGGTTGGACTCGAGCACCATGTCGATGAAGTCGACGACGATGATGCCGCCGATGTCGCGAAGACGCAGCTGACGCACGATCTCCTCCGCGGCCTCGAGGTTGTTCATCGTGACGGTCTCCTCGAGGTTGCCGCCGGAACCGACGAACTTCCCCGTGTTGACGTCGACGACGGTCATCGCCTCGGTGCGGTCGATCACGAGCGAGCCGCCGGAGGGCAGCCAGACCTTGCGGTCGAGGGCCTTCTCGATCTGCTCGGTGACGCGGTAGTCGGCGAACGCGTCGCCGGTGCCCTCGTAGGCTTCCACGCGCTCGAGGAGGTCGGGTGCGACGCCGCGCAGGTAGCTCTCGATCGTCTGCTGCGCTTCCGAACCCTGGATGACGAGCTTGTGGAAGTCCTCGTTGAAGACGTCACGCACGATCTTGATGAGGAGGTCGGGCTCGCTGTGCAGGAGCGCGGGGGCCTGGACGGTCTCCATCTGGCGGGAGATCTCGGCCCACTGCGACTTGAGGCGCGTGACGTCGAGCGTCAGCTGCTCCTCGGTGGCGCCCTCGGCCGCCGTGCGCACGATGACGCCGACGTTCTCGGGCAGGACCTCTTTGAGGATCTTCTTGAGGCGGGCGCGCTCGGTGTCCGGGAGCTTCCGCGAGATGCCGTTCATCGAGCCGTTGGGCACGTAGACGAGGTAGCGGCCCGGGAGGGACACCTGGCTCGTCAGGCGTGCGCCCTTGTGACCGATCGGGTCCTTCGTGACCTGCACGAGCACCTTGTCGCCGCCCTTGAGCGCGAGTTCGATGCGGCGGGGCTGGTTGCCCGTCTCCGCTGCGGCCCAGTCGACCTCACCGGAGTACAGGACGGCGTTGCGGCCACGACCGATGTCGACGAACGCGGCTTCCATGCTGGGGAGCACGTTCTGGACGCGTCCGAGGTAGACGTTGCCGATGAGCGACGCCTCCTGGCTGCGGGCGACGTAGTGCTCGACGAGGACGCCGTCCTCGAGGACGCCGATCTGGATGCGTCCGCCCTTGGAACGGACGACCATCACGCGGTCGACGGATTCGCGGCGCGCGAGGAACTCGGCCTCGGTCACGACGGGACGACGACGGCCAGCGTCACGGCCGTCGCGACGACGCTGCTTCTTGGCTTCGAGGCGGGTCGAACCGCGCACCTTCTGCGGTTCGGTGATGAGCTCCGGTTCACGCGGGGTGCGAACCTTGACGACGTTGCGCTCGCTCGACTCCCCCGCTCCGCCGTCCTCGCCGGCGCGGCGACGCGTGCGGCGACGGGACGAACCGCCCTCGGATTCCTCCGGCTCGTCATCGCGGTGGACGATGGGAGGCAGGTCCGGCGCCTGGAACAGCAGGACCGTGGTGGGCGGACGGACCGGCGCGACCGGTTCCACGATCGCGTCGGCGGGCGCATCGTCGTGCGACTCGGAGGGCGCGTCGTCTCCGGCTCCGGCCTCCTCCACTGCGGCGTCAGCGGCCGTGAGCGGCTCCGGCGTCGCCTCCGGCTCGGTCGCGTCCTCCGCCGTCTCCGGCGACTCCGGTTCCACGACGGCTTCGATCACGACGTCGAAGAGGTCGGCGTCGAAGACGCCCTGTCCCGCTTCCACCGCGGCAGTCTCGAACGCCTGCGATTCCTGGTCTTCGTGCTCTGTCGACTCGCCCGATGCGTTCGGGTCTTCGATATTCTCGTTCACCATTCCTGGTGCGCTCCTCAACCGGTACAGTGGCCGCGCCACTCTCCGGTACCTCTCTCGTGCGAGCCTCCGCTAGGCGACTGCTCGCAAATCCTGTGTGACGGCCGGCTCTCCGAGCTCTAGCTGTCGTGTCGGCTCGTGCCGACGGGTCCTGGGCACTCGTTGCCCAACAAGCCTGTTGTGACACCTCGATCGAGCGCGGCTCGACCTGCGTCGATCGATTATCGCACGACTCACCTGTTCGGGGCATGTTTGCAGCCCGACACGCAGGACCCCATGCGACAATCGGGGCGTGTCAACACCTCTCATCGAGGCGCGCCCCAGGGGCCTCGCCATCTTCCTCATCATCGCCGGTTCGATCGGCTGGATCGCGGCTTTCGCCCTCACCGTGGAGAAGTTCCACCTGCTCGAGAACCCGGGCGGCAAGCTCGGGTGCGACCTCAGCATCCTCGTGCAGTGCCAGGCGAACCTGAACTCGTGGCAGGGCTCGGTGCTCGGCTTCCCGAACCCGATCCTCGGCCTCGGCGGGTGGGTAGCGCCCATCGCCGTCGGCGTCGCGATCCTCGCCGGGGCGCGATTCCACCGCTGGTTCTGGATCGCTCTGAACGTCGGTGTCGCCGGCGCGCTCGGCTTCGTGATCTGGCTCATCTCACAGAGCATCTTCGTGCTCGGCACCCTGTGCCCGTGGTGCATGGTGACGTGGTCGGTCACGATCCCGACGTTCTTCGCCGTCACCTTCTTCACGCTCAAGTCGGGCGTGATCCCGACGAGCGCGGGCGTCAAGCGGTTCGCGACGAGCGCCTCGTCGTGGGTCGCCGTCATCACGCTCGCCTGCTACCTCATCATCGCGATCATCGCTCAGGTGCGCCTCGACGTGCTGTCCTACCTCGTCTGAGCGGTTTAGCCCTCGTCTGATCGGTTCGGCACAGCGCGTCCGCCGCACGCAGAACGCCCGCCGACCTGGAGACCAGACGGCGGGCGTTCGTGCGTTCGGGTGCGACCCGGCTCAGTTGAACCAGAGGCCCAGTTCGCGGCTCGCCGACTCGGGGCTGTCCGAGCCGTGCACGAGGTTCTGCTGGACCTTGAGGCCCCAGTCGCGGCCGAAGTCGCCACGGATCGTGCCGGGGGCGGCGTTCGTTGGGTCGGTCGTGCCTGCCAGTGAACGGAAGCCCTCGATGACGCGGTTGCCGGCGACGCGGATCGCGACGACGGGCCCGCTCAGCATGAACTCGACGAGCGGCTCGTAGAACGGCTTGCCCTCGTGCTCCTCGTAGTGCTTCGCGAGCAGTTCGCGGTCCGGCTGCACGAGACGGAGGTCGACGAGCGAGTAGCCCTTCGCCTCGATGCGGCGCAGGATCTCGCCGGTCAGGTTGCGCGCGACGCCGTCCGGCTTCACGAGCACGAGCGTTTCTTCAACAGCCACTGTCAGTCCTTCACTTCTCGGTAGTGCGCCTGCTGGCGCTCGATCCGGTCGCCCGACACCATGCAGTACGCCCACACGGCGGCGAACATCGCGCCGACGAGGAACATCATCGGCACGAACAAACCGGTAGCAACGATAGCGGCTTGCACTCCCCAGCCGAGCCAGTATCCCCAGCGGAATCGCAGGAGCGGGATCGTCACGATGATGATGAGGCAGAGGATTCCGCCACCGATCAAGGCGACGGGGGCGGGAGCCGCTTTGAGGCCGAAGATGACGAGCGAGCCGAGGAACATGACGATCATCTCGAAGCCGAGCACGATCGAGCCGAGGCTCTGCTTCACCGTGCGGACAGGACGCGTGCGAGGCGCTTTCGGCGTCGGCTCACCCGGGTCCGCGGGCTCGTGTGCGTTCGGGGCGTCGGTCATGCTTTCACCTTCCACTCGCGGTCGGCCGCGATCTCGATCGCTTCACCGACGAGGGTGATCGAACCGGTGATGACGACGAGCCTGCGCTCGCCCTCCGCTGCCCACCGCCTCGCGACGTCCGCCGCCTCGTCGAGGCGATCGTAGACCGGCAGCTCCGGGATCGCGAGCGATTCCGCGATCCGACCGAGTTCCTCGGCGGGGATCGCACGCTCGGACTCCGACTGCGTGATGACGAGGAGCGATGCGGCGGGCGCGAAGGTCTCGAGGATGCCACGGGCGTCCTTGTCCGCCACGATCCCGACGACGAAGGCGATCTCGTCGACGTCGAAGTAGGTGCCGAGCGCTGCGACGAGCGCGCGGGCCCCGTGGGGGTTGTGCGCTGCGTCGACGAGGACCGTCGGTTCCGTGCCGATGAGCTGCAGACGGCCGGGCGACGTCGCTTCCGCGAGCCCTTCGGCGAGGACGGTCTCCGCGAGCGGCCGGGTCGCCCCGCCGAGGAAGGCTTCGACCGCTGCGATCGCGAGCGTCGCGTTGCGGCCCTGGTGGTCGCCGTAGAACGGGAGGTAGAGCTCCGGGTACGTCCCGGCACGGCCGCGGACGGTGATGAGCTGCCCGCCGACGCCGACGGCGTCCTGCACGAGCGCGAAGTCCTCTCCCTCGAAGGCGATGGGGTCGCCGGCTGCCTCGGCTGCCGCGACGAGCTCACGCCTCGCGTCCGCGGTCTGCGCAGCGGACACGACCTGCGCGCCCGGCTTGATGATGCCGGCCTTGGTCCGGGCTATCTCGGTGATCGTCGATCCGAGCCGCTGCATGTGGTCGAGGTCGATGGGCGCGAAGACCGCGACGTCGGCGTCCGCCGCGTTCGTCGAATCCCACGATCCGCCCATGCCGACCTCGACGACGGCCACGTCGACCGGCGCGTCGCCGAAACTCGCGAAGGCGAGGACCGTGAGCGCTTCGAAGAAGGTCAGGCGCGGTTCCCCGGCGGCTTCCAGCTCGTCGTCGACCATCTTCAGGTACGGCTTGATGTCGTCCCAGTTGTGGGCGACGGCCTCGTCGGAGATGCGTTCGCCGTCGATTGAGATGCGTTCGGTGAACCGGACGAGGTGCGGGCTCGTGAAGAGTCCCGTCCGCAGATCGTGTGCGCGGAGGATGCTCTCGATCATCCGGGACGTGCTCGTCTTGCCGTTGGTCCCCGCCACCTGGATGATCGCGAAGGACGATTCCGGGTTGCCGAGCAGCTCGAGCGCTCGTTTGGTGGGTCCGAGGCGCGGCTGCGGCTGCGCCTCGCCGAGCCGTTCGAGCAGCTCGCGGTAGACGGCGTCGGCGGCTTCGACGGGATCAGACATCAGCGCGCTCCAATTCCTGTTCTGAGGTGGTCTTGACGACGGCGACGACGAACGCGCCGCTGTTGGCGAACTTGCCGGCCTCGAAGGACTGCACGTGCTCGACGCCCGTGGTCGCCGCTGCCGCGCCGACCGTCACGGTGAGGCTCGTGGCGAGCGTCTCCCCGGCGATGTCGACGACGTCGGCTGCCGGGATGCTGTCGGCGTCCGTCTGGTCGGCGAAGGTGAGCGCCAGGGAGATGCGGTCGCTGACCTCGAGGCCGGCGGCCTTGCGGGTGTCCTGCACGGCGCGGATGACGTCGCGGGCGAAGCCTTCTGCGCGCAGTTCGTCGGTCAGGACGGTGTCGAGCAGCACGAGGCCGCCCGCGGGCAGGAGCGCGAGCGCCGCGGCGCCCTCGACGTCGTTCTCCGCCTCCATCACGAGCTCGTACTCGCCTTCGACGAGCGGGATGCCGCCGGCGGTGACGACCCCGTCCGTCTCGCTCCAGTCGCCGGACTTGGCGCCCTTGATCGCCTGCTGCACGGTCTTGCCGAGTCGTGGACCCGCCGCCCGGGCGTTGACCGTGAGCTTCGAGGTGATGCCGAAGTCGGAGGCGCTCTCGTCCGTGAGCTGGACGAAGGTGACCTGCTTGACGTTGAGTTCGTCGCGCAGGATCGACTCGAACGGTGCGAGCGAGGCGGGGTCGGCGACGACGACCGTGAGGCCGGCGAGCGGGAGCCGGACGCGGAGCCCGGCCTGCTTGCGGAGGGAGAGCGTCGTCGAGCTGATGGCGCGGATCTCGTCCATCGCCTGCACGAGGGCGTGGTCCTCGGGGAACGCGGACGCGTCCGGCCAGTCGGTCAGGTGCACGCTGCGACCGCCGGTCAGGCCCGTCCAGACCTGCTCGGTGACGAGTGGGAGGAGCGGAGCGGCCGTTCGGCTGATCGTCTCGAGGACCGTGTACAGCGTGTCGAAGGCCGCCTTGCCCGGTCCGCCATCGGCGACGCCTCCCCAGAACCGGTCGCGCGACCGACGCACGTACCAGTTCGTCAAGACGTCGGCGAAGTCGCGCAGCGACGCCGTCGCCAGGGTCGCGTCGAATCGCTCGAGGTGTTCGGTGACGGTCTCGACGACCTCACGGGTCTTCGCGAGCAGGTAGCGGTCGAGGACGTCCTCGGAGTCCGTGCGCCATTCGGCGTCGTAGCCGCCGGGGGCCGCCGTGTTGGCGTACAGCGAGAAGAAGTACCAGCTGTTCCAGAGCGGCAGCATGACCTGGCGGACGCCCTCGCGGATGCCCTCCTCCGTCACGATGAGGTTGCCCCCGCGCAGGACGGAACTGGAGATGAGGAACCAGCGCATCGCATCGGAGCCGTCGCGGTCGAAGACCTCGTTCACGTCCGGGTAGTTGCGGAGCGACTTGGACATCTTCTGCCCGTCGCTCCCGAGGACGATGCCGTGGCTCACGACGCTCGTGAACGCCGGGCGGTCGAAGAGCGCCGTCGAGAGCACGTGCAGGAGGTAGAACCAGCCTCGCGTCTGCCCGATGTACTCGACGATGAAGTCCGCCGGGTTGTGGGTGTCGAACCACTCGCGGTTCTCGAACGGGTAGTGCACCTGCGCGAACGGCATCGAGCCCGAATCGAACCACACGTCGAGGACGTCGGTGATGCGACGCATCGTCGACTGGCCGGAGGGGTCGTCGGGGTTCGGACGCGTGAGTTCGTCGATGTAGGGCCGGTGGAGATCCGTCGGACGCACGCCGAAGTCGGCTTCGAGCTCGTCGAGCGAGCCGTAGACGTCGATGCGCGGGAAGTCTGGGTTGTCGCTCTTCCACACGGGGATGGGCGAGCCCCAGTACCGGTTACGGCTGATCGACCAGTCGCGGGCGCCTGCCAGCCACTTGCCGAACTGGCCGTCCTTGACGTTCTCGGGGACCCAGGTGATCTCCTGGTTGAGCTCCTCCATGCGGTCCCTGAAGTCGGGGACGCGGATGAACCAGCTGGAGACGGCCTTGTAGATGAGCGGCTGCTTGCAGCGCCAGCAGTGCGGGTAGGAGTGCTCGTAGCTCGCCTGGCGGAGCAGCCGCCCTTCGTTCTTGAGAAGCTGTGTGAGCGGCTTGTTGGCCTCGAAGACCTGGAGCCCGACGACGTCGGCGACCTGCGGGAGGAAGCGCCCGCCGTCGTCCACCGAGACGATCACGGGGATCCCGGCGGCTTCACAGACCCGCTGGTCCTCCTCGCCGTATGCGGGCGACTGGTGCACGATGCCCGTGCCGTCCTCGGTCGAGACGTAGTCGGCCACGAGGATGCGCCACGCGTTCTGCGTGCCGAACTCCTCGGCGTCCGCGTAGTAGTCCCAGAGACGGTCGTAGGTGACGTCCTGCAGCTCGGAGCCGAGCACGGTACGGGAGATCGCGGCCTTCGCCTCCTCGGCGGAGTCGTAGCCGAGGTCCTTCGCGTAGTTGCCGACGAGCGCCGTGGCGATCAGGTATTCGCCGCCGAGCACCTCCGTCGCGGCGTGCGGGGAGCCGTCGTCCTCGCGGAGCACGGTCGCGTCCGGGGTGCCGTTCGGTCCGGCCGGGACGACCGCGTACTCGATCTCCGGCCCGACCGCGAGGGCGAGGTTCGTCGGGAGCGTCCACGGAGTCGTCGTCCACGCGAGGGCGCGAACGGCGGTCAGGCCGAGGCTCTCGGCTTTCGCGCCCGTGAGCGGGAAGGTGACCGTGACCGTCTGGTCCTGACGCATCTTGTAGACGTCGTCGTCCATCCGCAGCTCGTGGTTGGAGAGCGGCGTCTCATCGCGCCAGCAGTACGGCAGCACGCGGTAGCCCTCGTAGGCGAGGCCCTTCTCGTGCAGCTGCTTGAACGCCCAGATGACCGACTCCATGTAGGTGATGTCGAGCGTCTTGTAATCGTTGTCGAAGTCGACCCAGCGCGCCTGGCGCGTGACGTACTCCTGCCAGTCCTCCGTGTACCGGAGCACGGAGTCTTTCGCCGCCCGGTTGAAAGCGGCGAGGCCCATCTCCTCGATCTGGCGCTTGTCCGTGATGCCGAGCTGACGTTCCGCCTCGAGCTCTGCGGGCAGACCGTGCGTGTCCCAGCCGAAGCGTCGGTGAACCTGCTTGCCGCGCATCGTCTGGAACCGGGGGAAGAGGTCCTTCGCGTAGCCGGTGAGGAGGTGGCCGTAGTGCGGGAGGCCGTTGGCGAAGGGCGGGCCGTCGTAGAAGACCCACTCCGGGGCGCCTTCGCGCTGGTCGATGGATGCCTGGAAGGTGCCGTCCTGCTTCCAGTAGGCGAGGACCTGCTCCTCGATGGCGGGGAAGCTCGGCGACGGCGAGACGCTCGCGGTGTCGTCAGAGGATGGAACGCGGGCCGTGTCTGCGGCGTCGTCGCGGGATTTGGGGTAGCTCATGGGTCTCCTGGCAGGTCTCGGAACTCCTGCGAGGACGACGGCTGTGCCATCGCGGTACCACCCCGCTTACGAACCGATGCGTCTGACCATGTGGCCGGTGACTCGTATTCGTCGCTTGTTCATTGGCTGTGACGGGCCAGACCCGCTCGGTTCTACTGAGCCGTGATCCTGGGATCCCGACCGTTCTTCCGCGGACTCCCCGGTGATGGCCGGATCAACGTCGTTCCCTCCATCGTACAGCCGGTCGGGGCGATCCGGGCACTGCCGGTCGGACGGGCGGGACGTCAGCCGCGCGATGCGGCGAGCGCCGCCTCGAATCCGGTGACGACCGGAGCGACGGCGACGTCGAGGTAGTGGTCGAGTCGTTCGCGGGACACGCCTGCGGCAGCCCATGCGCCACCGGCTGCGACGACGGCCCCGGCGAGCGCCCCGGCGGCCGCGGTGATGAGCAACGGGTCCGCGACGCGTCCGCCCGCCGCGAGGGTCGGGTCGCTCCGCTCGATCCGTCGGGCGATCGCGAGGCGCAGAAGGGCTTGGAGCCTGAGGAGACGTTGCAGTCCGGAGGCCTGGAGGTCCTCCGTGGTGCCCATGAGTTCGGCTTGGGTGAGTGCCCATGGGACGCTCTGGGCGTTGGTGCCCGCGGCGATGGCGAGAAGCGCGCTTCGGAGGGATTCCATGGGGCCACCGTCGCTCGACTGGTCCTCGAGGTGGTGGTCGAGGCGGTCGAGCGCCGCGTCGACCTCGACCCAGAGCACGTCGCTCTTCGAGCCGAAGTAGTTGAAGAAGGTGTTGCGGCTGACGCCTGCGCGACTGGCGATCTGGTCGACGGTCGTCCGCGGGTAGCCCTGTTCGAGGAAGAGCTCGGCGGCAGCCTCCTCGAGGGTGCGCTGGGAGGAGAGCCGTGGTCGGCCGACGCCGCTCCGTGGTGTGCTCGCCACGCGGGCTCCTTCCTGTCGTCGCTGCCGACGCTGCCGTCCCTGCCGACGTCGAGCCTATCCGGACAGGACCTTCCTCCTCGGGCGGCGAGGGAATCAATCCACCCCTATGCTGGTTCCTAGACTGCGTCCAGTAATTGGATGACAACGTTCAGCAATTCGACAGAAACGTGCCATGTCCCCTCTCCTCGCAACTCCCCCGCTTCGCCGCGCGCTCGTGACGATCGCGAGCACCGCTGCAGCGATGCTCGTCCTCGTCGGCTGCGCCCCAGCGGCGTCCACCGCGTCCAGCACGCCCGTCGCCGGCGGCACCCTCGTCTACGCGAGCGGTGACGCCGAACCGACGTGCCTCGACCCGCACGTCGGCGGCAACTACCCGCAGGCGCTCCTCGCCACCCAGTTCCTCGAATCGCTCGTCTCCCGGGACAAGGCGGGGAAGATCATCCCCTGGCTCGCCACGAAGTGGACGACGTCCGAGGACGGGCTCGTCTGGGAGTTCACCCTCCGTGACGACGTGACCTTCACCGACGGCACGCCGTTCGACGCGGCCGCCGTGAAGGCGAACGTGGAACACCTGCAGGACCCCGACACGAAGTCCTCGACCGGCTACCTCGCCTTCGGCAAGGTCAAGCAGGTCGACGCGGTCGACGCCCACACTGCGCGCTTCACCCTCAGCTCACCAGACAGCGCCCTGCTCGAGTCCCTCTCGCAGCCCTGGAACGCGATCGAGTCACCCGCCGGCATCGCGCGGGGCATGGATGCGAACTGCGAGGCCCCCATCGGCACGGGACCATTCGTGGTGTCGAAATGGGTCAAGCAGGACCGCGTGGACCTCACGCGCAACGAGGACTACAACTCCGCCCCGGCCGATGCCGCGCATCAGGGTCCCGCCTACCTCGCCGGGATCACCTGGCGATTCATCCCCGATTCCGCGTCGCGCTTCGCCGCGTTGCAGGCCGGCGAGGTCGACATCATCGACAACGCCCAACCGGACACGATCGTCCAGGCGGAGAAGACGAAGACGCTCGTCGACCTCGACGCTCCCCGCCCGGGCGCATCGAACCGCATCGAGCTGAACTCCGGCCAGGCGCCGTTCAACGACGCCAAGGTCAGGGAGGCGTTCGTGAAGTCCGCGGACATCGACGCCGGCATCGCATCACTCTTCTTCGGGACCGCCAAGCGCTCGTACTCGCCGCTCTCGAGCGCTGAACCCACCGCTTTCTCGGACCAGTCCCTCTTCGGCTACGACCTCAAGCGGGCGAACGCGCTCCTCGACGAGGCCGGTTGGACGACGAAGGACGCCGACGGCTACCGGACGAAGGACGGCGTGAAGCTCACCGTGCGCTTCCCCGTGAGCACCAACCAGTCGATCCCCGCCGAGCAGTCGCTCTTCGAGCAGATCCAGGCGGGAGCGAAGCAGGCCGGTTTCGACGTGCAGCTCGACCCGCTCGACCTGTCGAGCTGGTACGAAGCGCTCGGGACGAACGCCTACGACGCCGTGAGCGCGCCCTACACGAAGGTGGGCCCGGACGTCCTCCGCATCCTGTATGACTCCTCAGGCATCACGCCGGCTCCGAGCGGGTACTTCGCCAACCACGCGCAGCTGAACGACCCGAAGCTCGACGCGATCCTTTCCCAGGCGAGCGACACGCTCGACGCGGACAAGCGTGCCGAGCTCTACAAGCAGGCGCAGCAGACCATCCTCGACAGCTACACGGTGCTGCCGCTGTACGACCAGCAGAACCACTTCCTGCTGAGCACGAAGCTGCAGGGCGTCCGGCCGCTGCCGACGGTGTCCGCTCCGACGTTCACGGACGCCTGGCTGGCTGAGTGACCTCGCTCCGCGCCACCGAACGATCGACGGCCGTCCGTCGAACGCACCGACCGATCCTCCTGCGGGTCGCGGTGCGGGCGGCGGGCGCCGCGTTCGTCCTGTGGGCGGTCGCCACGATCACGTTCTTCGCCGTGCGGCTCATCCCGGGAGACCCGGCCCAGGCGATCCTCGGCGGTCCCGGGTCGCAGGCGTCGCAAGCGGCGCTCGACCGCGTCCGGGAGCAGTACGGGCTCGACCAGCCGCTCATCGTCCAGTACGTGCAGCAGCTCGGACGACTCCTCACCGGCGATCTCGGGCAGTCGTATTCGCAGCGCACCCCCGTCGCGGAACTGCTCTGGGGTCAGCTCGGGAACACCCTCGTCCTCGCGGTCGCATCACTCGCCGTGGCGTGGGTCCTCGCACTCGCCCTCGTCCTCTGGTCGACGAGGGGTGGACGGGTCGCTGCAACGATCGGCAGCGGCGTCGAACTCCTCGCGGCCGCCCTCCCCCACTTCTGGCTCGCGACCGTGCTCATCTCGCTCTTCAGCACCTGGCTCGGCGCTCTCCCCCCGGTGAGCACGGGCGACGCGCGCGGCACGATCCTGCCCGTCCTCACCCTCGCGATCCCGGTCGCCGGATTCCTCGCGCAGGTCATGCGCGAATCCCTGCTCGACGCCCTCGCCTCGCCGTTCGTGGTCTCTGCGAAAGCACGCGGCGAGACCCGCGGCGGCGTCATCCTCCGTCACGCACTCCGGCACGCGGCCGTCCCCGCGATCAACCTCTCCGGGTGGGCGTTCAGCTACCTGATCAGCGGCGCGGTCGTCGTCGAGACGATCTTCGCCCGGCCCGGCCTCGGGCGCACCCTCCTCCAGGCGGTCACGCTCCGCGACGTGCCCGTCGTCACGGGCGTCGTCCTGTTCTCGGCGCTCGTCTACATCCTCGTGACGCTCGTGGCCGATGCCGCGGCCGCGGTCGTGGATCCGAGGGACAGGCAGAGGGAGGCGTCCTCGTGAGCGGCCTGGCGATCGTCGACGGGGAATCACGGTCCCGTGCGGGCGCCAGGCGGAACCCGCGGGCCGGTCTCGGACGGATCATCCTCGGACGCTTCAGCCTCCCCGAGCTCCTCTCGGCCGTCGTCGTCCTGTTCCTGCTCGTGAGCGCCGTCGCTCCCGGACTGCTCGCGACAACGGACCCGACGGCCATCGCCCCCGCCGACGCGTTCAGCGCACCATCGGCCGCGCACTGGTTCGGCACCGACGAATCCGGACGCGACATCTACAGCCGGGTCGTCTTCGGGACGGCGACCTCCCTCCTGATCGGGCTGGCGGCCACGGTCATCGGCCTGGCGCTCGGCGCACTCCTCGCGACGATCGCCGCGGTGGGAGGGCGCGTGGCCGACTTCGCGGTGGGTCGCGTCCTCGAGGTCCTCTTCGCCTTCCCCGGACTCCTCCTGGCGCTCCTCGTCATCGTCATCGCCGGTCCGGGCCCCGTCACGGCGACGATCGCCGTGGGCCTCTCGACCGCCCCCGGATACGCACGGCTCATCCGCGGGCAGCTCGTCGTCGTCCGGTCCTCCGAGTACGTCGAGGCCGCGCGAGTCCTCGGGCACTCCCCGTGGCGCGTCCTCACGAAGCACATCCTCCCGAACGCGCTCGCGCCGCTGTTCGTCCTCGCGACCCTCGGCATCGGCCAAGCAGTCGTCTGGGCTGCGGCCCTCAGCTACCTCGGGCTCGGAGCACAGCCGCCGGCTCCGGAATGGGGCGCCATGCTCGCAGCAGCACGCACCTACCTGACCACCGCGTGGTGGATGACCTTCTTCCCGGGCATGATGATCGTGCTGACGACGCTTTCGACGACCGTGCTCGGTCGCGGTGTCCAGCGGAGGACGAGGGAGGGCCGATGACGAACACCGTTCCCCTTGCGGATCCCTCTGAGGCCCTCCTGCAGGTGCGCGATCTCCACGTCTCGTTCTCCGGGGGCCCCGACGTCGTCCGCGGCGTCGACCTCGAGATCCGTGCGGGCGAGTGCGTCGCGATCGTCGGCGAGTCCGGCTCGGGGAAGAGCGTGACGGCGAGGTCGCTCCTGGGCCTCGCCGGCGCTGGAGCGTCGGTTCGCGCCGGCGTCATGCGCTTCGAGGGCGAGGACGTCTCGGGCCGCACCGAGGCCGGATGGCGACGCATCCGCGGCCGCCGCATCGGACTCATCCTCCAGGACGCATTGGGCTCCCTCGACCCCCTCCGCACCATCGGTCGCGAAATCGACGACGCGCTCCGTCTCGGGACCGGCCTCGGCCGCGCCGAACGGTCCGCGAGGGTCATCGACCTGCTCGAAGCCGTCGGGATGCCGGAGCCTGAGCAGCGCGTGGGCCTCCGTTCCGGAGAGCTGTCCGGCGGCCTGCGCCAACGCGCCCTCATCGCCTCGGCCATCGCCCTCGATCCACCGCTCGTGATCGCCGACGAACCGACGACGGCGCTCGACGTGACGGTGCAGGCACGCATCCTCGAACTCCTCGGCGGCCTCCGAGACGGCGGGACCGGACTCCTGCTCATCAGCCACGACCTCGCCGTCGTGAGCGCGATCGCCGATCGGGTCGTCGTCATGCGGCACGGTCGGATCGTCGAGAGCGGTCCGACCCACCGGATCCTCGAACACCCGCGCGAGGCCTACACCAGGGAACTCATCGGAGCCGTTCCGACCGATCGGCCGCGGTGGTCTCGGCTCTCAGCCGTCGACGCTGATGGCGACACGGGCCCTGATGCGCGCAGCGGTACAGGTGATGACACGAACTCCGCTGCCGAGACCATCGACATCGCGGAGCGCGCACCGGTCGGTTCGATGGCGGCGCCGCCCGCGAGCGACACCCCGATCCTCGAGTTCACGGGCGTCGTCAAGCGCTTCTCCCGGCGAGGCGGCGCGGAACCCCTGCTCACCGTCTCGGACGCGTCATTCGGCGTGGAGCGCGGCACGAGCCTCGGCATCGTCGGCGAGTCCGGATCGGGCAAGACGACGATCGCGCGGATGCTCCTCGGGCTGACGTCCCCCGACGCGGGGACCATCAGGTTGGACGGCCTCGACTGGTCGGGAATGTCCGAGCGGCAACGGCGACCCCACCGGCAGCGCATCGGTGCGGTCTACCAGGACAGCCTGAGTTCATTCGATCCCCGATGGCGCGTGCGGGACATCCTCGCCGACGCCGCGGCGCTCCGCGCGCACGGCCCGGCCTCGACGGTCGACGAGCTCCTCCGATCGGTCGCCCTCGACCCGGCCGTCGCCGAGGTCAGGCCCCGCACCCTGTCCGGCGGCCAGCGGCAGCGCGTCGCGATCGCCAGGGCCCTCGCCCCGCGACCGGACGTCCTCGTCCTGGACGAACCGGTGTCGGCACTCGATGTGACGGTGCAGGCGCGTGTGCTCGATCTGCTCGACGAGCTGCAACGGGAGCGCGGCCTCAGCATCGTCTTCATCAGCCACGATCTCGGCGTCGTCCGCCACATGACCGATCAGGTCATCGTGCTGCAGCGCGGCGTCATCGTTGAACACGGGTCGACCGAACGGGTCTTCACCGATCCGCGCCACGCGTACACCGCTCGGCTGGCAGCCGATGCGCCTCGGATCAGGAATCGGTCAGACGGCTAGCTCAAACGACTGGCTCAGACGGCTGGCTCGACCGGACGACTCGGGCGGCGCGCTCAGGCGTCGGTGAGGCGACTGACCCGGTCCGTCGACGCCGGTTCGGTGTCCGCCTGCGAGCGACGGATCTCCGCGCGCCGTCTGCGGGCGGCGCGCAGTCGCAGCAGCACGAGCGTCCCGGCCAGCAGCGGTGTCGCGACGACGGCGATCACGCCGATGAACTGACGTCCCTGGCGGGCGCCTGCCTCGTCCGCGACGCCGTCGTTCAGTGCGCGGGCGCGTGCGGCGTCGACCGGTACGGCATCGACCGCGACTGCATCGGCGATGACGGCGACAGACGCCGGCGAGTCCGTCCTGACGGACGCGTGCACGGGCGAAGCGGTGAGCAGCACGGCGCTGATCATGACGGCGCCGACAATCGCTCCGGGACCGGTCAGACTGCGGCGTCGCTGACGCTCGTCGGCACCCGACACGACTCCCCCGAACTCTCGCACTCCGTGAGCATACTGGACCTCAGTAAGAATTACTCACCACGTGGCGGGTACGGATGGTGGTAGCGCGTCGGCACCGATCCGATCGCCGCGAGCCGCGACCGACGACAGTCGTCCGGTTCCTTGCACATGCGCCGCCCCGACACGCGACGGCGCTCCCGACGAGCTGCTGGGACCGACCCCCGACCCCTGCGATAGACTCGACGAGACCCCCACACACTCAGGCACGTACACACGGTGCCGCACATATCGAGCTGGAGACCGCCATGACCACTGCCAACATCCCCGAGAAGCCCGCACTGGAGGGCCTCGAGCAGAAGTGGGGCACCAGCTGGGAGTCCCAAGGCACCTACCGCTTCGAGCGCGACGGCGCCACCAAGGACTGCATCTACTCGATCGACACCCCGCCGCCCACCGCATCCGGGTCGCTGCACATCGGGCACGTCTTCAGCTACACCCACACCGATGTCGTGGCGCGGTTCCAGCGCATGCGCGGCAAGCGCGTCTTCTACCCGATGGGCTGGGACGACAACGGCCTCCCCACCGAGCGTCGTGTGCAGAATTACTACGGCGTGCGATGCGACCCGACCCTCCCCTACACGCCCGACTTCGTCCCGCCCTTCGAAGGCGGCGACAACAAGAGCACGAAGGCGGCCGACCAGCAGCCGATCTCCCGCCGCAACTTCATCGAACTGTGCGAACGCCTCACCGTCGAGGACGAGCAGCAGTTCGAAGCGGTCTGGCGCGCTCTCGGACTCTCCGTCGACTGGACACAGAGCTACCGCACGATCGGTGAGGAAGCGCTCTTCACCAGCCAGCTCGCGTTCCTCCGCAACATCGAGCGCGGCGAGGCCTACCAGGCCATGGCTCCCACCCTGTGGGACATCACCTTCCGCACGGCAGTCGCCCAGGCGGAGCTCGAGGACAAGGACCAGCCCGGCGCGTACCACCGGCTCTCCTTCCACAAGCCCGACGGCGGAACGATCGAGATCGAGACCACCCGTCCAGAACTGCTCCCGGCGTGTGTGGCCCTCGTCGCGCACCCGGACGACGCACGGTTCAAGGACCTCTTCGGCACGACCGTGACCACGCCCGTCTTCGGCGTCGAGGTCCCGATCCTCGCCCACCACCTGGCCCAGCCGGACAAGGGCGCCGGCATCGCCATGATCTGCACCTTCGGCGACCTCACGGACGTCATCTGGTGGCGCGAGCTGGACCTCCCGAACCGGGCGATCATGGGCTTCGACGGGCGCATCATCTCCGAAGCGCCCGAAGCGATCACATCCGAGGCCGGACGTGAGGCCTACACGAAGCTCGCGGGCAAGACCGTGTTCAGCGCCAAGCAGGCCGTCGTCGAACTCCTCACGGAGTCCGGCGACCTCATCGGCGCCCCCAAGCCCATCACGCACCCCGTGAAGTTCTTCGAGAAGGGCGACAAGCCCCTCGAGATCGTCTCCACCCGCCAGTGGTACATCAAGAACGGCGCACGTGACGAAACGCTCCGCTCACGTCTGCTCAAACTGGGTTCGGAGCTCGACTGGCACCCGGACTTCATGCGCGTCCGCTACGAGAACTGGGTCGGCGGTCTGAGCGGCGACTGGCTCATCTCCCGCCAGCGCTTCTTCGGCGTCCCCATCCCGCTGTGGTACCCGCTCGACGCCGACGGCAACCCGGTCTTCGACGAACCGATCGTCCCGCCGCGCGAGTCGCTGCCCGTCGACCCGTCGAGCGACGCGGCTCCCGGCTACGACGAATCCCAGCGCGGCGTCCCCGGCGGCTTCCAGGGCGAGGTCGACGTCATGGACACCTGGGCCACCTCGAGCCTCACGCCGCAGCTCGCCGGCGGCTGGGAACGCGACCCGGAACTCTGGGACCTCGTCTTCCCGTTCTCGCTGCGTCCGCAGGGCCAGGACATCATTCGCACCTGGCTGTTCTCCACGATGCTGCGCTCGGTCCTCGAGTACGACGTCAAGCCGTGGGAGCACACCGCGCTGTCCGGATTCATCGTCGACCCCGACCGCAAGAAGATGTCCAAGTCGAAGGGCAACGTCGTCACGCCAGCCGACATGCTCGAACAGCACGGCTCCGACGCCGTCCGCTACTGGGCCGCTTCCAGCCGACTCGGCACCGACGCCGCCTTCGACCCGCAGAACCCGACGCAGATCAAGATCGGTCGCCGTCTGGCCATCAAGGTCCTCAACGCGTCGAAGTTCATCCTCGGCTTCGCGTCGACCGATGACGCGGCGGTGACGGAGCCGCTCGACCTGAGCATGCTCGAGACGCTCCGCAAGACCGTTGCGGATGCGACCACGGCGCTGGAGTCCTATGACCACGCCAGAGCCCTCGAGATCACCGAGGCGTTCTTCTGGACCTTCTGCGACGACTACCTGGAGCTCGTCAAGGAACGCGCGTACGCCGAGGTCGGTCCCGAGCAGGCCTCCGCCGTTGCCGCCCTCCGCACTGCCCTGACGACGCTCCTCCGCCTCTTCGCACCGTTCGTGCCGTTCGCGGCAGAAGAGGCCTGGTCCTGGTTCAACACCGACTCGGTGCACCGCGCGGTCTGGCCGACGCTCGACGAGCTCTCCGCCGTCCCCGCAGGCGACCGGCGTCTTCTCCAGCTCGCGAGCGAAGCCCTCACCGGCATCCGTCGTGCGAAGACGGACGCGAAGGCATCGCAGAAGACCCCCGTCGAATCCGCCGTCATCAGTGGACCGGCTGACCAGACCGAGCTCTTGCGGACGGCGTCCGACGACCTTCGTGCCGTCGGACGCATCGAGCGCCTCGACTTCGCCGCTGGCGAGGAACTGAGCGTCACCGGTATCGTGTTCGCACCCGTCGAGAGCGAGGAACGCGCATGAGCGTCACCGTCCGTCCCGTCACCGAGAGCGATCTCTTCGCGTGGCACGCCCTCTCCACCGGTTACGGCGACTTCTACGGCGTCCCCATGACCGATGAGAAGGCCGTCCGCGTCTGGGGCTGGCTCAGCGATCCCACGCATCCGTTGCAGGCGCTCGTCGCCGAGAACGAGCAGGGCGACCTCGTCGGCCTCGCCCACTACCGAGTGTTCCCGCGTCCGCTCGCCGGGACGACCGGCCTCTACCTCGACGACTTGTTCGTGGACCCGAACGCCCGCAAGCACGGCGTCGGAGAGGCGCTCCTCGGACGCCTCCGCGAGCTCGCGGCGGCGGGCGGCCACAGTGTCGTCCGCTGGATCACGGCGTCCGACAACGAGGAAGCGCAGCGACTGTACGACCGTGTCGCGAAGCGGACCGAGTGGGTCACCTACGATCTGGAGCCGTGATGCAGCTCGGAACCCGCTGGTCCGTCGGCCAGCAAACCCCTGACACGCTCCCCCAAGCCGTCGTCGACGCTGTCCGGGCGGAGGAGGCCGAACTCGTCTCCCTCGGCGTGGCGACGTCCTCCTGGCGCTGGACCCTCACCTGGCTCGAACGCCGGCCGATCGTCGAACTGGACGACGGAACGACGATCAGGATCGCTGCAGACGGCTCCGTCGTCGTGACCCGTGCGGACGAGGCGGCTGAAGACGCCGACGACGACTGATCCCACGTGATCGTCCGAGCTCCGGCCGGGGCAATACGGTGGCGACGCTCGAAGCGGGGACGGTGCGGCGCGTAGGGTAGCTGGATGGCACACACCGCGAATCCGTTCCTCCGTCCGAGCGCCCTCCTGTACCAGCTTCCACCGTTCGGCGAGATCCACGAGGAGCACTACCGCCCGGCGTTCTCGGAGGGGTTCCGCGAACAGCTCGCCGAGATCGCGGCCATCACGGCACAGCCGGAAGCGCCGACCTTCGCGAACACCTTCATCCCGCTCGAGCGGAGCGGAGCGACGCTGCAGCGCGTCGCCGCCGTGTTCTTCAACCAGAGCTCCGCGGACAGTTCCGCCTTCACGAACGAGCTCGAGGAGGAGATCGCTCCGCTCCTCGCGGCCCACGAGGACGCCATCCGGCTCGATCCGGACCTGTACTGGCGCATCAGCGCCGTCCACTCGGAGCTCGGCCGCCTCGACCTCGACGACGAGTCGCGCTACCTCGTCGAGCGGTACCACACCGAGTTCACCCTCGCGGGTGCGGGCCTCGACGAGGTCCAGAAGGAGCAGCTCAAAGCCATCAATCAGCGGCTCTCGACGCTCACGACCAGATTCGAGAAGCATCTGCTCGCCGACACGAACGAGCTGGCCGTGGTCGTCGACGACGTCGCCGAGCTCGACGGCCTCGCTCCCGGCGAGGTCTCCGCGGCTGCCGAAGCGGCACGCGAGCGGGGCCTCGACGGCTCCTACCTCATCACACTCGTCCTCCCCACCGGGCATCCGTACCTCGCCGATCTGACCGACCGCGGGCTCCGCGAACGCATCATGACGGCGTCCCGTAGTCGTGGGACGCGGGGCGGCGAGCACGACAACCGGGATCTCGTCCTCGAGATCACCCGCCTGCGCGCCTCGCGCGCCGCTCTCCTGGGCTTCCCGTCGCACGCGGCCGCCGTGACCGCCGACGAGACCGCTGGCACCCCTGAGCGTGTCGCAGAGCTCCTGGAACGCCTCGCGGCGCCGGCAGCGCGCAATGCCGCAGCGGAGCAACGAGCGCTCGCCGAAGTGCTCGGCGACGGCAGCACGGTCGAGTCGTGGGACTGGGCCTACGCCACCGAGCAGGTCCGTGCCGAACGCTTTGACGTCGACACCGCATCGATGCGGCCGTACTTCGAGGCGGAACGCGTGCTCCGGGACGGCGTCTTCCACGCAGCGAGCCTGCTCTACGGCGTGACGTTCACCGAGCGGACGGACCTCGTCGGCTACCACCCCGACGTCCGCGTGTTCGAAGTGCGCCACGAGGACGGAACGCCCGCGGGCCTGTACCTGCTGGACCTCTACACGCGCGATTCCAAACGCGGCGGTGCGTGGATGAACCCGCTCATCTCCCAGAACCGGCTCCTCGACCAGCCGACGGTCGTCGTCAACAACCTCAACATCCCGAAGCCGTCCGCCGGGGAACCGACGCTCCTCACCTTCGACGAGGTCAACACCTTCTTCCACGAGTTCGGGCATGAACTGCACGGACTCTTCGCGATCGTGACCTACCCGAAGTTCGCCGGGACGAACGTCTTCCGCGACTTCGTCGAGTTCCCCAGCCAGGTCAACGAGATGTGGATGCTGTGGCCTGAGGTGCTCGCGAACTACGCGAAGCACCACGTGACCGGGGAGCCGATGCCCGACGAGCTCGTCGCCAAGCTCCACGCCTCCGAGGGCTTCAACGAGGGCTTCTCCACGAGCGAGTACCTCGGCGCGGCCCTCCTCGACCAGGCCTGGCATCGCATCGGCCCCGAGGACGAGATCACCGACGTCGCCGCGTTCGAAGCCGCAGCCCTCGCCTCGGTCGGCCTCGACACCCCGGCGATCCCGCCCCGCTACGCGAGCACCTACTTCGCGCACACCTTCTCAGGCGGATACGACGCAGGCTACTACTCCTACATCTGGAGCGAGGTCCTCGACGCGGACACGGTCGAGTGGTTCAAGGAGAACGGCGGACTGACCCGTGAGAACGGCGACCGCTTCCGCACCCGGCTGCTGGGCGTCGGTGGCTCGAAGGATCCGCTCGTCGCCTACCGGGACTTCCGCGGCAGGGACGCCGTCATCGAGCCTCTGCTCCGCCGTCGAGGTCTCGAGGCCGACTGACTTCCACGGCGGGATCGTTCCGCACCCGATCGACCTCGTCGAGGTGGGCGGCGATCGCGTATGCCGCGACCCGCTCCCGCGACGTCCCGGCACGCGCGGCGACGGCCGTGAGGCGCGCATCGACGTCGGGAGCCAGCAGGAGCTGCAGCGACCCCGTCACCGCCATACCCGGGGCGGCGGTCCCCGCAGCCGATTCCGCGCTCGGGGCGTCACGGACGAAGATGGCGACGACGGGCACGACGACGGTGCCCAGCGCGTCGAGGATCACGAACACGCCGAACACGCGCCAGTAGTCGAGACCGAGGTCGCCTGGGATCGACCCGTTCGTCGCTATCGGCAGAGTGATGAGCAGCGCCACCAGGGCGATGAAGACGATCGTGATCCCGAGACCGATGCGGACCGCGAGCCGGCGACGTCCGCCGAGGAGCAAGAGCAGATTCACCTGCGCGAGCGAGACGGCCCAGACCCCCGCGATCCCGAACCAGCGGAGCAGATCACCCCAGCCGTCTGTTCCAGGATCCCACCAGATGGTGAACAGCCCGAAGACCAGTGCGATCCCGGACACCACGAGCCCTGCGAACGCGACGAGACGAAGCGTACGACCGGCGACGGCGAGGTCACAGAGCGCCGTGATGCTGAACCCGGCGATGAGGAGCGCGGTGAGCAGGATGCGACCCTGCACCTCGCCGAAGCCGCCGGTGAAGAGCACGGCGATGCCGAGGAGCGCCGTGAGCGACAACGAGACGATGATGACGATCACCGCCGCACGCCGGAAACCCGTCACGAGCGCGGAACGCTGGCGCGGCTGACCGGCTGCAGGGGTGTTGGAGATCGTCATCGTCTCCTCCTGGACGGGGTCGACTATGCGGACTTGTCCTGGCGCCGTGCCGCACGCGGCACGATGGTGGGAGCGGCGTTCTCGACGACGGACTCACGGGTGATGACCACCCGGGCGACCTCGTCCGTGGACGGCACCTCGAACATGATCGGCCCGAGGACCTCTTCCATGATGGCGCGGAGGCCACGGGCGCCGGTCTTCCGGAGCACCGCGAGGTCGGCGATGGCTTCGAGCGCCGCCTGATCGAACTCCAACTCGACACCGTCGAGTTCGAACATGCGCTGGTACTGCTTGACGAGCGCGTTCTTGGGAACCGTGAGGATCTCCATGAGCGCGTGCTGGTCCAGCGGCGTCACGGTCGTGACGACCGGGAGGCGCCCGATGAACTCGGGGATGAGGCCGAACTTGTGGAGGTCCTCGGGGAGGACCTCGCCGAAGAGGTTGACGTCGTCGCCCTTGCTGTGGAGCGGAGCGCCGAAGCCGATGCCCTTCTTGCCCGCCCGCGAGGAGATGATCTCCTCGAGTCCCGCGAAGGCGCCGGCGACGATGAACAGGACGTTCGTCGTGTCGATCTGGATGAACTCCTGGTGCGGGTGCTTGCGTCCGCCCTGCGGAGGAACGGAGGCCACCGTGCCCTCGAGGATCTTGAGGAGCGCCTGCTGGACGCCCTCACCGGAGACGTCGCGGGTGATCGACGGGTTCTCGGCCTTGCGGGCGATCTTGTCGACCTCGTCGATGTAGATGATGCCCGTCTCGGCGCGCTTGACGTCGTAGTCGGCGGCCTGGATGAGCTTCAGGAGGATGTTCTCGACGTCCTCGCCCACGTAGCCGGCTTCCGTCAACGCTGTGGCGTCCGCGACAGCGAATGGAACGTTGAGACGCTTCGCCAGCGTCTGTGCCAGATAGGTCTTGCCGCAGCCCGTCGGGCCGATGAGGAGGATGTTGCTCTTGGCGATCTCGATGTCGTCGTGGACGGTCTCGGCCGCGGCGAGGGTGCTGCGTGCACGCACTCGCTTGTAGTGGTTGTAGACGGCGACGGACAGCGCGCGCTTGGCGCCTTCCTGCCCGATGACGTACTCCTCGAGGAACGCGAAGATCTCTTTCGGCTTCGGGAGGTCGAACTCGCTCACCGTCTCTTCGCTGGCTTCAGCGAGGCGTTCGGCGATGATCTCGTTGCACAGCTCGACGCATTCGTCGCAGATGTACACGCCAGGGCCCGCGATGAGCTGCTGGACCTGCTTCTGGCTCTTCCCGCAGAAGGAGCATTTCAGCAGGTCGGCGCTTTCGCCTATCCGTGCCATGGTGTCTCTCTCTCGTCCTCGACAGTGGGTGTTCCGAGCCTAGCCTGTCCGTCCGACAACGCGGCGCACCTCCCCTTCCCGGGGTGGCGCGCCGCGTTGACGAGCATCGGACTAGGCCGTGATGGCCGGGACGTTCTTACGACTCGTGAGCACCTGGTCGATGAGACCGTACTCGAGCGCTTCGGCCGCGGACAGGATCTTGTCGCGGTCGATGTCCTTGTTGACCTGTTCGGCCGTCCGGTTGGAGTGGTGCGCGAGCGTCGCTTCCAGCCACGTGCGCATCCGGAGGATCTCGGCCGCCTGGATCTCGATGTCCGACGCCTGACCCGACCCGGCCTCGCCGACGGCGGGCTGGTGGATGAGGATGCGAGCGTTCGGGAGCGCGAGGCGCTTGCCGGGCGTTCCTGCAGCCGTCAGCACGGCGGCGGCCGAAGCGGCCTGACCGAGGACGACCGTCTGCACGTGCGGACGGATGTACTGCATCGTGTCGTAGATGGCCGTCATCGCGGTGAACGAGCCACCGGGCGAGTTGATGTACATCACGATGTCGCGGTCGGGGTCCATGCTCTCGAGGACGAGGAGCTGGGCCATGATGTCGTCCGCGGACGCGTCGTCGACCTGGACGCCGAGGAAGATGATGCGGTCCTCGAAGAGCTTCGCGTACGGGTCCTGGCGCTTGTAGCCGTAAGCCGTGCGCTCCTCGAAGCTCGGGAGGATGTAGCGTGCGCCCGGCGTCTGGAGTGCGCGGCCGGCAGCAGCGAAAGTGGGGGTCTCCATGGTTCTCAGTTCCTGTCTGTCGCGGCCGATGGGGCGTCTGCGGTTCCGCCGCCGCCCGAGACGTCGAGTGCGGAGTCGCGGATGTGGTCGACGAAACCGTACTCGAGGGCTTCCTGCGCGGTGAACCAGCGGTCGCGGTCACCGTCTGCGTTGACCTGCTCGACGCTCTTGCCGGTCTGTGCCGCGGTGATCTCGGCGAGGCGCTTCTTCATGTCGAGGATGAGCTTCGCCTGTGTCTGGATGTCGCTCGAGGTGCCGCCGAAGCCGCCGTGCGGCTGGTGGAGGAGCACCCGTGCGTTGGGCGTGATGTAGCGCTTGCCCTTGGTGCCGGCGGTGAGGAGCAGCTGCCCCATCGATGCCGCCATGCCGATGCCGACGGTCACGATGTCGTTCGGGACGAACTGCATCGTGTCGTAGATCGCCATACCGGCGGTGATGGAACCACCGGGCGAGTTGATGTAGAGGTAGATGTCGCGCTTGGGGTCTTCGGCCGCGAGCAGCAGGAGCTTGGCAGCGATCTCGTTTGCGTTCTCGTCGCGGACCTCCGCGCCGAGCCAGATGATGCGGTCCTTCAGCAGTCGGTCAAAGACACTGGGCGAAAGTAGTGGTTCGGCCATGGTCGCTCCGTTTCGGTTGTGCAGTGATTCGAATCTATCGGAGGCTGACGACGCTCATCGCCCTGTTCGCCCTCGGCAGACTACGCGACGGCGAGCAGCGCCACCCCGCCGAGGACCACGACGGCCCCTCCGAGGCGTCTGAGCGGGTCCGGTTCCTTGAGGAGCAGCCAGCCGGCGAGGCTCACGAGGACGACGCTCATCTCGCGCGCGGGCGCCACGAGCGACACGGGGGCGAGCGTCAACGCGTAGAGCACGAGGATGTACGACAGCGGCGAGAGGACTCCGAGCGTCCACACCTGCGGCTGGTAGCGGCGCCACACCTGCCGCACCTCGGCCCTTCGACGCCAGGCGAACGGCGCGAGCATGATGCTCTCCCCGATCGTGCAGCCGACCATGAGCAGGATGGGCGATGCCCCGCGCTCGCCGACGACGTACGCGTCCCACACCGTGTAGATCGCGATGGAGACGCCCGTCGCCAGTCCGAACAGCACGCCGGCGCGCTGCCTGGGGCCGAGCCCCGTCCGCCGCGGGAGAACGGGCGAGGGGGCGGGCGATGCGGCTGTCGTCGCACCCGGCATCGCATCGCCCCGCCTCCCCGACAGCCCGATCCCGACGACCCCCGCTACGACGAGCAGCGCGCCGATGACGCCGAGCAGCGTCGGCTCCTCGTGGAAGACGACGATCGCGAAGACGACGGAGAGCAGCGGCGCGGTCCCCCGCGCCATCGGGTAGACGACCGAGATGTCGCCACGGGCATAGCCTGCCTGCAGGAGGAGCATGTAGCCGACGTGGAGGACGGCGGAGACGAACGCCCCGAGGACCACCGCGCCGATCGGTGATGGCGAGAGGAACGCGTCCACCCCGGCGACCGGAAGGTAGACGACGGTGGATGCGACGGCGCCCAACCAGATGAAGGGGACACCCGTGGAGCTGGCGCGTTTGGACGCCAGATTCCAGCCCGCGTGTGCGAACGCGGCGACGATGACGAGGAGCAGAGCGAGAGGAGACACGGGATCCTGGTTCTCCGGCGCTGGCGCGCCGAACGGATCCTCCGGGCTTTTGTCCTGTCAGATGACGGCCGGGCGGGAGCCTCGACCGTGGCGCCGCTCGGACCTGACCCCGTGCACCCTCGTTGTGGGAGCTGCCGACGATCGTGGATCGTCGACGACGGGCGTGGGCGGAACCCTAGGCGCTGTCGGGATCAGCCTAGCAATGGGCGTCCGGCCGGTCGGGCTCCTGAGCGGAACGTTCGCTCAGTGTTCACCATGGCGCCGAGCGGCGCCCTTCACCGTCGCGTTCGCGCCGCCGGGGAGATCAGTGCTCGAGGAGTTCCGCAGCGTACCCGGTGACCGAGCGGCGGTACCTCGGCAGGTGTCCGGCGAGGGCGCCGACGGCGATCGAAGTGGCTTCGAGCGTGTCACCGCGGGTCGCGAGCGAGAGGGCCAGGAATGCCTTGGCGGCGTCGGCGAGCGGGCCGTCCGGATGCGCAGCGAGCTCCGTGCGCAGCATCGCGACGCTCTCGTCGACCTGTCCGAGGTTCCGGATGGTGCTGGCGAGCTGGATGACGGCCTGCGGCCGACGCTCCTCGTCGAGCCCCGCGGCCAGCGCGGCGCGGTACAGCGGCTCGGCCTCGGCCTCGAGACCCGCGGAGTCTCGAGCTCCAGCGGCCTCGAAGAGCCCGGCCGCATCGCCCGCCGGACGTTCGGCCACGAGGGCGTCGATCAACGAGATCGTTGCGAGTTCCCCTCCTTCGGCGGAAGCGTCCCAGACGGCGTCGACGCGCTCGTCCCAGGTCGCAGCGGGTGCGGGTTCATTCGGAACAGACATCCCGGTAGATTACCTCGTCGCTGCGACGCACCGCTTCGGCAGCTGTCGACCAGTCGCCACCCGAATCGGCCAACGCCAGAGGAAACGACGGAAGGGCACGGAATCGCTTCCGTGCCCTTCCGGGTGATCTTCGTGAGATCGAGAACTACTCGGCTGCGGCCTCGTCGGCTGCTGCCTTCTTGGCCGGAGCCTTCTTGGCGGCGGGCTTCTTGGCGGGAGCCTTCTTCGCGGGCTTCTCGGCCGGAGCCTCGTCAGCCGCTGCGTCCTCGGCCGGAGCCTCGTCGTCGGCTGCCTCTTCGGCGGCCGGCTCATCCTCGACGACGGCGACGAAGTCGCTCAGGTCGACCGGCTTGCCGTTGGAGTCGACGACCACGGCCTTGCCGAGCGCGATCGCGATGGCCTTGTTCCGGGCGACCTCTCCGACCATCGCGGGGATCTGACCCTGCTGGCCGAGGGCTTCGATGAATTCGCCGGGCTCCATGCCGTACTGCGAGGCGCTCTGGATGAGGTACTCGGTCAGTTCGTTCTGGTTGACCTGCACGTTGAGCGATTCAGCGAGTGCGTCGAGCAGGAGCTGTGTGCGGAGCGACTTCTCGCTCGACTCGGTGACCTCTGCGCGGTGGACCTCGTCCTCGAGGCGGCCTTCGCCTTCGAGGTGACGGTGCACCTCGTCCTCGATGACGCTCTCGGGAACGGGGATCTCGGCCTGCTCGAGGAGCGTGTCGACGAGAGCCGTGCGGGCGTCGCGGCCCTGCGTGATGACCTGCTGGCGTTCGACGACCTCGCGGAGCTGAGCTTTGAACTCCTCGATCGTGTCGAACTCGCTGGCGATCTGCGCGAAGTCGTCGTCTGCCTCGGGGAGTTCGCGCTCCTTGACGGCGGTCAGCGTGACGGTGACCTCGGCGTCTTCGCCTTCGTGCTCGCCACCGAGGAGGGGCGAGGTGAAGGTCGTGGTCTCACCAGCGGTGAGCGAGTCGAGGGCCTCGTCGATGCCGGCGAGCAGCTCGCCGGAGCCGATCTCGTAGGAGACGCCCGTCGCGGAGTCGACGTCTTCGCCGTTGATCTTGGCGACGAGGTCGAGCTGTGCGAAGTCACCGGTCTTGGCGGGGCGGTCGACCGTGATGAGCGTGCCGAAGCGCGCACGGATGCGGTCGAGCTCGTCCTGGACGTCGGCTTCGCCTGCCTCCTGCGCGTCGACGGTGAGCTTCAGGCCCTCGTACGTGGGGAGGGTGATCTCGGGGCGGACGTCGACCTCGATGTTCACGAGGAGGTCGCCGGAGAAGTCCTTCTCGTTCGGCCACTCGATGATGTCCGCCTGCGGGCGGCCGAGGGGACGGAGCTCATTCTCCTCGAGCGCGGTGCGGAAGAAGCCGTCGAGGCCTTCGTTCACGGCGTGCTCGATGACGGCGCCCTTGCCGACGCGCTGATCGATGATCGCGGGCGGCACCTTGCCCTTGCGGAAGCCGGGGATGTTGATGTCCTCGGCGATGTGACCGTATGCGTGAGTGATGCTGGGCTTCAGTTCCTCAGGCGTCACCGCGATGGCGAGCTTGACGCGAGTGGGGCTCAGCTTCTCGACCGTGGTTTTCACGTGTTACTTCTCCTGTGTTGGGGATTCTGCCTCAGTTGAGGTCGCTGACATGGTCGGGGCGACAGGATTCGAACCTGCGACCTCCCGGTCCCAAACCGGGCGCTCTACCAAGCTGAGCTACGCCCCGGATCGGTGTCAATCCGGCAAGCCACCGCAGCCGATTGAGGGCGGGCGAAATGACCTCGGTCAGTCTAGCCCAGTTTCTGGGCGCATCCTGTGCTCCGACGGCGATGCGACGCGCGCGGACCGATCGCGTGTTCGAAGCGCCTGCCGGAATACAGTAAGCTCGCATGGTGAGTTCCGAGCAGTGCAACGCACGGCAGGGAATCACCTCGACAATCGAACACCTGAATACCGACGGAAACTCGCCGGATTCGGGGCTGTAGCTTAGTGGTAAAGCCTTAGTCTTCCAAACTAATGATGCGGGTTCGATTCCCGTCAGCCCCTCTCCCGTCTCCTCCGTGGGACATCGAAAGCCCTGGCCTCTCGGTCGGGGCTTTCTGCTTGTCCGGCCTCGTGTCCGGGCTCACCCGGGAAGTTCGCTCTGCGCGTCATCCGGCGAGTACCGTGGTCCTCGCGGCCCGCAGGGCGTCGCACCGACCCCGAGGAGCCGCCATGCGCATCGCCCAGCTCTGGACGATCGTCGGCGCCGTCGTGTTCCTGCTCGGGGGTTTGAGCTTCGCGTTCGGGCGCTTCGGCGTGGGCGTCCTGCTCATGATCGCGTGCGTCGTCTGCCTCGGCAGTTCCGCCCTGGCGCAGCGCCGCGCGCGCAAGCGCACCCGCCCCTGACGGCACCCGCTCGTATCCGCCCCCGCCTGCTCGTCGGCGCCCACGCGCTGTTCGCGGGACCGCTCGACAGCAACACGCCTCCGATGAGCGGCTCCTCGAGCGGCTACTCGAGGGGCGTCTGGTGGAGCACAGCGTTCTGCACGTAGTGCGCCGCGTTCCGGCGGATCGACTCCTGCTCCCCCGGCATGAGCTCCCGCCGCACCTTCGCGGGAACGCCCGCCACGAGCGACCCCGGCGGCACGACTGTGCCCTCGAGCACGACGGCGCCACCCGCAACGAGCGAGCCCGCACCGATGATCGCACCGCTCAACACGACGGCGCCCATGCCGATGAGACAGTCGTCCTGGACCGTGCAGCCGTGGACGACCGCGTTGTGCCCCACCGACACGTTCCGTCCGATGATCGTCGGGTAGCCGGCGTCGACGTGGACGGCGACCCCGTCCTGCAGGTTGCTCCCCTCGCCGACCTCGATCGTGTTCGAGTCAGCTCGGAGGACCGCGTTGTACCAGACGCTCGAGTGGGCGCCGAGGGTGACGGCTCCGACCACGACCGCGCCTTCCGCGACGTACGCGGTCGGGTCGAGGACCGGGACGAACCCGCCGGGCAGGGACTTGATGATCGCTCCGTCAGACATGGCCCAACGCTATCGCAGCAGCCGCTCCGAACCAGGATGATCCGGTGCACGGATGCCCGTCTCCCCCAGTGGTGAGCTGAGCCTCAGCTTCCTAAGTACAGCCTTGACTTCCTTGCGGAATGTCACAGCCTGAGTAGCGTTGTACCCATCACACGAAGCACGAAGGGGAACAGTCACATGAGCAAGATCACCACCATCCCGGAAACCATCGCCAACCCGGACGTCGCCGCAGGGGTCGCGCAGTTCCTGAGCCCCGTGGTCGTCGACCTCACCGCCATCGTCGTCAACGGCAAGCAGGCGCACTGGCACGTGCGCGGTGCCAACTTCATCGGTGTCCACGAACTCCTCGACACGATCGTCGCCCACGCTCAGGACTGGGCGGACACCGCCGCTGAGCGCATCGTCGCCCTGGGCCTGCCCGTCGACGCACGCCTCAGCACGGTCGCCGCGAAGACGACGACCCCGCAGGTGAGCGAAGGCTTCCAGCAGTCCGACCGCACCATCGCCGAGGTCATCGCTCTCCTCGATGCAGCCGCAGTGTCGGTGAAGACGGCCGTCGACGAGCTCGACGACCTCGACCTCACGAGCCAGGACGTCGCCATCGAGATCGCTCGCGGCCTCGAGAAGGACCGCTGGTTCCTCTTCGCGCACATCAGCCAGTAATTCGGCCGGCGGTTCTGCCGTCAGCACCACCCGGAAGGGGTCGCCTCAGGCGGCCCCTTCCGTCGTTTCGGGGATACGGCGGTCGGTTCCGCTCAGTCCGCGGTGCGCTGAAGGAAGGCGATGACGGCAAGCACCCGACGGTGATCCGATCCGGAGTCCTCGAGGCCGAGCTTCTGGAAGATCGCGCTCACATGCTTCTCCACGGCTCCGACGCCGATGTGCAGGAGGCCCGCGATCCCCTGGTTCGTCCGGCCCTCCGCCATGCGTTCGAGGACATCGCGTTCTCGGACGGTCAGTGACGACAGTGGGTCCGGGCGCCTGGCGACGAGTTCGCCGACGACGACGGGGTCGAGCACGGTGCCTCCGGAGGCGAGGCGCTCGATGGCGTCGCGCACCTGGTCGAGGGAGGTCACCCGGTCCTTCAGGAGATAGCCGATGCCTCCAGAGCCGCTCGCGAGGAGTTCCTGCGCGTACACGGTCTCGACGTACTGGCTGAGCAGGAGCACCGCCAGGCCAGGGTGGCGCCTCCGCAGCTCGATGGCGGCGCGCACGCCCTCGTCGCGGAACGTCGGCGGCATCCGCACATCCATCACGATGACGTCAGGATGCTCGTCCTGCTTCGCGGCGGCCAGCGCCTCGGTGAGGGTGACGGCGTCGCCGAAGGCGCCTGTGATCACGAAGCCGGCGTCGTCGAACAGGCGGACGAGTCCTTCGCGGAGCAGTGTCGAGTCGTCGGCGATCGCCACCCGGAGTGGAGCTGACCGTCGTTCGAATTCCATCCCCCCAGGCTAGTAGAGCCGCCGAGGTGAGGCTTCCGGTTGCCCAGGGCGCTCAGGAACAACCGGAAGCCTCACCTCGGCGGAGTTCGTCAGGGGGCGGGGACGGGGATGGTCACGGCGACGGTCGTCGGGCCGCCGACGGGGCTGTCGACCGTCAGCGTGCCCGCGAGGCCCCTCACCCGTTCGTCGAGCCCCGCGAGCCCGTGCCCCAGCACCGGCGCCGCCCCGCCACGACCGTCGTCGGAGACGGTCACGACGATGACCGGTTCGCCGTTCCGTCCGCCGACCGCCGGGGAGACGGCGACGAACGCCCGGTTCGCACCGGAGTGCTTCGCGACGTTCGTCAGGAGTTCGGCGACCACGAAATACGTGCTGCGTTCGATCTCGGACGGCAGCTGCAGCGCCGCGAGCGATTCGAGGTGACTCGACGTCGGCACAGTGCTCCGGGCAGCGAGCGATTCGAGGGCGGGCACGAGGCCACGGTCCTGCAGGAGCGGCGGGGCCAACCCCTTCGACAGGGCGCGGAGTTCGTCGAGCGCGTCCCTGGCGTGCGTTCCGGCTTCCGTGAGCAGCGTGCGAGCGGCCTCCGGGTCGGTGTCGATGCGTCGCTCGGCGGCAGCGATGTCCATCTGCAGGCGGATGAGGCGCTGCTGCGGTCCGTCATGGATGTCGCGTTCGAGCCGGCGGATCGAGGTGTCCTCGGCGGCGAGCGCCGCGGTTCGCGATGCTTCGACTTCGACGAGTTCCGCACGGAGCGACTCGGAGCGCCATGCACCGAGCATGCCGCGGGCGATCGACCAGTGGACGAGGGAGAGTCCGCGGGTGACGAACGGGAGCGTCGCGAGGAAGACGAAGCCGAGGACCACGTAGAACAGGTTCTGCGCGAGCGCGGGATCGGCCGGCAACGGTGTTCCGGGCATCGCCCACCGCCAGATGACCTCGTGCAGGCGCCACGGGGTGTCGCCCTCCGGAATCCACACGGACCAGAACCAGTAGGTGAGGCCGCTCAGCGTGACCGAGGCCCAGGCGATCGTGAGCGTCCACGTCGTGATGGACACGACGGGGTTGACGATGAAGGTGTGCACGAGGGCGAGCCACCAGCGCGCGTTGGCGAGTGGGCGCAGGAGGCGCATGAGCGCGCCTTCGGGCTGCGCGCTCGGTTTCTCCCACATGGGGGCGGCGATGGCGGGCAGGCCCGTGGTCCGGAGTCGCACTCGCTCGGTCTCGGCGAAGAACCGCGACACCCAGAGCGAGCCGATGATGACGACGATCCCGATGCCGAGGACGGCGAGTCCGACGCCGGTGAAGAAGACGCTGGAGACGACGGACATGCCCACGATCGCGATCGGCATGGTGAGCAGGAGGAAGAGGAGTTCGCCGGGAACGGCGCGCCAGAGCGACCCGTAGTGCTCGCGGCGGCGCGGTACGACGGGAGCGGGGCTCCAGCTCGCCTCGCCCACGGTCTCCGGCTGCATGGGGTCCATGATCCTCTGGTCTGTGGTGAAGAGCGATTCGGTCGGCTGTGCGACAGGGGGCTGTGCGACAGGGGGCTGTGCGACAGGGGGCTGTGCGACAGGGTTCTGTGCGACAGGGTTCTGGGATTCGGCGGTTGGTGGCTGCGCGTTGTTCGGCGGCATCGTTCCGGTTGACATGCTTCCAGCGTGGCCGGAGGCCGCTTCCCGCCACATCCGACGACCGCCCGGATGCATTCGGGGGTTAACCCCCGTACGTTGCGCGGCCGCCGAGGAGCGTCGTGTGCACCGGCATCGTGCGCAGTTCGTCGATCGTGCTGGTGAAGGGGTCGTGGCCGACGACGACGAGGTCCGCGACCGCTCCGATCCCGACCCGGTCGGTGGCGCCGCGGGTGGACGCGGCGAGCGCCTCCTCCACGGTCAACGCCTGCTCGGGGTGCCACGGCTCGCGGCCGTCCCTCGTGCGCCCGACCGCTGCCGCGATCGACACCCAGGGGTCGAGGGGCGCGACGGGCGCGTCGGAGCCGAGGAGGAGCTGCACACCGGCGTCGACGAGGCTCCGGAGGACGAAGGCACGATCGGTGCGGCCGGCCCAATGGCGGTCGGCGACGTCGCGGTCGTCCATCGCGTGCTCCGGTTGGACGCTCGCGGCGACGCCGAGTCTGGCGAAGCGTTCGAGGTCGGCGAGTCGGACGAGCTGGGCGTGCTCGATCGTCCCGCGTGCTCCGGTCGCTTCGATCGCGTCGAGCGCGAGGGCGTTCGCATGGTCGCCGATCGCGTGCACGGCGCTCCGGAGACCTGCGCCCGTCGCGATGCGGAGGAGGTCGACGAGTCGTTCCGGCTCGACGGTGAGCAGGCCGTGGGCGTCGCGGTGGCCGTCGAGACCCGGGTACGCGTGGTCGCAGTATGCGGTCCGCGTGTTGAGCGAACCGTCGGTGATCACCTTGTACGGTCCGACCTCGATGAGGCCGTCGGTCCCGGCGATCGCGACGCCGCTCGAGAGATCCTCCGCGATCGCGCGTTCGAGGTGTTCCGTGTAGATGCCGAACTCGACGCGGAGCGACGTCGTCCCGTTCCCGACACGGCGGAGCCAGTCGGACGCGTTCCAGCGCATCTCGAGATCGACGATGCCGACGACGCCACGTGATGCGGCGACATCGGCGGCATCGGACACCCAGACGTCGGAGACGGCGTCTGGCACGCTGTCGAGCTGTTTGAGAACGGCGAACGACTCCTCTTCACGGAGCAGTCCGGTGGGGTGGTCCGATCTGCCGACGGCCGCGAGCGCGGCGCTGTTCAGCCAGCAGCAGTGGAGGTCTGCGCTCACGAGCACGACTTCACGGCCCGGCGCGACGGCGTCGAGCAGGGCACGGTGCGGTGCGTCCGGCCAGAGTCCGTCGCGGAAGAGGGCGCCTTCGATCCGGCCGGCGCCGAGCTCTGCACGCGCTGCCACGAGGGCTGCGGCTTCGACGGCGGATCGGGCCGACGACAGGTCGACGCGCCGGGAGGTCTGCGCCCACTGGGTGAAGTGCACGTGGTGGTCCCACAGCCCCGGGAGCACGTAGCCGCCGTCGGCGTCGATGCGGACGTCGGCCGCGGGCGCGTCACCGGCCGCGACGATGTCGGCGATCGCACCGTCACGGATCACGAGGTCCACGGGATGCTCCCCCGACCGCCCTCCGAGGCGGGGACCGGACAAGCGGACGCCTGCGAGGACGGTGGTCGGTGGCGCGCTCTGCTGGCTCCCCGTCACCGACGTGCCCTGCGCATCTCGGCGGCGAGCTCCGCGTTGCGGTAGTGCTCGCCCTGTTCGAGTTCGAGGATGATGCGTTCGACGGTCTCGTCCGGCTTGTTCTGGCTGAGCTTCCGTTTCGCGACGACCTTCGTCGGGGTGAGGCGGAAGCCGACCGTCCCCGAGCTGATGCGCTGCGCGTACTCGGCGTTCGCCGGCGTCCCCTCCATGAGTCGCGGCTCCGGCATCCGGGCTTCGAAGTGTTCGACGAGCTGCCCGAGCACGGCGTAGTTCTCCTCCGCGGAGAGGATCTCCGGCACGCCCGTGAGGTGCGCGGCGACGTAGTTCCACGTCGGGACGGCCGGCTCGGCGTCGTACCAACCGGGCGACACGTAGCCGTGCGGTCCTTGGACGACGACCATGATCTCGCGCTCGCCGAGTCCATGGATCGCCTCGTCGGGTCGTCCGACGTGGCCGAGGATCGTCAGGTCGTCACGGTCGGGGTCGAGGACGACGGCGTAGTGGGAGGCGACGAGTCCGTCGTCAGTGCCGCTGACGATCGTCACCCACGGGTTCCGTTCGATCAGTCTGCGGAGCTCGGTGACGTCGCCGAGGACGAAACTGGGGTTCTGTCTCATGTGCGTGGCTCTCTCAGCGCTGGCAGGTGGGGCACCAGTACAGCTTCCTGGCGCCCATCTCTTCGAGGAGGATGTTGGTTCCACAGACGCGGCACGGCAGGCCTTCGCGCTTGTAGACCCAGTGGCGGTCTGCGCGGTTCGCCATCGCAAGGCGGTACTCATCGGGTTCGAGGTCGTCCATCGTCATCATCTGACCGGTCTGGACGCCGATCCCGAGGAGCGTCGACCAGTCCCGCCAGATCGCGCGCAGCACGTCGACGGGCACGTTCTTGCCGGGCGTGTGCGGGTCGAGCTTCGCCCGGAACAGCAGTTCCGCCCGGTACACGTTGCCGATGCCGCTCACGATCTGCTGGTCCATGAGGAGGAGGCCGATGGGCGTCGCCTTCTTGTGGGCGCGCGTCACGAACCGTTCGCCGGCTTCGTCGCTCGGGTCGAGCAGCGGGTCCGGCCCGAGGCGGTCGATGACGGCTTGGACGCCGGCGTCGTCGATGACCTCGCACGCCGTCGGGCCGCGGAGGTCCGCGACGGTGGTGTCGGTGAGCAGGCGCACCCGGACCTGGCCGACGGGCTCGGGTGGGAAGGTCTCATCGGTCTCATCGAGCGCTTTCGTCTGCTCCGACATCCGCACTCGCGCTCGACGGGGCGCTCCGATGCTGTGCACGGAGTTCTCGCCGTCGACGTCGTGGATCACTTCGTCGAGGACCGTTCCGCGCTGGTTCGTCTGGCCCATGCGACCGTTGGCCGAGGCGATCGTCGGATCGGACTGGATCTCCCCCGCGAAGTCCCAGGCCCCGTACAAGCCGAGGTGGACGCGCAGCCAGACCCCTTCGTCGAACTCGATGAACATCTGTTTGCCGACGGCCATGACCTTCGTCACGGTGCGTCCGTCGAGGACGGAGGCCCCTTCCGCGAATCTGCCCTGCGGTGAGGAGACGGTGACCTGTTTGCCCACGAAGTTCTGGCGGAACTGCCTGGCGATGCGATGTACGGAATGTCCTTCAGGCACGCTGGCCCTCTCTCTGCTGGTTCTCTCCTGCAAGCACGCTCGCGTGCACTCCCATCATCCCGCGAGTCTGGCGAGGCGACGCGCTCGCTGCTCCACCGGATCGGCGACGGGCGCCGAGGCGATGAGCTTCCGCGTGTAGGGGTGGGTGGGGGCGCCGAGCACGGTGTCCCGGCTGCCGGACTCGACGATCTCGCCCCGGCTCATCACCGCGACTCGGTCGCACAGGCTCTCGACGACCGCGAGGTCGTGGCTGACGAAGAGGCACGCGAAGCCGAGTTGCGCCTGGAGCGCCCGGAAGACGTCGAGGACCTTCGCCTGGACGGAGACGTCGAGGGCGCTCGTGGGTTCGTCGGCGATGAGCAGCGCCGGTTCCAAGGAGACGGCTCTGGCGATCGCGACGCGCTGGCGCTGACCGCCGGAGAGTTCGTGCGGGTACCGGTTCCGCCATCCCCCCGGAGGCCGACGGCGGCGAGGAGGGCGTCGACGCGGTCGTCGAGTGCCGACCCGCGGAGCTTCCGGTGGACGGCGAGCGGCTCGCCGACCGACTGGGCGACGGAGTAGCGGGGGTTGAGGGATGTCGCGGGGTTCTGGAACACGACGCCGATGTCGCGGCGCATCAGAGCGAGTTCCCGTCGACCCGCCCGAGTGGCATCGATCCCGTTGATCCGCACCGAGCCACTCGTGGGCTTCACGAGCCCGAGCGCTGTCATCGCAGCCGTCGTCTTGCCGCTCCCCGACTCCCCGACGAGGCCGAGGATCTCGCCGGCGCGCACGTCGAAACTCACGCCGTCGAGCGCACGGGAACGACCGGACAGGCGGGAGCCGTACTCGACGACGACGTCGCGCAGCACGAGCACCGCATCCGAGGGCCGAACGTTCTCGGGGCCGGCAGGGACACCAGCGATGCGGTCGCCGGTCCGCGCACCGAGTTTCGGCACGGCCGCGAGGAGCGCCTTCGTGTACGTCGCCGACGGCGAGGCGAACAGCGCGGCTGCGGTGTCGGTCTCCACGATCCGGCCGTCACGCATGACCACGACACGATCGGCGATGTCGGCGACGACGCCCATGTCGTGGGTGATGACGAGGATGCTCCCGTTGTAGCGTTCACGGATGCGCCGGAGCACGTCGAGGATCTCCGCTTGCACGGTCACGTCGAGGGCGGTCGTCGGTTCGTCCGCGATGAGCAGTTCCGGATCGCTCGCGAGTCCCATCGCGATCACGACGCGTTGGCATTGGCCGCCGGACAGCTGATGCGGGTACTGGCCGAGTCGTCTGGCCGGTTCAGGGATGTCGACGAGCTCGAGCAGCTCGATCACGCGCTCCCGCACGGCCGCGCGGCTGAGCCCCGGCGTGCGCAGGCGGACGCACTCGGCGATCTGGAAGCCGATCGTGAACACCGGGTTGAGGGCCGCGGCGGGGTCCTGGAAGATCATCGCGATCCGACCCCCTCGCAGTGCACGCAGTTCCGCGGGGGCGAGCGCCCGGAGATCGATGCCGTCGAAGCGGACCTCACCGGACATCGTCGCATTCTTCGCGAGCAGTCCGAGGACGCTCATCGCCGTCACGCTCTTGCCTGACCCGGATTCGCCGACGACCGCGACGACCTCGCCGCGCTCGACGGAGATCGATGCGTCCTCGACCGCCGTCGACGTCTCGCCGTCAACGTCGAACGTGACGTGGAGACCGCGGATCTCGAGGAGCGGACCGTCAGCGCCGCTCACGACGACTCCTCCGCGGGCGGCGTCGCACGTCCCGCTTTGTAGGCTTCCCAATCGTCGAGCATCTTGTGGTGGTATGCGGCCAACCACACCATGTAGTCCCGCGCGTTCGTGAGTCTGGCCCGCGCCGCGAGTTCGTGCTCGGCCGTTTCCGCGAGCGCCGCCTCGATGACGTCGCGCTCCATGTTGAGGTAGCGGCGCTCCCCCGCGAGGAAGCTGCCCCACGGGTCCGGATCTGCGCGGAAGTAGTGGCTGCGGTCCCCCGGCACGACGTGCCGTCGGATGAACCCGGCGTCGACCATCCGACGTGTCGACATCGAGACGGATCCGGCGCTCGCCTGCAGGACCGCTGCGAGATCGGCGGAGGAGATGAACGGCTCCTCCATGACCATGAGGTACCCGAGGATGCGGCCGTCCATCCTGGGGCTTCCCGCCTGTTCCCAGGTCAGGCTGAAGTCCTCGGCGAACTGCCTGCGCTGCTCCTCCCGACGGGACACGGCTGTGTCCTCCGATCGGGTCGGGTCCTGCTCGTCGTTCGTCTGGTCCTGTGACTTCGCCATGTGGTCCGATTCGTCCTCTCCGCTCGCGCGGTGCGCCGATTGCGTCAGCCTATCCAAGCTCCGGGCGGTGGCCGCCGAGGCTCGCGTCTCCCTCGTCATTGCGCTCTCCTCGGGTCGAGCGTCTTCCGCAGCCAGTCCCCCAGCGAGATGATGCTGAGCACCGTCGCCGCGAGGAAGATCGAGGGGAAGATCAACAGGTGAGGGCTGTTCTGGAACTGACTCGACGCGCTCGCCAGCTGCAGACCCCAGGAGATCGCCGGCGCTTCGAGGCCGATCCCGAGGTAGGTCAGGGAGCTCTCAGCAACGATGACCGACCCGACCGTGACGGTGGCGATCGCGAGGACGGGCGCGAGCGAGTTGGGCAGGATGTACTTCGTCACCACGCGCCAGCGACCGAGGCCCATGGTGCGGGCCGCGAGCACGTAGTCGCGTTGCTTCGTGCCGCGCACCTGGCTGCGCACGAGTCTCGCCATGATGGGCCAGCCGAACATCGCGAGCACGAGGGAGACCGTGAGGACGCTCCGTTGTCCGACGCTCGTGAGGACGACGATGGCGCCGAGCAGGAACGGGAAGCCGAGGAAGACGTCGGTCGTGCGGGACAGCGCCCAGTCGAGGAAACCGGAGGAGAGGCCGGCGATCGTTCCGACGACGACCGCGAGGAGTCCGGCGAGCACGGTCGTCAGGATCCCCACGCTGAGGGAGGCCTGCGTCCCGTACATGACGTTCGCGTAGACGTCGCAGCCCTGCAGGTCGAAGCCGAAGAGGTGTCCCGCGGTAGGCCCCTGACCGCTCATGTCGAGAGCGCAGGCGCGGGGATCGCCATTGCCGAACAGCCCGGCGAAGAAGCCCGGCACGATCGCGATGGCGATGAGGAGCACGATGACCACGGCCGGCACGATGAACCCGGGACTGCGTCTCGCCGCCCTCCACGGGTTCCTCGCTGCGATGGGCTGACTCGTCGTCTGCGGCGGCGTCGGCCGAGGGCCGGGCGACGGCTGCACGATCCGGTCAGCCACGTCGCACCCGCGGGTCGAGGGCCGCCTGGATGAAGTCCACGGCGATGCTCGTCAGGAGGAACGCGAGGATGAGCGCGGTGGAGACGCCGACGATCGTCGGTCCCTCGTGCGCGCGGATCGCCTGGAAGAGCAGGTTCCCGATGCCGGGCAGGTTGAAGATGCCTTCGATGATGACGGTCCCTCCGAACAGGTAGCCGAGATCCGTCGCCAGGTAGGTGGACGCCGGGATGAGCGAGTTGCGCATGACGTGGACGCCGACGACGCGGGACTCCGGAAGTCCTTTCGCCCGCGCCATCGTCACGAAGTCCGCGTTCAGGTTCTCGAGGATGCTGCCGCGCATGAGCCGGGCGACCGCGGCGAGCCCGAACAGCGCGATGACGGCGGCGGGCAGCACGTAGGCGGTCGGCCAGCCGGCGGAGGTCCCCGCCACGGGGAACCAGCCGAGCCTGACCCCGAAGACGAGCTGGGCGATCGATCCGACGACGAAGACCGGGATGGCGCTCGCGAGGATCGTGGACCAGAGGATCGCGCGGTCGATGATCGTGCCCTGCTTGAGCGCGGCGAGCACACCGAGCCCGAGGCCCACAACGATCTCGATGCACCAGGCCGTCAGCGCGAGCGTGATCGTGACGGGCCAGCGCGCCGCCATCTGCTCGGCGACCGGCCGGCCCGAGAAATTCACCCCGAAGTCGCCCTGGAAGAGCCCGCCGAGGTACCGGAGGTACTGCTGGAGCACCGGCTCGTCCAGATGGAAGCGTTCGCGGATGACCTCGATGGCGGTGGGTGACAACGGCCGATCGCCGCCGAGCGCGCGCACGGGATCTCCCGGCAACGCGAACACCATGAGGTAGATGATGAGGGTGACGCCCACGAAGACGACGATGAGGCCGCCGAACCGTGCGGCGAACCTCGCCGCGAACCTCATCCGGCGGCTTCCGTTCCGGGCCGGCGCACGAGGACGGCGGCTGCGGCGAGGACGGCGCCGTACTGGACCCCGACGAGGGACGCGACGGGGATGACCGATGCTGCGGCTCCCGGGTTCGGCTCCGCCTGCCACCCCTCGTACTGGCCGAGGAGCTCCTCGGTGATCCGCCGGAGCTCTGCTGGGGCCGTCCCCGCGGCCGTCTCGGCTTCGAAGGCTCGAAGGAGCATCCCGCCGTAGCGCAGCCGGAAGCAGTGCACGAGGTCCTCGCAGCTGAAGACCTCGGCGATCGTCGCGGACCGCGCGGATTCCGGCAGCGAGGCGCGGAGCCCCATCGACTCGCGGAGCCCGGCGAAGATCGGCACGAACGCTTCCGAAGCGGTCCGGAACGGTGTGGTGAGCGTGAGATGCGGGGTGGCCCGCTCGAGCAGACCGGTCAGGACGACCCCCGTCTCCCCCATCGCATCGGCCGTGCGGGCCATGAGGTGGCCGTAGGTCTCCTGGCTCGGCGCCTGGTCGTTCGCGTCCGGATGCGACCAGTACGGCAGCTCCGCGATGAGCGAGAGGGTACCGTGCCGGTGCGCGTACTCGCTCGACGACGATCCGGCGACCACGGTCGTCGGATCGACGCCGAGCCCCTCGTAGTAGTCGTAGGTCTCGGCGATCGTCCCCGTGCCGAAGATCGCCTCCGCGAACCGTTCGAGGTGCGGGGATTCCGGCTCACCGCCGTCGAGCGGCAGACCGAGCGATGCGGGGATGGCGTGCAGCAGCTCGGTGAGCGCGGGGACCGGGCGGGAGAGGTAGTAGTAGACGCCGCCCATCTCGCCGTTGTGGAGGCTGACGTAGAGGTCGGGTTCCAGCTCGTCGATGAGCCGCATGAGCCCAGCGGTCTCCGGGAGCACCTGGTCGAAGTGCACGAGCTTGTAGGAGGTGGGGAAGGACCACTCGATCTGCTCGTTCGGCGCCGGACGATAGAAGTGTCGCCCGTAGAAGTTGCGATCGGCCGGATCGGGGTACCACGCCTCGTTGAGCCTGGCGCCGTCCGGATCGATGCACGGCACGATGTGCCAGGTCGCGTCGAGCGCGTCGAGGAGCGCGGCATCGTCGACGAGCGTCTCGAGGAGGTGGATCGCCGTCCAGGATCCGATGGGTTCGTTCGGGTGCACCCCTCCCACGATGAGATGGGTGTTGGCGCCGCGACCGATCGTGAAGCACTCGATCGCCTCGCCGAGTCGGCTCGTCGCGATGTCACGTCTGGTGACGAGGGCGGGATGCGCATCGGCGATGGCTCGCATTCGCGCCGACAGCTCGTCGACGGGTGGGAAGCCGTCCAGGTGCGGCACGGCGCCCGCCCGCCGGAGGATGTCCTCCGGCGAGCCGACGTCCGTGCGGGGTGTTGAGGTGGTGCTGAAGGTCACGATGTTCCTAGCCCCGCAGGCGGTCCTGCGTGTCGATGACGGGTGCGGCGGTGTCGACGAGCACGGGCGTCAGCCCTGCAGCGCCACCTCCGGGATGATGACCGTGCCGGAGACCGCGGGGAGGTCCTTCACTCGGTCGCTCGTCACGTAGGAGTACGTGTTCGAGAACGTCGGGACGGTCGGGAAGTCGGCGAGGATGACCTTCTGCGCTTCGGCGTACAGCGCGTAGGAGTCGTCGAGCGTCGCCGCCGCGTCGGCCTGGTGGAGGAGCGCGTCGACGGCGGGGTTGCTGTAGCCGGTGCAGATCTGGCAGTTGCCCGTCGGGGTGAAGAGCGCGCGGAGGGTGTTCTGCTGGCTCGCGTAGAGCGCTCCCCAGTGGCCGAAGTGCGGTCCCTGGACGGTACCGGCGACGAGGCTGTCGTAGTACTCGGCCCAGTCCGTGCTCGGCTTGGCGGTCACGTCCGCGATCCCGAGGTTCTGTCGGATCTGGTTCGCGTACGCCTCGTACAGGCTGTCGAGCCCGATCCCACCGGGGAAGACGAGCTCCATCGATCCGGAGAAGCCGCCCGCCTTCGCGAGCAGTGTCTTCGCCGCTGTGGGGTCGAAGGTGCACGAGTCGCCGCAGGCGTCCTCTGGCGTTCCTGCCATGCTGGGCGCGGTCAGCGCGGTGGCCGGCTGGTAGAGCCCGCCGTAGATCGCCTTGTTGACGGCGTCGCGGTGGATCGCCATCGAGATCGCCTTCCGCACGTCCGGGTTCTGGTAGCGCGCGTCGGCCGGCGGGAAGCCGATGAAGTCGACGCCGGGCGCCTGGATCGAGTGGAGGCGGTCACCGAAGTCGGCGCTCGCGCTCGTCATCTTGTTCGTGGGCAGCATGATGATGTCCGCGTTGCCGGCCAGGACGTCGGTGTAGCCCGTCGCCTGATCGGTGTAGGAGCGGAAGGTGACGGCGTGCACCTTGGGGGCCGCCCCCGCGTAGTCCTTGTACGCCTCGACCGTGAACTCCTGGTTGTCCTTCCATGCGGAGGTCATTTCGAACGGACCGTTGCCGACCGGTTTCCGGTCGTACGCGTCGAGGTCCGTGTAGGCGCTCTCCGGCATCGGGTAGAACGCGGTCTGGCCAGGGCCGAGCTGCAGCGGGAACTGGCTGTCCGGGGCGGTGAGCGCGACGGTGAAGGTGAGGTCGTCGACGACGGCGAGGCCGCTCATGGTCTCGGCGGTCGGCGTTCCGCCCTCGGCGGGGTTGAGGTCGCCGTAGCCCTGGATGCCGGCGAGCTGACCGCTGTTCTCCCAGGCGTTGGGGCCGTACGCGGTGTGGTTCCAGGCGTCGACGTAGCTCTTGGCGGTCACGGGCTCGCCGTTCTGGAACGTCCAGCCGTCGCGGAGGGTGATGGTCCAGTGCTGCGCGTCGTCGGAGGTGACGGACTTCGCCTGGACGTAGGTGACGTCGTTCTTGTCGTCGAGCGCGACGAGGGGGGCGAAGATGCTCCGCACCTGGTCGAACGCGACCGTCTGACGGCCGGGGGTGAGGTGATCCGGCTCACCGGTGGCGAACACGAGCGTCCCGTTCCCGGAGGCGCGCTCGCCGGTGGAGCTGGCGGAGCAGCCCGTGAGGGCGAGAACGAGAGCTGACGCGGCGGCGAGCAGCGCGATCCCAGGTTGCTTCATTGCTTCTCCTCTGTGGCCGAGGGGTGGACCCACGGCCGTCCTTGACCTGAGCCCACTCTGTGGTGCCGGCTCAACGTTGAGGCCACTGTAAGGAAGAAGCTAGTCGAGTTCTAGTGAAAAGAACAGAACTTTCAGAACGTATTGAACTTTTGATCTACACGAAACATTGCTGACATCCGACACTCGCTCGGGCGATCAGCCCTCGTGAGCAATCAGCCCTCGTCGACGCCCTTGCCCGCGATCGTGCCCGTCGCCTCGTACTCGGCGAGCTGGGCGATGCGGCGCACGTGGCGTTCCTCGAGGCTGAACGGCTCGGCGATGAATGCGTCGATGAAGGAGACGGCCTCCTCGATCGTGTGCTGACGGGCGCCGATCGAGATCACGTTGGCGTCGTTGTGCTGACGGGCGAGTTCCGCGGTGCTGAGGTTCCAGACGAGCGCCGCACGCGCGCCCGTCACCTTGTTGGCGGCGATCTGCTCACCGTTGCCGGAGCCGCCGAAGACGACGCCGAGGGCTTCCACTCCGGCCTGCTGGTCGCGGACGACGGCCTTGGCGGCGTTGATGCAGAACGCGGGGTAGTCGTCGAGCGCGTCATAGCTCGTCGGACCGTGGTCGACGACCTCGTGGCCGGCGCCGCGCAGGTGTTCCTGCAGGTGCTGACTGAGGTCGAGTCCGGCGTGGTCGGTGGCGATGTGGATGCGCATGGATCCCATCCTATTGAGTGGGATCAGGGCTCCGCGCATCCACATCGGGCACGCCTGTTCAGTCGAAGATCGGCCCAACGGTGCGGCTGCGCTTCAGCTCGAAGAAGCCCGGGTAGTTGGCAGCGGCGACGACGCCGTCCCAGAGCGCGAGCGCTTGCTCGCCCTTGGGTGCCGGTGAGATGACGGGACCGAAGAATGCGACGCCGTCGACCGCGATGACGGGTGTGCCGACGTCCTGGCCGACGCGGTTGATGCCGTCGAAGTGGCTGTCGCGCATCGTCTGGTCGTGGTCCTCGGACTCCGAGAGGGCGCCGAGCTCCGCGGGCAGGCCGACCTCGGCGAGCGCCTCGGCGATGACCGCGTCGACGTCGGTGCGGTCACCGGGGTGGATCCGCCTGCCGAGCGCGTCGTAGAGGGGCTTCACGACCTCCTGGCCGTGGAGGTCCTTCGCCGCCGCCACGAGTCGCGTGTAGCGGAGGGCGCGCGGGAAGAAGGCTCGGTACTCATCGGGCACGTCGGTGTCCTCGTTGAGGACGGCGAGGCTCATGATGTTCCAGGTGACGTCGAGGTCGCGGTGCTTCGCGACTTCGTCCACCCACCTGGAGGTCATCCAAGCCCAGGGGCAGGAGGGATCGAACCAGAACTCGACGCGCGTAGGAGTAGCCATTCCTTCAGCCTACGGGCGATCCGGCGCTCCGCTCCCCCGTCCCACACCGCAGTCGCAGGCACTCCACAGCAGCGTCGGCTCCTCCCACGGCCCGGACCCCTCGGCTAGGCTTGACGATTGTGCCGGGGTCGCCACAAGCACCCGTCCGCACGTCCATCCGCGTCCAGTCAAAGGGAGCAGCAGTGCCAGGAGAGAACCTCACCCGCGTCGAAGCCCAGGAGCGCAAAGCGCTCGTGGACACCGCCCACTACGAGGTCGTGCTCGACCTGACGACGGGGGCTGAGACGTTCCGCAGCACCACGACGGTGCGCTTCGCCGCCAAGCCGGGATCGTCCACCTTCATCGACGCGATCACGCGCACCGTGCACTCCGTCACCCTCAACGGCGTCGAACTCGACACGGCCGTCGTGAGCGACGGCATCCGCATCCAGCTCGACGACCTCGCCGAGCACAACGAGCTCGTCGTCGACGCCGACGCGGTCTACATGAACACGGGCGAGGGCCTCCACCGCTTCGTCGACCCCGTCGACGGCGAGGTCTACCTCTACAGCCAGTTCGAGGTCCCGGACTCGCGCCGGGTGTTCGCCGTGTTCGAGCAGCCCGACCTCAAGGCCACCTTCGCCTTCACGGTCACCGCTCCGGCTTCGTGGCAGGTCGTCTCCAACTCCCCCACGCCGGAGCCCGTCCCGGCGTCCGACGGCGCGGCCACCTGGACCTTCGAGCCCACCCCGCGCATCTCCTCGTACATCACCGCGCTCGTCGCCGGCCCGTACGACGTCGTACGCAGCGAGCTCACCTCGAGCGATGGCCGCGTCGTCCCGCTCGGCATCTTCACCCGCAAGAGCCTCACCGAGTACCTCGACGCCGACTACATCTTCGAGAAGACCCGTCAGGGCTTCGCGTACTACGAGGAGAAGTTCGACTACCCGTACCCGTTCGCGAAGTACGACCAGCTCTTCGTGCCGGAGTTCAACGCCGGCGCGATGGAGAACGCCGGTGCGGTCACCTTCACCGAGGCCTACGTCTTCCGCTCCAAGGTCACCGACGCCATCAAGGAACGCCGCGTCGTCACGATCCTCCACGAGCTCGCCCACATGTGGTTCGGCGACCTCGTCACCATGAAGTGGTGGAACGACCTGTGGCTGAACGAGTCGTTCGCCGAGTGGGCCTCGACGATCGCGACCGCTGAGGCCACCGAGTGGACCGAGGCGTGGACCACCTTCAACGCGATGGAGAAGACCTGGGCGTACCGCCAGGACCAGCTGCCCTCCACCCACCCCGTCGTCGCCACGATCAACGACCTCGAGGACGTCCAGGTCAACTTCGACGGCATCACCTATGCGAAGGGCGGCTCGGTCCTCAAGCAGCTCGCGGCATGGGTCGGCATCGAGGCGTTCTTCACGGGCGTTGGCAACTACTTCAAGAAGCACGAGTTCGGGAACACGGAACTCTCCGACCTCCTCGTCGAGCTCGAGGCCACGAGCGGCCGCGACCTCCGCGAGTGGTCGAAGCTGTGGCTCGAGACGGCCGGCGTCGGCACGCTCACGCCGGAGATCACGACCGACGACCAGGGCGTCATCACGTCCTTCTCCGTCACGCAGACGGTGGAGGCCGACTACCCCACGCTCCGCCCGCACCGCCTCGCGATCGGCTTCTACTCGCTCACGGACGGCAAGCTCGTGCGCAGCCATCGCGTCGAACTCGACGTCGACGGAGCCAGCACCGACGTCCAGGAGCTCGTGGGGCTCGTGCAGCCCGACCTCGTCCTCCTGAACGACGACGACCTCGCCTACGCGAAGATCCGTCTCGACGAGCGTTCACTCGCCACGGCGATCGAACACCTCGCGTCGATCGAGGACCCGCTGGCCCGCTCGCTCGTCTGGGGTGCGGCCTGGGACGCCACGCGCGACGCCGAGACCAAGGCGTCGGCCTACGTCGACCTCGTCCTCGGCAACATCGCCACGGAGACGGAGTCGACGACGCTCCGCACCACGCTCGGCCAGCTCGGCCTCGCTGCACGCAGCTACGTGGCCCCAAGCGTCCGTCAGGCGACCATCGAACGCGTCGGCGACAGCCTCTGGGCACTCGCCCAGGCGGCCGAGGCCGGCACGGACGCGCAGTTCCAGTTCGTCAAGTTCTTCGCGGCCCTCGCGTCAACGCCAGAGCACGGCACGGCGCTACAAGGACTGCGCGACGGCAGCATCGCGCTCGACGGCCTCACGATCGACACCGACCTGCGCTGGGAACTCCTCGAGGGCCTCGTTCTGCTCGGCCTGGCCGGTTCGGACGACGTCGATGCGGCGCTCGCGGCCGACAACACGGCCAACGGTCAGCAGGCGGCCGCACGCGCACGCGCGACGATCCCCACGGCGGAGGGCAAGCGCGCCGCGTTCGCCTCGGTCGTGGACAAGGACGATCAGCCGAACGCGATCGTGCGCAACGTCGGACTCGGCTTCCAGCGCGTCTCGGACCCGGCTCTCCTGCAGGACCTCGTCGAGCCGTACTTCGCGTCGCTCGCCACGGTGTGGGAGAACCGCAGCTACAAGATCGCCGAGTACATCGTCGAGGGCTTCTACCCGGCCGCGCTCGCGTCGCCCGCGCTCCGCGACCAGACGCAGGCCTGGCTCGACGCCAACAACGAAGTGCCCGCACTCCGTCGGATGGTCGTCGAGAGCCTCGCCGGCGTCGACCGCGCGCTGAAGGCTCAGGCGAAGGACGCCGAGTAATCACGGGCGCAGCCTCACGCAACACCTGTAGTACCCGGGTACCAACCCGAGCACCACCGAGACCCCTCCCGGGCACGATCCGCCCGGGAGGGGTTCTCCGTACCGTGGAAGACATGATCACGGCAGAACACCTCAGCAAGCGCTACGGCGACAAGCGAGCCGTCGACGATGTCGGCTTCACGATCCGCCCGGGCCAGGTCACCGGGTTCCTCGGTCCGAACGGCGCCGGCAAGTCCACGACGATGCGGATGATCGTCGGCCTCGACCGCCCGACGAGCGGCACCGTCACGATCGGCGGCAAGCGCTACGACCAGCTCAAGGCACCGCTCCGAGAAGTCGGAGCCCTCCTCGACGCCAAGGCCGTCCACACCGGCCGCTCCGCCCGCGACCACCTCCGCGCGATGGCCGCGACCCACGGCATCCCGATGAAACGCGTCGACGAGGTCATCGGCCTCACCGGTCTCGAGTCCGTCGCCGGCAAACGCGTCGGCGGCTTCTCCCTCGGCATGGGCCAGCGTCTCGGTATCGCCTCCGCGCTCCTCGGCGACCCGCACACCCTCATCCTCGACGAACCCGTCAACGGCCTCGACCCGGAGGGCGTCCTCTGGGTGCGCACCTTCGTCAAGCACCTCGCGGCGGAAGGGCGGACCGTCTTCCTGTCCTCCCACCTCATGAGCGAGATGGCGCTCACCGCCGATCACGTCATCGTCCTCGGCCGCGGGCGCGTCCTGGCCGACGGCCCGATCGACCAACTGCTCCGTCAGTGGACCGCGACGAGCGTCGTGGTCCGCACCCCCCACGCCACCCAGCTGGCAGCGCTCTTCACGCGCGACGGCGTCTCGATCACCCGGCTCGAGGAGCACCTGCTCGAGATCACGGGCGTCAGTTCCGCCGAGGTCGGCGTCGCTGCAGCAGGCGCCGCCCTCGTGCTCCACGAACTCACGCCGAAGTCCGGTTCCCTCGAGGACGCGTACCTCAGCCTCACCGGCGACGCCGTCGAGTACCGGACGGGAGCCGCACGATGACCGCCTCGATCGTCGCGCACGCCGTCGAATCCGCCGACCGCGCCCAGCACGCTCGCGCGACGAGCGCCGGAGCCGTCTCATTCCCGCGAGTGCTCCGCTCCGAACAGATCAAGCTCTTCACGCTGCGCTCCACCTGGTGGGCGCTCGCGACGATCGTCTTCGTCCAACTCGCCGTCGGGTCGCTCATGGCCGTCAGCATGGTGTCGATCGCAGGAGACGACGCCGTGGCCGGGCCAGGCGGTGCGGCGGTCGGCCTGCAGGTCGCGACGTTCGGGGTCTTCCTCGCACAGCTGATCGCCGCGGTGCTCGGTGCCCTCGCCATCACGGGCGAGTACTCGACCGGCATGATCCGCTCCACCCTCGCGGCCGCACCCGGTCGCCTGTCGACGCTCTTCGCGAAAGCCCTCGTGGTCGGAACGACACTGTTCGTCACGGGTCTCGTCGGCGCAGCGCTCACGGTCGCCGTGACCACACCGATCCTCGCGCCCGCCGGCCTCGCCGTCGACGGCTCCGCCATGGCACCACTCACGCTGTCGGCGCTGTACCTCGCGCTGCTCTCCATCCTCGCACTCACGATCGGGTTCCTCCTGCGCAGCGGCGCCGGAGCGATCGGGGCATCGCTCGCCCTCGTCCTCGTCGCGCCGATCATGGCGGCGATGGTCCCCGGCGACGTCGCGCGGACCATCGCGACGATCCTCCCCTCGAACGCCGGCCAGTCCATGTTCTCCACCCCGATGAGCGGTGGTGCGCTGGAACCGTGGCAGGGCTTCCTCGTGCTCCTGGCCTGGGTCGTCGCCGGGCTCGTCGCGGCCGGAGCCGTGCTGCGGAGACGGGACGCGTAGCATCGGAGTCATGACCGCAGACCAGATCCTCCCCCGACGGGACACCACCCCGTCGGAGGAGGATCTGCTGTTGCCGAAGCCGCCCGGCGTCATCCGGCAATGGTGGGCCCGTCATCCATGGGTGGCGGACTCGATCATCGCCGGCGTCTACTGCTTCGTCACGATGCTCGGCACGCTGGCCTCCACGGCGCTCGTGTTCGATGACGGGACCATGGCCCCCCTGACCCCGTACCGGGTCGTCATCTCGATCGTGGCCGTCCTCGTGACGACCGCTGCAGTCCTGTTCAGACGCCATCGACCGGTGCTGATGCTCGGCGTCTCGCTCGTGATGGGCGTCATCGCGGCGGCCCCCGACGGCGGTTTCGACATCCTCGCGATGCCGATCCTGCTGTACAGCATCGCCGTGTATCGCTCCGCAAAGGACGGTTGGCTGGCCTTCGCCGGGACCGTCGTGTTCATCGTCATCTCCCCGTTCCTGCCCTGGGCGGGCATCATGGGCTCCGGCGGCGCCTACCAGTCGATCATCGGCCTCACCGGCCTCGGCCTCTTCGGTCTGCTCATCGGCATCAACATCGGCAACCGGAAGCGCTACGTCGCGGCACTCGTCGATCGTGCGGCGCAGCTGGCCAGGGAACGCGACCAGCAGGCGCAGCTCGCGGCCGCCGGCGAGCGGACACGCATCGCCAGGGAGATGCACGACATCGTCTCGCACAGTCTCACCGTCATCGTCGCGTTGTCGGAGGGCGCGGTCGCCACGAAGAATCAGGACTCCGCGCGGGTCGCCATGAACGCCGTGGCCCAAGCCGCGCGCACGTCGTTGACGGACATGCGTCGGATGCTCGGCGTGCTCCGCGAGGAGGGGAACGCCCCCCTCACGCCGCAGCCGGACGCCGAGGCCATCCCCGCGCTCGTCGAGACGTTCCGGACCACCGGGCTCCCCGCGAGACTCACGACCACGGGCCCCGCCACCGAGGACCCGTCCGTGCAGCTGGCGGTCTACCGCATCGTCCAGGAGGGGCTCACGAACGCCCTCCGCTACAGCGAACAGCCGACGAGGGTCGACGTCTCGATCACCAACCGCGGGGCCGAGATCGAGGTCATCGTCGAGAACGACGGAGCGATCGCGGACGCACCGTCGGTGGGCGCAGGCCAAGGACTCATCGGCCTCCGCGAGCGGGTGGCCTTCCAGGGCGGCTCCGTCGCGGCCGGCCCAGTCGGCAACCGGACCTGGCGGGTCCACGCGACCCTGCCGTCCGCCGCGCGTCCGTGACGTTCGCCCGAGCGCATTCCCTGGCCGATTCACAGCACCGCATCTTCGCAGCATCCCGCCCCGCGGCACCGCGTAGGCTCGGACCCGTCCCTTCGACTCCCAGGAGCACCAGCACATGACCTCCTCACCCATCCGGATCCTCCTCGTGGACGACCAGCAGCTCATCCGACTCGGTTTCAGCCTCGTCCTCGGCGCGGAGGACGACCTCGAAGTGGTCGGCGAAGCGGCAAGCGGCGCGGAGGCCATCGAGATGGCCGAACGACTGCAGCCGGACGTCATCCTCATGGATGTGCGGATGCCCGGGCTCGACGGCATCGGAGCGACCCAGCGGATCGTCGCCGACCGACCGGACAGCCGCATCATCATCCTCACGACCTTCGACCTCGACGAATACGCGTTCGCGGCGCTGCGGGCGGGCGCGAGCGGCTTCCTCCTGAAGGACGCGCTGCCGGCGGAGCTCACCTCAGCGATCCGCGCCGTGTACTCGGGCGATGCCGCGGTGTCCTCCCGCGTCACGAAGCGCATGCTCGAGCTCTTCGCCGACGAACTGCCTGCCAACGACGCCGCGACGGGCGAGTCCGCCGGCTCGGAGCTCGACGAACTGACGCCGCGGGAACGCGACATCCTCATCGCCATGGCGGAGGGCCTCAGCAACGCGGAGATCGCCGCGCACTTCGTGCTCTCGGAGTCGACCGTCAAGACCCACGTCGGCCGTGTGCTCATGAAGCTGCAGCTGCGCGATCGGGTCCAGGCCGTCATCTTCGCCTACCGCAACGGCCTCGTCCGTCCGTGAGTCGCACACCCGCCGCTCACGGGATGCCCAGGAGCCTCCCCATGTTCACGGATGTGCCGTCGATAGACTGACCGCATATGAATTGGGATGAGATCTGGACCAACGTGCTCGGCTTCCTGGTGACGTCGGGCTGGAAACTGCTCACGATCGCCGTGATCATCGTCGGTGCGTTCTTCGCCGCGTGGATACTTCGCTATGTGATCCGGCGGGTCGTCGGACGCATCGTCAGCGGGGTGAAGAAGAACGCCAAGGTGGATGACACGCAGTCTCTCCTGGCCTCGCCGCTTGCAGCCGTTCGACTCGTTCAACGTACCCGGACGCTCGGCACGGTTCTCAGCAACATCGTGAACGTGACCATCGTCGTCGTCGCCATCATCCTGGTCGTCTTCACGCTCAACTCGGAGATCCTCGGCTCCTTCGCGCTCCTGACGGCAGCGGTCGGCGCCGGCCTCGGTTTCGGTGCGCAGAACATCGTCAAGGACATCCTCAACGGACTGTTCATGGTCATGGAGGATCAGCTCGGCGTCGGTGACGTCGTCGACCTCGGTCCGGCCACCGGCGTCGTCGAGACGGTCGGCATCCGCGTCACCCAGGTCCGCGACGTCAACGGGACGCTGTGGTTCGTCCGCAACGGTGAGATCCTGCGCGTGGGCAACATGTCGCAGGGCTGGTCACGCGTCATCATCGACCTGGCGATCCCCTACGACGCCGACGTCGACGCCGTGCAGGCCAAGATGCTCGAGACGGCGACCGATCTCTCGCACGACCCGAAGTGGCGTTCGCGCATCCTCGACAAGCCCGAGCTGTGGGGCCTGGAATCGATCTCGGGCGACGCGCTCGTCATTCGGCTCGTGATGAAGACGCGCACGAGTGCGAAGGACGATGTGGCGCGCGAACTCCGCAGCCGCCTGAAGCGTGCGATCGACGACATGGGCGTCCACCTCCCCTCGCTCAACAGCATCGTGCTCTCCGGCTTCGAGGGCGCCGCGAGCATCACGGGCGCCCGCCCGCCGCGCACGCGCCCGAACACGGTCGTCCCACCCTCTGCGATGAACACCAAGAAACCGAAGGCCTGACCGTGAGCGACGCACCCGAGACGAGCTTCTACGACCAGATCGGCGGCCACGAGACCTTCGTGGCGCTCGTCGACGAGTTCTACCGGGGCATCGCCGGCGATCCCGTCCTGAAGCCCATGTACCCGGAGGAGGACCTCGGTCCCGCTGCCGAGCGCATGACGATGTTCCTCGAACAGTACTGGGGCGGGCCAGGCACCTACAGCGAACGGCGCGGACACCCGCGGCTCAGGATGCGGCACATGCCGTTCGCGGTCAACCCCGATGCGCGGGACCGCTGGATGAAGCATATGAAGGCCGCGGTCGACTCGCTCGACCTCTCGCCATTGCACGCCGCAACCCTGTGGGACTACTTCGAGCGCGCGGCGCACGCGATGGTCAACACGTTCGAGGACACCGACAGGACCAGGAACAGCCTCCTCTGACCCGGGCACTCCCGTGGTTTCCGACAACCGTCGATTTGATGTGGGACGTTTGCCCCACTCTGCTCTACGATCGGTGACACACCCGAGTGCCGAAGGAGTCACAGGATGCCAGCATCACCCGTCGCAGCCGACGCGATCATCATCGGAGCTGGTCTGGCCGGTCTCGTCGCGGCCGCAGAACTGATCGACGCGGGCAAACGCGTCCTCCTGCTCGACCAGGAACCGGAGACGAACCTCGGCGGCCAGGCGTTCTGGTCGTTCGGCGGGCTGTTCCTCGTGGACTCCCCCGAACAGCGCAGGCTCGGCGTCAAGGACTCCCTCGAACTCGCCAGGCAGGACTGGTTCGGAACGGCCGGCTTCGACCGCGACGAGGATTACTGGCCCCGTCAGTGGGCTGAGGCGTACCTCCAGTTCGCGGCAGGCGAGAAGCGCGCATGGCTGCGCGAACGCGGCGTCTCGTTCTTCCCCATCGTGGGGTGGGCGGAGCGCGGCGGCTACGGCGCCATCGGTCACGGCAACTCGGTCCCGCGATTCCACATCACGTGGGGCACCGGGCCCGGGATCATCGCGCCGTTCGTCGAGCGCGTGCGCGAGGGAATCGAACGCGGACTCGTGACCACCAGGTTCCGGCACCGCGTCGACGAACTCGTCGTCACCGACGGGGCCGTCACCGGCGTGCGAGGCGCGGTGCTGGAGCCCTCACGTGCGGCCCGCGGAGTCTCCTCCTCCCGCGAAGTCGTCGACGACTTCGAGTTCTCGGCCGCATCCGTGCTCGTGTCGAGCGGCGGCATCGGCGGCAACCATGAGCTCGTGCGGAAGGCCTGGCCTGCACGGCTCGGGACCCCGCCGAAGGAGATGCTCTCCGGCGTGCCGGCGCACGTCGACGGACGGATGCTCGCGATCACGGAGCGCGCGGGCGGGAACCTCATCAACGGCGATCGCATGTGGCACTACGTCGAAGGCATCACGAACTGGGATCCGGTCTGGCCGCAGCACGGCATCCGCATCCTCCCCGGCCCGTCGTCCCTCTGGTTCGACGCCACGGGCAAGCGCCTCCCTGTCCCCCTCTTCCCCGGCTTCGACACCCTCGGGACCCTCGAACACCTCCGCACGACCGGCCACGACCACAGCTGGTTCGTCCTCACCCAGAAGATCATCGAGAAGGAGTTCGCCCTCTCCGGGAGCGAGCAGAACCCCGACCTCACCGGCAAGGACGTACGCCTCCTCGCGAAACGCATCGCACCGGGTGCGCCCGGCCCCGTCGAGGCGTTCAAGCGAAACGGCGTCGACTTCGTCGTGGCGGACACGCTCACGGAACTCATCGCAGGAATGCAAGAGCTCAGCCCGGACGTCCTGCTGGACGGCGATCGAATCACTGCGGAGGTCGAGGCCCGCGACCGCGAGATCGACAACGCGTTCACCAAGGACCTGCAGATCACCGCGCTCCGGGGCGCGAGGAACTACCAGGGCGACAAGCTCATCCGCGTCGCGTCACCGCACCGGCTTCTGGATCCGAAGGCCGGGCCGCTCATCGCCGTCAAGCTGCACGTGCTGACCAGGAAGAGCCTCGGAGGCATCGAGACCGACCTCGATGCGCGCGTCCTCGACCCGACGGGTGCACCGATCGACGGGCTGTACGCGGCAGGGGAAGCAAGCGGATTCGGCGGCGGCGGCCTCCACGGCTACCGCGCGCTCGAAGGCACCTTCCTGGGCGGCTGCCTGTTCAGCGGCCGGACCGCCGGACGGGCGATGGCGGCCAGGTGACGTGTCGATGACGCCGATTCGCGTCGGCCGATGAGTTCGGCTCAGCCCGTGACCGTCTTCGCGAGCACGTGGCCCCGATCGGTCGTGAGCCGCGACCACGCACCGGAAGCGAAGACACGTGCGGACTCCGGTGCACCCAGGAATCCGAGGCCGACCGCTGCGAAGGCGGCGCCGGCCGGGAGACCGTGGCCTCCGGCGAGCGGCTGCGACCACACGGTGGAACGCACCTTCTGCACGATGTGGTCCCCTGCAGCCTCCGGAAGCGCCGCGGCGATCTCTGCCGCGCCTTCTTTCGCCACCGTCTCGAGCGCCACGGTGTCGAGCTCCCCGACCTGCACCCAACCGCCGCGCGGAGCCGACTGCCCGGCCCAGCTCACGGCCTTCGACGACGGTGGGAGCGGCATCCGCAGTTCCTCACCCTCCGCGGAGGCCAGTCTGGCGAGACGATCGAGGATCTCCTGCGGCGTCACGACCACGTCGACGTCTGCCGCCTCGGCGAGCGCGAACGTGCGCATCCCGAGAATGGTCGGAGACCGGTCCATGATCCCTCGCGGGTACAGCACGGGCGCGGAGACCGCGAGGACACGGCCGATGACGACGAGACGGATCGCGGAGTCGTCGAGCCTGGCCGCGCGCGCCGCGAAGACGGCGAGGTCGGATCGAGTGGGTGCGTCGGCGAGATTCAGAGAGGTAGACATCTGCTCTCTAAACTACTTGATGGGCCCGTCGTCCCCGAGACGTCGCCCAGCGATGAACGGAAGGCACCACCCGTGACGGACCCGATCGAATCATTCCTCGCCGCACTCGATCTGAGTGACACCGGCGCCCGCACCAACGAGGACATCTACACCGGTCCCTCGCAGTGGATGCCGCACGGCCGCGTGTTCGGCGGGCAGGTGCTCGCCCAGTCGGTCGTCGCCGCCACGAGGACCGTCGACCCCGATCGTCCGATCCACTCGATGCACGGCTACTTCCTGCGTCCGGGCAATGTCGAGCTGCCCATCACCTTCGCGGTCGACCGCATCCATGAGGGGCGCTCGTTCGCGACGAGGCGCACGCAGGCGTATCAGAACGGAGTGCCCATCCTGTCGATGATCGCTTCGTTCCAGCGCAGCGATTCAGGACCCGAGCACCAGGTCGACATGCCGACCGATCTACCCGCTCCTGAGACGCTGCCGTCCGCGGCGCAGCTCCTCGAGGGCATCGACCACCCGGCTGCGAAAGCCTGGGGAACAGGACGACCGTTCGACATGCGGCACATCCCCTCCCCCATCTACCTCACGGTCGAAGGCGGCCGCAGCGCGCACCAGGCGCTCTGGTTCAAAGCGATCGGTGCGCTGCCGGACGAGCCGACGCTGCACCGTGCCGCCCTCGCCTACGCGAGCGACTACACGATCCTCGAGCCGATCCTGCGCCGTCACGGGGTGCCGTGGGCCACACCTGGAATCAAGGTCGCGAGCCTCGACCACGCGATGTGGTGGCACCGGCCGGCTCGCGTCGACGAGTGGCTGCTCTACGTCCAGGAGTCGCCGAGCGCGACGGGCGGACGCGGCCTCTCGCTCGGGAAGATCTTTAGCCGCGACGGCGTGCTCATCGCAAGTGTCGCCCAGGAGGGCATGGTCCGCATCCCCGAGCTCTGAGCCTGGCCCGGTCACTGAGCCTGGCCCGGTCACTGAGCCTGTCCCGGTCACTGAGCCTGGCCCGGTCACCGAGCCTGGCCCGGTCACTGAGCCTGTCGAAGTGTCCACGACCCGCCCCGACCCCTCACCGCCTGCTGAACTGCACCGGCTCCTCGAGGTACGGTTCCCACGCGGCGCGTTCGACGTCGCCGATGCGCCTGGGCGCCATCGTCCTCGAGTCGACGAGCACCACGGTCGTCGACGCTTTCGCGTACAACACCTGCGGCGAGTCGCTGAGGGGGCTGAACACCTCGTAGCTCACCTGCATGCTCGCCCCGCCGATCTTGCCCATCCACAGTTGGATGTCGAGCGGAGCCCGCTGGTACGGAATCGGTGCGAGGTACTCGATCTCCTGATGCGCGACGAGGGTGAGGGTGTCGGCGTCGAGGCGCGCTTCGATGACCGCTGTCGGCGGAGCTTCTTCGCCGGGCACGGTCGGTTTCCAGAACACCCGAACGCGTGCTTCTTCGAGGAGTTTCAGAAGGGTCGCGTTGTTGACGTGGTTGAAGGCGTCGAGGTCGCCCCACCGGAGGGGCATGGGAACGTGGAGTCTCGTCATCGGGTTCCTTCGTGTCCGGTGCGGCGCTCCGGTCGAGCGACGCTGCAACGGGAACGGCCGCCTCCCCGTCTGAGACGGGGAGGCGGCCGGAGCGCTCAGTCGCGCGTGAGCCTGCGGTGCGCTGACCGGTGCGGCTTGGCGGCGTCTGCGCCGAGTCGTTCGATCTTGTTCTCTTCGTAGGATTCGAAGTTGCCCTCGAACCAGTGCCAGTTGGACGGGTTCTCCTCGGTGCCTTCGTAGGCGAGGATGTGCGTCGCGATGCGGTCGAGGAACCACCGGTCGTGTGTGATGACCACGGCGCAACCGGGGAATTCGAGCAGCGCGTTCTCGAGGCTCGAGAGCGTTTCGACGTCGAGGTCGTTGGTCGGTTCGTCGAGGAGCAGCAGGTTGCCGCCCTGCTTGAGCGTGAGGGCCAGGTTCAGCCGGTTGCGCTCACCACCCGAGAGGATGCCTGCGCGCTTCTGCTGGTCCGGTCCCTTGAATCCGAAGGTGGACACGTAGGCCCGCGACGGGATCCCCTGGTTGCCGACCTGGATGTAGTCGAGTCCTTCGGACACGACCTCCCAGAGCGTCTTGTTCGGGTCGATGCCGCCTCGCGTCTGGTCGACGTAGGACATCTTGACGGTCTCACCGATCTTGAGCTCGCCGCTGTCGAGCGGTTCGATGCCGACGATCGTCTTGAAGAGCGTCGTCTTTCCGACACCGTTGGGGCCGATGATGCCGACGATGCCGTTGCGGGGCAGCGTGAAGCTGAGGTCGTCGATGAGGACCCGGCCGTCGTAGCCCTTCTGGAGCTTCTTCGCGTCGAGGACCGTGGAGCCGAGACGCGGGCCTGCGGGGATCGTGATCTCCTCGAAGTCGAGCTTCCTGGTGCGCTCGGCCTCCGTCGCCATCTCCTCGTACCGTGCGAGACGGGCTTTGGACTTGGCCTGGCGGCCCTTGGCGTTGCTGCGGACCCACTCGAGTTCGCTCGCGAGGCGCTTGGCGAGCTTCGCGTCCTTCTTGCCCTGGACCTGCAGGCGCTCGCCCTTCTTCTCCAGGTACGTGGAGTAGTTGCCCTCGTAGGGGTACAGCTTGCCGCGGTCGACCTCGGCGATCCACTCGGCCACGTGGTCGAGGAAGTACCGGTCGTGGGTCACGGCGAGCACGGCGCCGGGGTACGCGGCGAGGTGCTGTTCGAGCCAGAGGACGCTTTCGGCGTCGAGGTGGTTGGTCGGTTCGTCGAGGAGCAGGAGGTCGGGCTTCTGCAGGAGGAGCTTGCAGAGGGCGACGCGTCGCTTCTCACCACCGGAGAGGTTGACGACCATCGAGTCGGACGGTGGGCAGCGGAGTGCATCCATCGCCTGTTCGAGCTGGGAGTCGAGGTCCCACGCGTCTGCCGCGTCGATCGCTTCCTGGAGGACGCCCATCTCGGCGAGCAGCGCATCGAAGTCTGCGTCGGGTTCGGCCATCGCGAGCGAGATCTCATTGAAGCGGTCGACCTTGCCCTTGATCTCGCCAACGCCCTCCTGGACGTTCTCGAGAACGGTCTTGGTCTCGTCGAGTTCCGGCTCCTGCATGAGGATGCCGACGCTGAAGCCCGGAGTCAGCTTCGCTTCGCCGTTGCTAGGTGTGTCGAGGCCGGCCATGATCTTGAGGATCGTGGACTTACCGGCACCGTTGGGTCCGACGACGCCGATCTTGGCGCCGGGAAGGAACGCCATCGTGACGTCGTCGAGGATGAGTTTGTCGCCGACCGCTTTGCGGGCGCGAACCATCGAGTAAATGTATTCAGCCATGTCGTTTACCAGTCTATTGGCCGGGTCGTGCCGATGAGGCAACGCCCGGTGTCGAGGACGGACACGAGCTCCGAGTGGTACCCCATGTTCGCGCCGTTCTGTCCGATGAGGCAGTGGTCGCCGATGCGGACGGAGAACTGAATGGAGTCCGCGGCGAGATCGATGCTCGTCGTGTCCGGCGTCACTTCCATGTCGGTCTTCGTGAAACCGGCGGCGACCAGGCCGTCGATGAACGCTCGGCCGTCAGCGGCGCTGTTCGCCGCGAGCGTCGCGGTGTTGACGGCGTCGAAGAACGGGCGGTTCTCCGCTGCAGTTCCGCCGGGCACGAGTGCGGGTGCCGCCGGAGCGGTCTCCGTCGGCGAGACGGTGGGCGTCGGGCTCGGTGCCGGCGGTGTCTGGCTGCAGGCGGAGACGAGCAGGACTGTTGCCACGGCGATGGCGGCGAGACCAGTTCTTCCCCACACACGGACGAGTCGTTCACGGCGCTCTGGAAGCGGCCCATCGAAGCTGTTCTGCACGAGGAGCAGTCTACGGGGACGTCCCCACAGAACCGTGGGATCCCGCTCCGGCCACACCCGACGCTCAGCTAGCGTGACGTCATCCAGTCGACTCGTTCAGAACGGCGTCGGTTCGCCCGAATCGGCGAAGACGGGCTCGGCCGCACGCTCTGACGAAGACCCCGACTCTGCCGGCGCCCCGTCCGCCAATGGCGCCACCGCCCAGCCCCCTTCGCCGTGTTGCGGTTCAGACCGCCCGTCGTCGGATCGTGATCCCGGAACCGGCGTGTCCCCGGCTCCACGCACCGACCGCTCGCCGCCACCTTGCCCCTCGCCTCCGTCGCGGTCGCCCCGTGGCTGCCAGGCGAGATCGAGGCCGAGTGACACCGCATCGATCTCGACGTCGGTCCCCGTGCGGTCACCACGCTCCCAATCGCGGATCTTGAGGCGACCCGTCACCAGGACGCGTTGCCCTTTCGCGATGCTGCGAAGCACTTCGACGGCAAGGGACTTGAAGCAGGTGACCGTGTACCAATTGGTCGGTGTCGACTCGAAAGCGTCCTTGCGCTTGTCGAAGTAGCGATGTGACGACGCGAGTCGGAAGCTCGTGATGTCCACGTTCTCTCGTCCCACGAAGTGCCGTGGCGGCGTCGCCACGTTGCCGCAGACGGTGATGATGTCTTCCATGGTGTCCTCCCGGAGGGTTGCCAGAAGGGCGGTCCTCCTGGAACACCCGGGAGACGACGTCCGTGCCAGTCGGTCGCGCTCCCGGGCGCTTCTCCAGCCTCGTCGACCGGCGGGGCCCGGGGGCGGGGATCGGGACATCCGGGGAGAACTCGTCGAGTGCGGCGGCTGTGGAGGAAGCACGACGACGGAGGCGAGCGACGGTGCGAGCACCCCCAAAACGACGAAGGCTCCCCCGCCTGACCGGCGGAGAAGCCTCCTCATCGGATTCGCTCAGCGTTTAGGCGAGTGCGTACTCCGAGAACCGCTTGCGCACCTTGATGACCTTCGGCTGCGCCACGGCCAGGCAGTACCCCTGTCCCGGGTTCTTCGCGAAGAAGTCCTGGTGGTAGTCCTCGGCGACGTAGTACTCGCCGAGCGGTTCGATGGTCGTGACGATCGTGCCGTCCCACCATTCCTTGGCCCGCTCGATCGCGGCCTCGAAGACTTCACGCTGGGCGTCATCGGCCGGGAACATCGCGGAACGGTACTGGGTGCCGATGTCATTGCCCTGTCGGTTCAATTGCGTCGGGTCGTGCAGGGTGAAGAACGCGTCGAGGATCACGTCGCCCGGGATGACCTCCGGGTCGAACGTCACCGCGACGGCCTCGGCGTGGCCCGTCCGTCCGGTGCACACCTGCTCGTAGCTCGGCGTGGGAACGGAACCGCCGGTGTACCCGCTGACCACCGCGGACACGCCGCGGAGGTTCCGGTACACGGCGTCGAGGCACCAGAAACATCCTCCGGCAAGTACATAGGTCTCTGTCATCGCGTCTCCCTCGTTCATCGGCTGCTGCAGCCTCACGATACAACGGCTCGCGTCGTGCGGGCATTCCCCGCAGAGCCCGCTCGCGGCACGCTCCCAGCCTGCTCCTCGCCACCCTGGTCAGGCCGGAGATCGTCGCTCGTGCCGATGTCAGTGGCCGGTCGTACCGTGAGACCAGGAGCACACAGGGAAGGGACACGATGACGACAACAGCCCCCGCAAGCACGCAGGCGACGCACGCACCGACGGCACTCGCACGCACGCAGCAGCAGCAGCAGCAGCAGACCACGGTTCAGGGCCGCTCGCCTCACGCTCCCGTCGCAGCGGCCATCCGGCACCGGTACTGGCGCATCACGGCACCCGACGGACGCGTGCTCGGCAACGTCGAACAGCTGGGTGCCGCAGGCGACACGTCCTTCGTCGCACGCCGCTTCCATGTCGCCTCGGCCACGTATCTCCCGCTCGGCCGATTCCACTCCAAGGACGACGCCGTCGACGCGTTCCGCGTATGACGGATGCCGCCCGTCACAGCCCTGCATCGATCTCCGTGACCCCGGAGCGTCGGCCCGGCCTGCACCCCATCGGAGGGTAGTCTGCGGCACATGCAGTGGTGGAATGACTTCGTAGAGTGGTTGACCTCGTCCGAGGTACGACCCGTGCTGTTCGCTGCGGCCGTGTTCATCGTGGCCGTCGTGGTGTCCGTCCTCCTCGCCGCCGGTGTGAGCCGTCGTGCGCTCAAGGGGATCGTGGACCAGCGCGACCGCGAGCAGAAGAATGCTGCGATCGCCGCCCTCATCGACGCTGCGACCGAGGCGAGCGTGTGGAACTCGCTCACCCCGCACGAACAGGTCCTCAACGACCGCGCCGTCGCCCAAGCAGACATCCTCGTCCGCCTCAGCCCCATCAAGGGCGCTGCGGCGGCAGCAGACTGGGCCAACCACCAGTTGCACGAGATGAAGCGCAACTCCGCGACCTTCGGGTACGAGCTCGATCCCGTGATCGAGGAGTTCCGCGATCGCCTCATCGACTGGACCAAAAAGCCGTCGCGAGCCCGGAAGGTCTTCGACTCCGATCTCAAGCGGTGGCAGTTCGAGTCGTCGGACAGCGAGAAGGCCCTCATCGCGCAGCAGGAATCGTGGGTCGCTCAGCAGCACCACGAGACCTATGCGCAGGCCCAGGCCGGCCAGGGTTCGCCGGTGGGTCAGGGTTCGCCAGCGGGTCAGGGCTCACAGATCGAGCCCGCGACCAAGCCTCGCTCGAACAAGCCGATCGACACGAGCACGACCCAGAGGATCATCGACGACGTCGCAGTCCTCGAAGCCGAACGAGCGGCGAAAGCATCCAGCAGCAAGCTCTGAGCCACGTGCAACTCTCAGCCATCTGAACTGACAGCGAGCCAGACAGAACCGGCCGGCGCCCTCGGGCACCGGCCGGTTCTGTCTGCGTGCAGGACCTCAGCCCTGGCGCCACCACGTGTCGAACTTGTTCACCGGCACCTGCCGCTTGTGTTCGGTCGCGACGTAGCGGGCTTCGATCTTCTCGGCGATTTCGTCGTCGATGGCGCCCCCCTCCAGGAAGTCGTCGATCTGCTGGTAGCTGAGCCCCAAGTTCGCTTCATCGGTCTGGCCGGGGTTCTCGTCGAGGAGGTCGGCCGTCGGTGCCTTGAGATACAGGCGTTCCGGAGCGTCGAGCGCTTCGAGGAGCGCCCGCCCCTGACGCTTGGTGAGCCCGCTGAGCGGCAAGACGTCCGCTCCCCCGTCGCCGAACTTCGTGAAGAATCCGGTGACTGCTTCGGCGGCGTGATCGGTTCCGACGACGAGCAGGCCCTGCTGGCCGGCGATTGCGTACTGCGCCATCATGCGCGCGCGCGCTTTCGTATTGCCCTTGACGAAATCAGACATGCGCGTGCCGGTGGCATCGGCGTACTCCGCCTCGAATCCGTCGACTGCGCGCTGGATGTTGAAGACGATCGACTGGTCCGGCGTGATGAAGGACAAGGCGAGTTGCGCATCGTCCTCATCATGCTGGACCGCGTACGGCAGACGGACGGCGATGAACACCGCATCGCCGTTCTCCGCGCGGAGTTCCTCCGCCGCAAGTTGGCACAGCCGCCCGGCGAGCGAGGAGTCCTGGCCCCCGCTGATCCCGAGGACGAAGCCTCTGGCGCCTGTCGTCGTGAGGTAGGACTTCAGGAAGTCGATCCGCGTTCGGATCTCCTCCGCCGGGTCGATGGTGGGGTGAACGTTGAGTTCCGCGATGATGCGGGCCTGGGTCTCGCGCATGTCCTCCAGGCTACTCGCCGACGGTGCCGCCCGGCTCGGAACGGGCCGTCTGGAAACACACTCGAAACACGAAGCGGGCGGGTGCCGCCGGCAGCGCGCACCCACCCGCCTCGCGGGCGGACCGGCCTTGATCAGCCGAGTCGCGCGGTGACCGGGCCGGACGGCTCCGACTCTCCCTCCGGTTCAGAGAGGTATCGCTCGAGGCTGTCGTCGAGTTCGTGCAGCCACGGCGTGTGGTGGGTCTGCGCGATCGTGCCGGTCATCACGGACCGGTAGGTCACATCGCGATAGCCGAGGATGTCCTCGTGCTTGTCGTGCTTCCAGGCGAGGAAGATCTCGACGACTTCGTCCAGGTCGAACATCGGGTAGTCCGTCGCCTCGATGAGGTCCCGGATGTAGTCGGCCTGGAACCGGATCTCGTCGGGAACCGATGCGATCGCCGTGAAGCGCGCGACCCACGCGTCGATGTCGGTCTGCCGTTCAGCGGCGGACGGCAGCGTGATCGTCCCGTCGATGACGTCGCGGACGAACCAGGCCTGAGCATCGAACATGTTGAATGTGAACCATTGGTCCTGCGCACCGAGGTAGAAGACGTGCGGGTTCCCCTGCCAGACGACGCCCTTGTACAGGCCGTCGGGGTAGACGTTGTTCCGCGAGTCGAGTGAGAGGTCCGCCGGCAGGAACGGGTACTTGTGGAGGTAGCCCGTGCAGAGGATGACAGCGTCGAAGTCGCGCGTCGTGCCGTCGGCGAAGTGAGCGGTGGCTCCGTCGAAGCGCACAACGAGTGGAACTTCTTCCACTCCTGCGGGCCAGTCGTGGCCCATCGGCGCCGTCCGATAGCTGATGGTGACCGAGTGTGCGCCCATCTTGTGCGCTTGCACGCCGATGTCCTCGGCCGAGTAGCTGGAGCCGATGAGGAGGACGTCCTGGCCTTCGAGCGCCTCTGCGCCACGGAAGTCGTGTGCGTGGCAGACGCGACCCGGGAAGGTCTCGATGCCCTCGAACTCGGGCATGTGCGGGAAGGAGAAGTGGCCGGTGCTGACGATCAGCTCATCGAACTCCTCGACGACGGTCGTCTTGTTGACGAGGTCCTCGCTCGTGATGGTGAATGTGCCGGTGATGCTGTCCTGTTCCACCCAGCGGACGACCGTGTTGAAGCGGACGTACTTCTTCACATCGCTGCGCTCCAGGCGACCGTCGATGTAGTCCCACAGGACTTCACGCGGCGGGTAGGAGGAGATGGGACGGCCGAAGTGCTCGTCGAAGCTGTAGTCGGCGAATTCGAGGGCTTCCTTGGGGCCGTTCGACCAGAGGTTGCGGTACATGCTCGAGTGGACGGGTTCGCCGTGGCGGTCGAGTCCGGTCATCCAGGTGTAGTTCCACTGGCCGCCCCAGTCGTCCTGCTTTTCGAAGCACACGATCTCCGGTATGGGGCGCCCGTCGCCCTGAGCGGACTCGAAAGCCCTCAGCTGAGCCATTCCGCTGGGACCCGCACCGATGATTGCGATTCGCTTCGTCAAATTCTTCACTCCGATTTCGTATGTCGTTCTGTGTTGCTCGCTCGAGCTCACATCGTTGCTGCAGGCACGGGCGCCGGAAATCGATGGCGCCGTCAAACAAAAATCCCCATAGCGAGCGCCATGGGGAGAGTGTTCTCATATCGTTTCGCAGCAAACATATTCTTCGAGGCTACCATGATGTGGTTTTGCGACTCCCGTTGCAGATGTGGGCGGGGCACGCCTGGGCACTGAGCCGTCGACCTGCGGCGGCCCCCACTCCAGTCGCTCAGCTTGTCGAAGTCCGTGCCTCCTCCGAGTGCTGCCGCTCGGCCTCCGGTCACCGAGCTTGTCGAAGTGCGCGCCTCCTCCGGGTACTGGCGCTCGGCCTCCGGTCACTGAGCTTGTCGAAGTGCGTTGCCCTCACAATGCCGCCGCGCCTCCCGGTCCCGGTCACTGAGCTTGTCGAAGTGTGGGGTCCAGTCGCGCAGAAGTTCTCCACAGATTCTTCGAACCCCTGTTCTAGAACACGGGTCCTTGGTATTCTTGATGAGTGGACATACCTTCGACTCCGGACGCGATCGCCGCTCGTCTCACGAGCCTCGGCGAGCAGATCGTCGCGGAAGACGTCTGCATCGCCGCCGCCGAAGCACGCAAGGCCACCCTGTTCGCCGAGGCCGCCCGCCTGTCCGACCTCACCGCGCTCACGCTCGCTCCACCCGGCACGACCCCGGCCCGGGCGAAGGACCTCGCCCGTCTCGCCCTGCACCTGGAGCTGTCTGCGATGACGCGGGTTCCGGAGCGCACCATTCAACACCGCATCGCCGAGTCCGAAGTCCTCGTCGACCACCTCCCCACCACCCTTGCCGCGCTCTCCGGGGGTTCGATCTCGGTCGGGCACGCCCGGGTGATCGTGGAGCAGCTCGCGGATGTCGACCCGGCGGATCGTGCAGAGTTCGAGACCCGGATCCTGCCTCTCGCACAGACCCGCACCGCGGCACAGCTGAAGCAGTACGCCCGGCAGCTGCGGGAGAAGCTCCACCCGGAAACCATCGGTACCCGGCATCACCGGGCCAGGCAGGACCGCCACGTGACCCTGTCTCCGGCACCTGATGGGATGTCGTGGCTGTCGATCCTCACCACGGCGACCATCGCGACCGCCGCTTACAACCGCCTCGCCGACCTCACCGCCGCCACGCAACGCCGCGGTGACCCGCGGACGAGTGCGCAGTTGATGGTCGACAACGCCCAGAGCCTCCTCCTCTATGGGATCACGGCGTCCTCTGGCCCTCCCACGGCAATCGCTGTGCCCACCAAAGTCACTCCCAGGGTCGAGGACGACGAGGTCCCGACCTGGTCGGCACAGTCAGTACCAGCGCGTCCCGCCGCGTCCATGGACGGAGGGGCAATCACACCGACACCGAACAGAACAATGCTTGACCGTCGTGACGAGCCTGTCCTGGCGACTGGCTCTGTCTTGTCCGACGAGCCTGTCCCGACTGCCGAGCCAGCCCTGACTGCCCTGACCGCCGAGCCACTGCCGATTGCCACACCTGCCCAGAACGCCGGACCGCTGCGCACCGAACCCCGCACCGCGACCCGTCCGCTCCCGAGCATCGAGGAGATCACGGAAGGCATCATCCCGACCGTCCACGTGACCGTCCCGGTGATGACGATCCTCGGCCAGGAGCACCAACCAGGTTCCCTCGAAGGCTACGGTCCCATCGACCCGGAGACCGCGGTCAGGCTGAGCGTGCACGCGAAGTCCTTCACCCGGATCCTGACGCATCCGGAGACCGGGACGGTCCTCTCGGTCAGTCGAGAACGATACGTGCCACCCGCGGACATGAAACGAGCCCTCGCGATCCGAGACACGCACTGCCGAGCACCGGGCTGCAACCGCCTCGCGAAAGGGTGCGAACTGGACCACACCGTCCCGTGGTCGGAGGGAGGTGAAACGAAGGTGGAGAACCTCGCGCACCTGTGTCCGAAGCACCACCACCTCAAACACGACACCAACTGGTCCCTCGAGCCGGGTCCGGACGGGGTGCTGCACTGGATCAGTCCGAGTGGTCAGGTATTCACCACGGAACCAGATCCCCCGGACTGGTACCCCCTCGAACCCCACCCGGAACCTGACGAAGACGCAGCCGGCCCCTGAACACGTCCACCCGGATCCTGAGGCCGCACTGACCATGCCACACCCGGTCACTGACCATGCCGCCCCGGTCACTGAGCCTGTCGAAGTGTGGACGCTCCGGATCCCTGCCCACACCCTTCGACAGGCTCAGGGACCGACACGGCACCCGGTCACTGAGCTTGTCGAAGTGTGGACACTCCGGATTCGTGCCCCTTCCCATCGACAAGCTCAGGGACGGATGCACTCAGGAAGCCAGACCCACCGTCGCTTAGACTTCGACGCAGTGCCTGAAAGACTCACGGGGGTGAACATGCGACACGGAGCTCTGCGGAGACCACTTCCTGCATCCGCTCCCCTGCTCGCAGCGATGGCACTGATCCTCCTGCTCGTGCTGAGCGCGATCGGACAGCAGTGCTCGTCCATACCGGCGTCGGTCGGCACCGCCGCGAGCACCAGCACCAGCAGCAGCACCAGCGACGAGTCGGTTACGACCGATAGCGCGCAGGCCTCATCAGTCCATGGCCCAGCAATCCATGCGCGCACGGCTCGGATCGCGAGCCCGTCGGTTCCGACTGACAACCAGCTCGGCATCCCCGGCTGCGAAGGACGAGACGACGGCCCCGCGACTGAACCTGACCTCGTGCGTACCGCACCGCTGTGGGACGTGACAGCGCCGACCACGACGACCGTCGAGACCGTGACCGCATCGGCTCCGGACGACACGACTCCTCGACGGCTGAGCGACCATGTCTCCTCGCCGACGCCGCAGGAACTCTGCATCTCACGAACCTGACGGACGGGACGCCACGCGCGCATCGCACCGCACCGCACCGCGGAGCATTCGCCGTGGCGCGGTTGCCCACACCCGTCCTACCAGTTCCGATCGACGACTCCAGGGTCTCGCCCGACACGTTCGTGCGCCCTGTCGAGACGGCGACGATCGACACATCGAGAGACCCAGAACCACCATGACCAAACGCACCCGCCCCTCCGGATCGAGCAACGGCAACAACAACGCCACCGCAACCAACACGGCCGCCAAGGCCACCACGACCAGCCCGAACCGCGCACGAACGACCCCACGGAAGCGATCAGCGAGCACTGCGGCGCCCAGCTCTCGCATCAAGCTCGTCTGGGCGTCGCTCGTCGGCGTCGCAGCGCTCATCGTCGTCGCGATCATCGCCGGACAGCCGCAGGGTGACAGCGACCCCAACGAAGCGGCGGGTGGCACAACCTCGGACACGGCGAATCCCGCGTTCAACCTCGCCAGACGCATCCCGGACGACGTCACCGCACAGGGCGCCGTCGATGCTCCGGTCGTCATCGTCGAGTTCGCCGACTACCGGTGCCCGTTCTGCGGCGTCTTCGACCGCGACACCCTCCCGACGATCGTCAAGGACTACGTCGACAAGGGCACAGTCCGCTTCGAATGGCGCGACCTGCCCGTCTTCGGCGACCAGTCCATCGGAGCCGCAGTGGCTGCACGCGCAGCTGGCGAACAGGGCATGTTCTGGGAATACCACACCGCTCTCTTCGCGGCTGCGCCGGAACGAGGCCACCCAGAACTCCCGAACGAGAAGCTCATCGAGTTCGCTCGACAGGTCGGCGTCCCCGACATCGACCGTTTCACGATGGACCTCGCCAGCCCTGAGCTCGCCGAACGCGTGCGGGCGGACTACGTCGAAGGCACGAACATCGGCATCTCCAGCACACCGATCTTCCTGGTGAACGAAACACCGATCGCTGGAGCCCAACCGCTCAGCGCCTTCCTGAAGGTCATCGACGAGGAACTCGCGAAGGCCGACCGGAAGACATCGGTGAACTAGATGGACATCGGCTACGCGGGTGCCTTCCTCGGAGGCATCCTCACCCTCCTGAGCCCCTGCTCGGTCATGCTCCTCCCCGCGTTCTTCGCATACGCGTTCTCGAGTCCCACCAAGCTCCTCAGCCGCACAGCGCTCTTCTATGCGGGCCTCCTCGTCACCCTCGTGCCGCTCGGTCTCCTCGCCGGCGTCCTTGGCTCGCTCGTGACGCAGAACCGGACCGTCCTCGTGACGGTCGCCGCCGCCATCGTGATGGTGATCGGTGCGATCCAGATCATCGGGATCGACATTCCATGGATCCGCCGCGGAACCGGTGGCGAAGGAACCTCCGCCGTCTCCGTGTTCGTCCTCGGCTCGGTCTACGGTGTCGCAGGAGTCTGCGCCGGCCCCATCCTCGGATCCGTCCTGACCGTCGCAGCGGCCGGCGCGAATCCCCTCTACGGCGGCATCATGCTCGCGGTCTTCGCGCTCGGCATGGCTCTGCCGCTCGGCGTCATTTCGCTCGTCTGGAGCCGATTCCAGCTGGGGACCAGATCCTGGATGCGACCGAGACGGTTCCGGATCGGCCGATGGGAGAACTCGATCTGGATGGTCGCCTCCGGTGCGCTGTCCATCGCGATCGGTGCGCTGCTGCTCCTGACACAGGGCACGGCATCGCTCGGCGGCATCCTCACGATCGACGCACAGTACGCGACCGAGTCCTGGGTCGTGCAATCGTCCTCGGGCGTGTCGAACCTGTGGTTCGGGGTGGGCGCGATCGTCCTGCTCGCCGTCGCGGCTAGCATCTACGCGCTGCGTGTCTCGCATCTGCGTCGTGAGAAAGAGGACGCGTGAGCGTATCGGATCGTGATGACGCGTCCCGCTGACGTCAGAAGCCCCTCCTCGCGGAGGGGCTTCTGCCGTGTTGCACAACTTGGGGTGAGGAACAGGGGTTCAACCCGCGACCTCCAAGAAACGCCGCACCACACCGACACTCTCAAACGCAAGAAGCCCCTCCTCGCGGAGGGGCTTCTGACGTGTTGCTCGACTTGGGGTGAGTAACGGGGCTTGAACCCGCGACCTCCTGGACCACAACCAGGCGCTCTACCAACTGAGCTATACCCACCATGTGCTTGTTCGAAGTGTTCCTCGTACAAGCGCCTGAAGAAGTCTATTACATGTTTTGGGCGTACGCGTTCACGGTGGCCTCCGAAACAGCTTTTGCTTCATCGGATGTTGGTCCGGGCAGGCCGACGAACACCGCGTCACGGTAGTAGGCGAGCTCACGGATCGACTCCAGGATGTCGGCGAGAGCACGGTGCCCGCCGTTCTTGGAGGGGGCGTTGAAGTACACGCGGGGGTACCAGCGACGGGCGAGTTCCTTGATGGAGGAGACGTCGACGTTGCGGTAGTGGAGGTGCGCGTCGAGACGCGGCATGAAGCGGGAGAGGAACGCGCGGTCGGTTCCGATGGTGTTGCCCGCGAGCGGCGCCTTCGCTTCGTCCGGTACGAACTTCAGCACGTACTCGAGGACTTCGTACTCTGCCTCGGCGAGGCTGACGCCGTTCGGGATCTCCTCGAGGAGCCCGGAAGTCTTGTGCATGTTCGTGACGAACTCGCCCATGTTCTCCAGTGCGGACGCATCCGGTTTGATGACGACCGAGTATCCGGGGTCCAGAATGTTCAGTTCGAAGTCGGTCACGACGACCGCGATCTCGACCAGTTCGTCGACCTCCAGGTCGAGTCCGGTCATTTCGCAGTCGATCCAGACCATGCGGTCCCCAGCTGTACTCATGGCATGAGTCTATCCAGGGCGTCCGACGCTCGCCGCCGGGCAGCCGTTGATCCGTCGCTCGAACCACGCCGTTTAGACTTGTGCGGTGATCATCGCCCTCTCCATCCTGCTCCTCGTCAACGGCGTCTTCAACGTGGCCGTCTGGCCACAGTTCCTCAAGCGGGTGAGTCGAGACGACCGGGCACGTGACGCGGCCGGGAAGGCGACGCCGTTCCTCATCGTGCACATCGTGCTGGTGAGCATCGCCCTCGTGATCGGTGCCGTCTCAGTCGTGTTCGGTGCGCTCGGACTGTTCGGCGTCGGCGTCTGACCACCTGCGGTATCCTGAGTGCTGCCCGCCTCCGTAGCTCAGGGGATAGAGCAGGAGCCTTCTAATCTCTTGGTCGCAGGTTCGAATCCTGCCGGGGGCACGTTTCCGAGTCATCGAGGGGTCTTCTCATCTCTTGGTCGCTGGTTTCGAATCCTGCCGGGGGCACGTTTCCGAGTCATCGAGGGGTCTTCACATCTCTTGGTCGCAGGTTCGAATCCTGCCGGGGGCACTTCAGTACAGACGACTCCCCGACACGGAGGCCACATGCTCGAACTCGACACCGAAGCCTTCGAAGCGCTCGTCGTCGATGAGCTCGACCTGCTGCCGGACGATATGATCGACGGCCTCGACAACGTCGTGTTCGTCGTCGAGGATCGGCCCGAGAATGGGACCCTCGACACCCTCGGACTGTACGACGGGGTCGCCCTCACGGAACGGGACCGCTACGGATTCGGTGAGATGCCGGACCGCATCATCGTCTACCGCGAACCGCACCTCGACGTGTGTGAGACGCTCGACGAACTCAAGGACGAGATCCATACGACGCTCGTGCACGAGATCGGCCACTTCTACGGCATCGATGACGAACGGCTCCACGAGCTCGGCTGGGCGTGAGGCTCGCCGGTCCTAGGAAGCGCACGGAAGCACCCACGGAGCCCATCGACTCCCACGGCTCCCGGTCACGAGGACGTCCAGCGCGTTCCTGAGGAGCGTCTCGGCAGGGTCGGCACCGTCGAACACCGCATCCGCGGATTCGGACGGACGCTCGCGGAGGATGAACGCGTCCTCGTGCGCGGTCCACCCCGGCCACCAGTCGACCGTCCCGTCTCGGTTCTCGAGCCGACGCTCACGCATCGCAGCAGGCGCCTCCAACCAGTAGGCGGTGTCGGAGAGAGCGGTGGCGGCGCGTGACAGTGCGCCGCAGCCCTCGACGATCAGCGGAACGGCGGAATCGACGACGTACTCCTCGGCACGCTCCGACCGATGCCAGTCCCAGCGTCGCCACGCCGCCCGCTCCCCCGCGGCCCGAGGCCGAAGGACGGCTTCGACGAGCAACCGACTCCCCTCGTCGAGGCCGTCCCACCCTGGATAGAGGTCATCCATATGCACCACGGTGCATATACGGAGGGACGCTGCGATGTCGGCTGCCAGACTCGTCTTTCCGGAGCCCGACCGGCCATCGATGAGCAGCACAGGGGCCGCCGAACCCATCGATGCCTCATGGGATTCCGACATCACGATCCGATGAACCGGAAGGTTCCGGCGATCACGGCTGCTCCGAGCGCGACGACCATGATGAGCACCGCGCCGCAGACGGTGACGGCATCCGCCCAGCCGAGGGTCGACGTCCTCGCCCACGTGCGCTTCGTCGGCGAACCGAACCCGCGTGCTTCCATCGCCGTCGCGAGCTTGCTCCCCCGACGGATGGCGAACACCAGGAGCACGAACGCCATCGAGAGGAATCGACGGACGACACCGTGGTCACCGAGACCGCGGGCACGCCGCGCGAGCGCCATGCTCCGCCAGTCGTCGAGGAAGAGGCCGAGCATCCGAGCGCCGGCGAGCGTCCCGAGGACGAACCGGCTCGGCAGCTTCACGATCTGCGCCAATCCGTCGGCGAGATCCGTCGGATCGACGCGCGCGAAGAGCAGGATCGTCGGCAGCCCCAGGGCGAGCACACGAATCGTGATCGCGACGGCGAGTTCGATCGAGTTGTCGGTGATCCGGATGAACCAGAACGACCAGTACTCCTCGCCGCCCGGCTTCCCGTAGAGGAGCATGCTGATGCCGCCGACCGGCGCGAAGAGCAGCACCGGCCAGGAACGTCGCAGGAACCGACCGACGGTCAGTCCTGCGAGCGGGAAGAGCATCGCTTCGATCGTTACCGCCACAGCGGCGCTCACCCAGTCGATCGTGACGAGCAGCGGGAGCGAGAGGAGCAGGACGACGAGTGCCTTCGTGACGGGGTTCACACGGTCGAGGACCGCAGGCTTCTGGGGCACGACCGTGGCGGGACGGCTCGCGACGGCGGTCATGCCGCCACCGCCCGATCGACGATCGACTCGAGTGCGATCACGTGATCGCCGAGGAGCTCGATGACTCCCGCGTCGTGGGTGACCGACACGATGGTCATGCCCTGATCGAGTTCGTCCTGCAGCAACTCCACGAGCGAGATCCAGCTCGTCCGATCCTGTCCGAACGTCGGCTCATCCAGGATCATCACGGCTGGACGCGCGGCGAGCACCGTCGCGACCGACAGCCGTCGCTTCTGACCACCTGAGAGGCTGAATGGATTGGCCCCGGCGAGTCTCGCGAGGTCCAGTCGTTCGAGCAACGCTTCGACCCGCTCCGCGATGTCCACCGGCGACCACCGGAGCGCACGCAAGGCGACCGCCAGCTCGTCGTGGACGGTGCTCGTGACGAACTGGTGCTCCGGATCCTGGAAGACGGTGCCGATGCGGGTCAGGAGTTCTTTGGACGACCATGCGATCGGCCGGTCGCCTTTCCGTCCCGCGAGCGATGCAGCCGACCGCACCTCGCCGGCGAGTTCCGGGAGGAGCCCGGCGAGCGTCAGCGCCAGGGTCGACTTCCCGGCTCCGTTGGGCCCGACGATCGCCGTCGCGGTGCCCCGCTGAACCGACACGTCGAGCTCGCGCTGGACCACGACGGACGGGACCCGACCGATCGACAGTCGCTCCGTGGAGAGTGCGGCATCGCCGCTCGTGCGGCGAGCACGACGGTCGATGCCGAGCGGAATCCCCGGCACCCACACCCCGGCCCGCGCGAGTCGTTCACCGACGTCGTCGAGCACCTGCTCCGGCGATCCGTCCGCGAGGACGCCGCCCGCCGGGTCGAGCACGATGACGCGGGTCATCAGGTCCCGCCACACCTCGACACGATGCTCGATGACGACGAGCGTCGATGAGCCGTCCTGCACGACGCGCTCCACCGCATCGCGCACCTCGGACACCCCGGCAGGGTCGAGGTTCGCCGTCGGTTCGTCGAGCAGGAGCAGCGAAGGCTGCATCGCGAGGACGCCTGCGAGGGCGAGGCGTTGCTTCTGTCCACCGGACAGAGCAGCGGTCGGGTGATCGAGCGGGACGTCCAGACCGACTGCCTCCAGACTCCGCCCGACGCGCCGCCATATCTCATCGCGCGGCACACCAAGGTTCTCGCACCCGAACGCGACGTCGTCGCCGACGCGCGCCAGGATCACCTGCGAGTCCGGATCCTGCAGGACGAGACCGGCCCGACCCCTCGCCTGTTCAGGAGCGACGCCGTCGATGAGCAGTGAACCCCGGACCTCGCCTTCGTCCGCACCGCCGAGCACGCCCGCGAGGGCATGGATGAAGGTGGACTTCCCCGCGCCGGATGCACCGAGCAGGAGCACCCGCTCCCCCGGTTCGATCGTGAACGTCAGATCGCTGACCGCCCATGCCTTCCGTCCGGCGTGCCGCCAGCCCCAGCCGTCGACCGTGACACGTGCCGCTGCACGGGTCGTCACGTTCAGACCTCCCTGCGGGCTTCCCGTCCGGCGGCGAACCGGCTGAGCGCCCCGGTCGAGGCGAGCGCCTTCACGAGCGCCCAGCCGAGGACGCCGGCGAGGAGAGCGCCGGATGCGACGACGGTGATGAAGTAGATCGTGTTGTACTCGGGAGCCTTCGCGATGTTGCCCAGGAAGAACTCCAGGATCCACGCACCGGCACCGGCACCCGCACCGGCGAGGATCGCAGGGACGAGGCCGAAGCGACGGTAGGCGAAGGCGGCGAACACGAGTTCGGCGCCGAGACCCTGCGCGAGGCCGGAGTAGACGGTCGAGATGCCCCACACGTTCCCGATGAGCGACGACACGACGGCGCCGATCAGCTCGACGAGGAGCGCCGCGCCCGGCTTCCGGATGATGAGGCCGCCGAGGACGCCGCCGAGGAGCCAGATGCCCGTCGCGACACCGCCGAATCCGGGGGTGAGGGCGTTCGCGCCCTCGTACCAGAGGTAGCCGATGCTGTTCCAGGCCCAGAAGATGAGCCCGGTCGCGACGCCGAGGACGGCGACCACGACGATGTCGACGACCCGCCACCGGAGCGTGCGGGTGTTGGCGCGCAACTGCGCCGGAGTGCTGAGTGATGCTGACACGATACGTGCCCTTCCTGTTGTGGAAAAGAGGGCACGGGTAGTGAGAAATGGTCTCCCTGCGCTGGCATGATCCAGATCAGGTTCGACGGTCGAAGGCGGATACCTTCCTCTCAGCCCGGTTCACCGGACTCCCGTGATGTGACCGAGTATAGTCCCGGCGACGGGCCGCTACTTCTTGAGCGCCTTGATGATCGACGACAGCGCTTTGCCGCTCACCCAGATGAACGGGATGGCGACGGCGATGAGCGAGATCAGGTTGGGGTCGAATCGCAAACCGTCCTGGGTCTTGATGTACGCGCCGACCGGAACCGAGAGTCCGCCGCCACCACCGCCGCCAGCCGCGTCATCCGCATCGCCTTCACTGCCGGCGCCGAAACCGTAGTACGAGAGGGCGACGGGGACGAGCTTCACGCCGTCGACGTCCTGCTGCTCCCCGTAGGCCGCCGTGACGCCGATGCCCTTGGCCTGTTCCGCAAGTTTCAACACGAGATTCGTCATGCTGCCACGCTACCCCGCAGGTGTTCGATCACCAAGGAGGGATGCGCGTGGCAACGATGATCGCTCAACGTTCCTGGGAGCCGTCCTCCGCGCGCCCCACGCTGTCGCCCGGACGGCCGAGCCCACGGCGTCGTGGTTTGCCGAGGAGCGATGCGGGAGCGATCGCGTGGTCACCGAAGCGATTGGACACGCGATCGATCGTCGCTTCCGCGTCTCGCCACTCCTCGTCGGGGTCCCACAGCGCGGACACGGCATCGGCGTCGTCGATGAGCTGTTCGACTTTGACGCCGACGAGACGCACGAGTTGCCCTTTGCGGTCGAGCGCATCGAAGAGGGAGACCGCCTCCTCGTACAGGCGTCGTCCGACGTTGGTCGGCTCGCCGAGCGTGCGCGAGCGCGAGACGACCGAGAAGTCCTCGTATCGGACGCGGATGCCGACCGTCCGGCCAGCGAACCCGCCCCGGCGGAGGCGAACGGCCACGAGGTGCGACAGATTCAGGATCTCCCGACGGACCAGGGCCGGATCGGCGATATCGGTGTCGAACGTGACCTCGTGGCTGACGCTCTTCTCGCGGCGCACGGTCGTGACCTCCCGCGGGTCGAGGCCGCTCGCGAGTTCGAGGAGCTTCCTGCCTGTGGCCTCGCCGACGGCGCGCTGCAGCACGGACAGCGGCGTTGTGGAGACATCGCCCACCGTGCGGATGCCCCGCCCGACGAGCGCTTCCTCCGTCTTCCCGCCGACGCCCCACAGCGCACCGACCGGCAACGGTTGCAGGAACGACACCGTGTCTGCAGCGGGCACGACGAGCAAACCATCGGGTTTCGACAACCCTGAGGCGAGTTTGGCGACGTACTTCGTGGCGGCGATGCCCACCGAGCACGGCAGGCCCGTCGCCTGGAACACCCGCTCCTTGACGATCCGCGCGATCTCCATGGGGCGTCCCATGAGCTTGATCGCGCCGGAGATGTCCAGGAAGGCCTCGTCGATGCTGAGCGGCTCCACGAGAGGCGTGACCGACTCGAAGACCTGCATCACGAGATCCGAGTACTTCCGGTACTGGCCGTGGTGGGGCTCGAGCACGTACGCGCCCGGACAGAGCCGCAGCGCCTGTGAGACCGGCATGGCGGCTCGCACCCCGTACCGTCTGGCCTCATAGCTGGCCGAGGTCACGACCGAGCGACCCTCACGATGGCCGACGATGATGGGCTGCCCACGCAGGTCCGGGCGTTGCAGGAGCTCCACGGAGACGAAGAACGCGTCCATGTCGACGTGCATGATGTGGGTGGCGCTGTCGTCCGCGGAGGTGTCGGAGACACGCCTCGATGCCCCATCCTGACGACTCATGCCTCCATTGTCCCAGCGGCCGCCGACATCGATCGCTCCAGGGTGCGCTGTGAGCGATACTGGACTCGGAATGCACGCCGACGGGACACGTTGGAGTGAGCAAGGAAAGGTGCGTCTGTGACTGAAATCGACTGGCTCCACATGCAGCAGCTCGCGAACGACGAGTTCGGGAGGCGTCTCGACGCCGTCGTCGACTGGAACGGCGAGACCCCGGACACGGACTGGACCACGAGGCAGCTCGTCGAGCACGTCATCGAGGAACAGCAGTGGATCGATCCGCTCCTCGGCGGCATCACGGTTCGCCAGGCGACGGCGCTCATCAAGCCGCTCTCGGACGACCTGCGCGCCGAGTGGGAGCGCTACGCCGCCCAGGCCCGTGCAGCCTGGCTCCGCGTGAAGCCCACCGCCAAGGTGCACCTGTCCTACGACACCGTGAGCGTGCACCACTACCTCAAGGAGCAGGTCTCCGACGTCACGATCCACACGTGGGATCTGGCACGCGCGACCGGCTTCGAGGAGGAGCTGCCGGACGAGCTCGTCGAGGCCGTGTGGACGGTCTTCGCGCCGCAGCAGGACACGCTCGAGGCGAGCGGACTCTTCGCGACGCGCGTCGAGCTCGGCGAGGACGCTCCGTTGCAGTCACAGCTGCTCGCGCTCACGGGACGCGACGTGCGGACGGCGCGCCCGCTCCCGACCTCCTAGAACCCGCGGCGGACGCCGTCACACGAGCCCGTGGATGAGGGGCCGCAGCCACTCGCGGAAGCCGTCACGGTCGTCGCGCAACGTCTCGCTCACGACGATCGTGTCTGGTGCGACGACCCACGCGCCGGTCACCGAGATCGGGAGCACTTCGAGGTCGATGCGGAAGGAACTCGACTGGCGGCGCAGTTCGAACTGTCGCTCGCGGATGAGGTCGTAGACGTCGCGCAGCCGTGAGGGCTGCCGCGAGTCGAGCGCGACCGCGTACTCGTGATGGCGCTCATCCGCCCAGACGAGCGCGTCCGCGTACGCGCGGTACGCGAGTTCTTGAAGTTCGAGCGCACGATCGAACGCGGAGAAGTGCGGAGGTGCGACCTCGGCGACGAATGGCCGGGTGTCGCGCCTCGCGATGCCGACCCACCAGCCGTCCCATTGGGCCGCGAGGAGCTTGCGGTCGATGCCGGTGACGTCGACCGCTCCGGGAAGCGGTGTCACCGGCGGCAGATGTGATGCGCACGTGTCTCCGAGGCCTGCCATCTCCCGCAGCGCCAGGGCGACGAGGAGCACGACAGGGCAGTCCTCCGTGACCTGCCAGCGAATGGTGCCTTCCACCAGCATGGGAGCAGTCTAGACCCACAGTCGTTGCCCGAGCCAGGGCCTCGGTCACTGAACCCCGGTCACTGAGCTTGTCGAAGTGCCCGGTCACTGAGCTTGTCGAAGTGCGCACTTCGACAAGCTCAGCGACCGGATACCGCGACGCAGCGACCGGATACCGCGACTCAGGCCCGGAGGCCGTGGTTCAACGGCCGCAGCGACTACTCAGCCGTGGCGGCAGCCCGCTCCAGGACGAGTTCGCGAACACGAGCCGCATCGGCTTGGCCGCGCATGGCCTTCATGACGGCACCGATGACGGCACCGGCGGCCTGCACCTTGCCGTCGCGGATCTTCGCCATGACGTCGGGCTGCGAAGCGAGCGCCTCATCGATGGCGGCGATGAGCGCACCGTCGTCCGAGACGACAGCGAGTCCACGCGACTTCACGACATCGGCCGGCCCGCCTTCGCCCGCGATGACGCCCTCGAGCACCTGACGGGCGAGCTTGTCGGTGAGTTCCCCTGCTTCGATGAGCCCGGCGAGCTCCGCGACGTGCTCGGGCGAGACGAGCGTGGACGCCTCGACGTCCTGCTGGTTCGCGAGACGCGAGATCTCACCCGTCCACCACTTGCGCGCAGCCGCTGGGCTCGCGCCGGCGGCGACGGTCGCGGTGATCTCGTTCAGCAGACCGCCGTTGACGACGTCCTGGAACTCGAGGTCGGTGAAGCCCCACTCGCCTTTCAGACGACGGCGACGGATCGCGGGCGCCTCCGGCAGTGCTGCGCGCAGTTCCTCGATCAGTTCCGGCGAGGGCACGACGGGCAGCAGGTCGGGCTCCGGGAAGTACCGGTAGTCGTCGGCATCGCTCTTCGGTCGACCGGCGGATGTGGCTCCAGTGTCCTCGTGCCAGTGACGGGTCTCCTGCGTGATCGAACCACCGGCCTTGAGGATGGCGGCCTGACGCTGGATCTCGTACCGCACGGCACGCTCGACGGAGCGGAGCGAGTTGACGTTCTTCGTCTCCGTGCGCGTGCCGAGCTTCTCCTGGCCGCGGGGGCGCAGGGAGATGTTCGCGTCGCACCGCAGGTTGCCGCGCTCCATCTTGGCGTCGGAGATGCCGAGCGCCACGACGATGTCGCGGATCGCGGAGACGTACGCCTTCGCGATCTCCGGCGCACGGTGCTCGGTGCCGTAGATGGGCTTCGTGACGATCTCCACGAGCGGCACACCAGCGCGGTTGTAGTCGACGAGCGAGTACTCGGCGCCCTGGATGCGGCCGGTCGAACCGCCGATGTGCGTGAGCTTGCCGGCGTCCTCCTCCATGTGCGCGCGCTCGATCGGCACGGTCACGATGGTGCCGTCCGCGAGCTCGACGTCGACGGACCCCTCGAAGGCGATCGGCTCGTCGAACTGCGAGATCTGGTAGTTCTTCGCGAGGTCGGGGTAGAAGTAGTTCTTCCGGGCGAAACGGCTCGACGGTGCGATCGAGCAGCCGAGCGCGAGGCCCAGGCTGATCGAGTAGCGCACAGCCTGCTCGTTCACGACGGGCAGCGAACCGGGGAGGCCGAGGCACACGGGCGAGATGTTCGTGTTGGGTGCGTCGCCGAAGCCGTTGGGCGCCGACGAGAACATCTTCGTCTTGGTGTTGAGTTCCACGTGGACCTCGAAGCCGAGGACCGGCTCGTACAGTTCGAGCGCTTCCTCGTAGGACAGGAGTGCGTCCTTCGCCATGTTCTACTTCCCTCCGAGAGTCGGTGCCTGCGAGATGAGCGTGTGTCCCCACTGCCCTTCGAGCAGCGCTTCGAGCGCCGCCCCCACCCGGTAGAGCCGGGCATCTTCCCTCGCGGGAGCCATGAACTGGATGCCGACCGGCAGGCCGTCCTCCGGCGCGAGGCCGATGGGGACGCTGATGCCGGGGATGCCGGCGAGGTTCGCCGGGATCGTCGTGACGTCGTTGAGGTACATCGCGAGCGGGTCGTCGATGCGTTCGCCGAGCTTGAACGCCGTGGTGGGCGCGCTGGGGCTGACGAGGACGTCGACCTGGTCGAACGCTGCGGCGAAGTCGCGCTGGATGAGCGTGCGCACCTTCTGGGCGCTGCCGTAGTACGCGTCGTAGTAACCGGCGCTCAGCGCATAGGTGCCGAGGATGATGCGTCGCTTGACCTCCGGGCCGAAACCGGCCTCGCGCGTCGCGGCCATGACCTGCTCGACCGTGCCGCCGCCCTGGGGCGTGACCCGCATGCCGAAGCGCACGGAGTCGAACTTGGCCAGGTTGCTGGACGCTTCCGCGGGGAGGATGAGGTAGTACGCGGCGACCGCGTACTCGAAGTGGGGAGCGTTCACCTCGACGATCTCGGCGCCGTTCGCCTCGAGGACCGCGAGCGCTTCCTGGAAGCGGCTCTTGACGCCGGCCTGGAAGCCTTCACCGTTGAGTTCCTTGACGACGCCGACGCGGAGGCCCTTGAGGACCTGGCCCGTGGCGCCCTCGCGGGCGGCTGCGGCCATCGACGGCCAGACGTCCGTGAGGGATGTCGAGTCGAGGGCGTCGTGTCCGGCGATGACGTCCTGCAGGAGCCCTGCGTCGAGGACCGTGCGGCTGACGGGACCGACCTGGTCGAGCGAGGAGGCGAGCGCGATGGCTCCGTAGCGGCTGACCGCGCCGTACGTTGGCTTCACGCCGACCGTTCCCGTGACGTGGGCGGGCTGACGAATCGATCCGCCGGTGTCGCTGCCGAGCGCGATGGGCGCTTCGAACGCGGCTACGGCGGCCGCGGAGCCACCCCCGGAACCGCCGGGGATCCGATCGAGGTCCCACGGGTTGTGGGTGGGGCCGTACGCGGAGTGCTCCGTGCTGGAGCCCATCGCGAACTCGTCCATGTTCGTCTTGCCGAGCGGCACGAGACCGGCTGCGCGCGAGCGGGCGACGACCGTCGCATCGAACGGCGACATGTAGTTCTCGAGGATCTTGCTGCCGGACGTGGACGGCATGTCGGTCGTGACGAGCACGTCCTTGATGGCGAGCGGCACACCGGCGAGTTCACCGAGCTGCTCGCCGGCTGCGCGACGTGCGTCGATGTCGGCTGCGACGCTCAGAGCGTGGTCGGAGACGTGGAGGAAGGCGTGGACGTCGCCGTCGACCTGGGCGATGCGGTCGAGGTGGGCCTGGGTGGCCTCGACGCTCGACACCTCACCGGAGGAGAGCTTGGCCGAGAGTTCGGCGGCGGTCAGGCGGATGAGGTCGGTCACTGTTCTTCTCCCAGGATCGCGGACACCTTGAAGCGGCTGTCGGCGGACTCCGGCGCGTTCTGCAGCGCCTGCTCGACCGTGAGCGTGTTGCCCACGATATCGTCCCGGTAGACGTTCTCCAGCGGGATGGGGTGGCTGGTGGCCGGTACGTCAGGCGTCGCGACCTCCTGCACCTTGGCGATGCTGTCGACGATGGTGTCGAGTTCGGTGGTGAGGTGATCGATCTCGTCCTGAGTCAGGGCGATCCGGGCGAGGTTCGCGAGATGCGCGACCTGCTCGGAGGTGATTTCAGACATGCGTCTCCCGTACGTGTAGCGGTGGCGGTGACTCCAGTCTATTCGTCCAAGACAGCCGCCGGGGTTCCGCACGGAACGGCGTGCTCCGCGTAGGGTTGACCCCGTGAGATCCAGCGATGACGCCACCGGACCAGACCACTCGATGAACCGCCCCTGGCTCGCCAGTTACGCGGAGAACGTGCCGCAGGACATCCCCGAGGAGACCGGCTGCCTCGGTGACCTCGTCGAGAAGTCCGCCGCGAGCTATCCGCACGGCGTCGCGCTCGAGTTCTTCGGCGCCACGACCGACTACACGGAGCTGTCGGCGCAGATCGCTCGGGCCGCGGAAGGGCTCCGACGCCTCGGAGTGAAGGCCGGTGACCCCGTCGCGATCATGCTGCCCAACTGCCCGCAGCACATCGTCGCGTTCTACGCGGTGCTGAGACTCGGCGCGATCGTCATCGAGCACAACCCGCTCTACACGCCGCAGGAGCTCCGCCACCAGTTCGAGGACCACCGGGCCAAGACAGCGATCGTCTGGGACACGGTCGTGCCGCACCTGCAGGACTTCCCGGCGGACCTCGCCGTGACCTCGCTCATCTCCATCGACATCACCCGGGCGATGCCGGCGAGCATGCGCCTCGCCCTCCGACTCCCCATCGCGAAGGCGAAGGCGTCGCGGGCGCAGCTCACCGCACCCGTCTCAGGCACGATTCGCTGGGAGCAGGTCCTCGCCGCACCACCGCTCGATCCGGAGCACCCGAAGCCCGCGGCGTCGTCGCTCGCCCTCATCCAGTACACGAGCGGGACGACCGGCTCCCCGAAGGGCGCGGCGCTCACCCACGCGAACCTCCTCGCCAACGCGGCGCAGTCGCGGGCGTGGGTGCCCACCGTCACGCGCGGTGAAGCGGTCGTCTATGCCGTGCTGCCGATGTTCCACGCGTACGGCCTCACGCTCTGCCTCACCTTCGCGATGAGCATGGGCTCACGGCTCGTGCTGTTCCCGAAGTTCGACCCGGACCTCGTCCTGAAGGTACTCAAGAAGCGCCCTCCGACCTTCCTCCCCCTCGTGCCGCCCATCGCGGATCGGCTCCTCAAGGCGGCGACGGAGCAGGGCGTCTCGCTCCACGGGACGGAGATCGCGATCTCGGGCGCGATGGCGCTCCCCCACGAACTCGTCGTGCCGTTCGAACGCGCGTCCGGCGGCTACCTCGTGGAGGGCTACGGCCTGTCGGAGTGCTCGCCCGTCATCTCCGCGAACCCCGTGTCGGACGGCCGGAAGCCAGGCACGATCGGGCTCCCGCTCCCCGGAACGGACGTCCGGGTCGTCGACCCGGAGGACCCCACCGTCGATCGCGCGCCCGGCGAGGCCGGCGAACTCCTCGTCCGTGGACCGCAGGTGTTCCAGGGCTACTACAACAAGCCCGAGGAGACCGCCGCGGTCCTCCTGCCCGGCGGCTGGTTCCGCACGGGCGACATCGTGACCCTCGATGCCGAAGGGTTCCTCACCGTCGTGGACCGCATCAAGGAACTCATCATCACGGGCGGGTTCAACGTCGCGCCGACCGAGGTCGAGCAGGTCCTCCGCGGACACCCGTCGGTCACCGACGTCGCGGTCGTCGGACTGCCGAGCGCCCACTCCGGGGAGGACGTCGTCGCTGCCGTCGTCGTCGCGCCGGGTGCGACCCTCGACGTCGACGAGCTGCGCGCCTACGCCCGCGGCATCCTCACGCCGTACAAGGTGCCGAGACGCATCTACGAGGTCGACGCCCTGCCCACCTCGCTCATCGGCAAGGTGCTGCGCCGGTCCGTGCGGGAGGACCTCCTCAAGCGGTGAGCCTCCGCTCGCTGAACAGTCCCAGCTCTCCGAAGCGCTACTGCTTGCCGAACAGGCCCCTTCCGTACTGGTTGAGGTAGCGGTACGCGTCCGCGAAGGTCGGGAACTCCTCCGGCATGCTCTTCCCGTACTTCGCGAGCAACAATCCCAGCAATGACTGCGCGGGAGGACTCAACGGCTTGTCCTTGTGCGGATGGTCCGGCGTCGCCGGTTCCGCCTCGGGGTTCGGCGGCACGTACTGGGCGTGGGTGTGCGGCCAGAGCGCGGGATGCCTCGGCTTGTCGAGGTTGACGGCGTTGAACATGTTGTTCGCGCCGGCATCTCGATCGGTCAGGGGCCTGAGCCCGTGCAGACGTGACAGCGTCGCGATGACGGACCCGTGGTGCATCTCGTCGTGGATGATCGTCCCGGCCTTCGTGTAGGCCGAGACGGCAATGGCGCTCACGCGGCACCCGAGGCGGTCGAAGGTGAAGCCCATCTCCCCTGGCCCGTCCTCCTCGTTCGGAGGCACCGCTGACGGCGGCGGAACATGGTCGTACGTGCCCCCGTGCTCGTCGAAGGTGATGAGCAGCATCGTGTTGAGCGCGTTCGATCCGCCCTTGGACTCACTGCGACGGATCGCGTTGTAGACGTCGCTCACGAGCGCCTCACCGGCACGGACGTCGGAGACGGCGCTGTCGTAGACCGGCTGCCGGTCGATCTCGCTCTCCCGCAGATGCCCGAACGGCGGGTGGAAGTCGTTGTGGTTGTACGTCATGCGCGGCTCGATGAACGAGTACGCGGGCAGGCCGCCTGAAGCGACGTCGCGGTAGAACTGCTCCATCGTGGCGAAGTGCCCGGTCTTCCAGTACGGCTCGAGCACGGGCGCGTGGATGAGACCGGTGTAGGAGATCATCTGCAGCTTGTCAAAGTAGATGCGCCAATCGAGGCCCTTCTCCTCCAGACGGTTGAAGATCGTCGGGGCCTTCGGCGCGTTCAACCACTTCGCGTACCCGCCACCGGAGCGGTTGGTGACGAAGCCGTGGGAGGTGGAGGCGTGGAAGAACGACCGGTTGCAGAACGTCTGCGACGGCACACCCGCGTACCAGTTGTCGTAGACCGCGAACTCCTTCGCGAGCGTGGACAGGACGGGGAGCATCTCGGGGCTGAACCCGCCCATGATGGCGTCGAGGTGCTTCGGGAGGTTCGCGCCGTCCCGTTCCAGTCGTGCGTAGTTGATGGCGTAATCGGTGACGAAGCCCTCCATCGTGGGCTTCGTCCCCGGAGCGGGCGCGTTGAACGGCGCCTGCATCTCGTGCACGCGGAGCTCGGCGTTGCCCGGCGGGTCGACAACGTTGAAGAGCTGCGTGTTGACATGCGGGTACTCCTCCCCCGGATCCGGGTTGGGGCGGCCCATGATGTCGTCGGTCGGTCCTTCGTAGACGTGCGCCGCGATGCGACCGCCATCCGGCGAGGGGTTGCTGTGCTCGCCGAAGGCCAGGCCCTCGAACGTCTCGTCCTTCGGCAGCGTGTCGCGGTCGTAGAGGTACCCGAGCAGGTTGTCGAAGGAGCGGTTCTCGCCCATGAGCACGACGAGGTGGTCGAATCCGGGTTCGCTGCGCGGATCGAACGCCACGAACTCGTCGGACAGGGAACCACCCCGGATGGCCTCATGGACCGCGTAGCCGCCGACGAATCCGCCGAGGCCGCCGGCCGCTGCCCCGGCAGCGGCGAACCCGCCCGCGCGGAGGAACGAGCGACGCGACGCCGTCAGCCGGTCCTGCTCGTCCGCCGCGTCGGCGCTCCCCGGCGCGCTGACCGCACCGGATTCGTCCGGCGCGTCGGCGGCGTCGGGCTGGTCGGCAGCGCCGGATTCGTCGGTCATGCGCTCGGTTCTGCGGCGGGTTCTGGAGCCGGGCCGAGCGCATCCGGACCTTCGGTCACGAGGATCGCGAACTGGGCGGCGTCGATGATGCGGACACCGAGCGACTCCGCCTTCGCGAGCTTGGAACCTGCGCCGGGACCCGCGGCGACGAAATCGGTCTTCTTGGAGACGCTCGACGCCGCTTTGCCGCCCGCTGCGATGATGGCCTCCTGGGCGCCCTCACGGCTGAAGCCCTCGAGCGAGCCCGTGGCGACGACGGTGAGCCCGGAGAGCACGCCGCCCTCAGCAGCCGCTGCCCCGGGGCCGGGGTGGCCCGGCGTCGTGAACTGCACGCCGTCCGCGGTCCACCGATCCACGATGTCGCGGTGCCAGTCGATCTCGAACCAGGCGAGCAGAGCGTCGGCGATGATGCCGCCGACGCCGTCGACCGCTGCCAGCTCTTCACGGCTCGCGGCTCGGATCGCATCGAGCGAGCCGAAGTACTCGGCGAGAGACCTCGCGGCAACGGGCCCGACGTGGCGGATGTTGAGGGCGACCAGGAGCCTGGCGAGCGGACGGAAACGCGCGGCGTCGAGGTTCGCGAGCAGTTCGATCGCGTTCTTGGAGGGAACCGACTCGTCGTCGCCGTCGAACACATCGCCGCGGGGGTCGTGCTCGCCGTCCTCCTTGGGCTTGCGCTTCCGCTTGAACGGCGTCACGCGCTTGGGCGTGCCGTCCTCCAACAGCTTCGGCAGTCCGGTCTCCGCATCGCGCACGATCACCGTGACCGGGAAGATGTCCTCCATCTTGAGGGAGAAGATCCCGGCCTCGGTGGGCAGCGGCGGCTCGACCGGTTCGAGCGGCTGGGTCAAGGCCGCTGCGGCGACTTCGCCCAGCGCCTCGACGTCGAGCGCGCTCCGCGACCCGAGGTGCTCGACGCGACCGCGGACCTGCGCCGGGCAGCTCTTGGAGTTGGGGCAGCGGAGGTCGATGTCGCCCTCCTTCGCCGGCGCGAGCGGTGTCCCGCACTCCGGGCAGTCCTTGGGCATCACGAACTCGCGTTCGCTGCCGTCTCGGAGCTCCACGACCGGTCCGAGGACCTCGGGGATGACGTCGCCGGCCTTGCGGAGGACGACCGTGTCGCCGATGAGCACGCCCTTCGCCTTCACGACGTCCTGGTTGTGCAGCGTGGCCTGCCGGACTTCGCTGCCCGCGACCTTGACCTTCTCCATGACGGCGAACGGCGTCGCACGGCCGGTGCGTCCGACGCTCACGACGATGTCGAGCAGCTTCGTGTTGACCTGCTCCGGCGGGTACTTGTAGGCGATCGCCCAGCGGGGCGCGCGACTCGTGGCGCCGAGCTCCTCGTGCATCGCGAGATCGTCGACCTTGACGACGACGCCGTCGATCTCGTGCTCGACGCTCTGCCGGTGCTCGCCGAAGTACTCGATGAACTCCGAGGCACCCTCGGGGGTGTCGTGCACGCGGTAGTGCGTGGAGGTCGGCAGGCCCCAGCTCTGCAGGAGCTCGTAAACGCCGGACTGCGTCGCGACGGGCGGGTTCTGCCACGCCCCGATGCCGTGCACGAGCATCTGCAGACGCCCGAGGCGCGCGATCATGAGCGCGAGCTGCTCCGGCGTCTTCTTCTCGGCCTTCTGGCGGAGCGAGCCGCTCGCGGCGTTGCGCGGGTTGGCGAAGAGTCGCTCACCGGCCGCCTCCTGAGTGGCGTTCAGTTCGTCGAACGCCGCCTTGGGGAAGAAGATCTCGCCACGGACCTCGACGACGTCCGGGAACGGCACGACGGCTCCTGAGCCGTCCTCGTGCGGAGCGGCCTTCAGACGAGTGGGGATCACGGCAATGTGCTTGACGTTCTCCGTGACGTCCTCACCGACGACGCCGTCACCACGCGTGGCGGCGCTCACGAGGACCCCGCGCTCGTAACGGAGGTTGATGGCCAGGCCGTCGATCTTCAGCTCGCACAGGAACTGCACCGAACCGCCTGCATCACGCTGCACCTTCACGGCCCAGGCCTGGAACTCCTCGATCGAGAAGACGTTGTCGAGGCTCAGCATGCGCTCGAGGTGGGTCACGGGATCGAAGAGCGTCGTCTCCGCACGCCCGCCGACCGTCTGCGTGGGGCTGTCCTGGCTCTGGAGCTCCGGGTACAGGCGCTCCAACTCCTCGAGCCGCTTGATCATGCCGTCGTACTCGGCGTCCGAGACGAGTGATTCGTCGCGTTCGTAATACGCGTCGCGCAATTCGAGGATGCGCGTCGTCAGCTGTTCGGCCTCGTGCGAAGCCTGCTGGAGAGTGAGTTCGTTGCCGTCTGCCACGCGTTCATTCTACGGATGACCACCGACAGAGGTCGGGAGGAGAGCTGGATGACATGGGTACGGGACAGGATCGCGCCACCCCCTTGTCGAGGGCCGCGACGCGAGTACAGTGGACGGCGTTCGGCGTCGAGCGAGGGGGACGCCGAAGACATCGTGCACGCCCGCTTGCTCGCGGACTCCTCCGGACGATCATCCGCAGCGCAGATCCGCTGCGGAGCAGCACAGTGCAGAAACGAGGGAACGTGTCGAATCCGGCATCGAGCAGAACAGCTCCAGAGATCAGTCCGAAACAGCTCCAACGGCGGGTGGTCGGCATCGCGATCTCCGCAGCCGTCGGCGGTTTCCTCTTCGGTTTCGACTCCTCCGTCGTCAACGGTGCGGTCGACGCCATGCAGAGCCACTTCAAACTCAGTGAAGCGCTCATCGGCTTCGCGGTCGCATCCGCGCTCCTCGGCTGCGCGCTCGGCGCCTACCTCGCCGGTCGCATCGCTGACAGCCGCGGTCGCATCTTCACGATGCTCATCGGCGCGGGCCTCTTCTTCATCTCCTCCTTCGGCGCGGGTTTCGCCTTCGCGCCCTGGGACCTCGTCATCTGGCGCGTCATCGGTGGTCTCGGCATCGGCATCGCCTCGGTCGTCGCTCCCGCCTACATCGCGGAGATCGCGCCGAGCACCGTCCGCGGTCGCCTCGCATCGCTCCAGCAGCTCGCGATCACCCTCGGCATCTTCGCCGCCCTCCTCTCCGACTCGCTCCTCGCGGGCGCCGCCGGCGGCGCGGCCAACGCGCTCTGGTTCGGCGTCGAGGCGTGGCGCTGGATGTTCATCGCGTGCGCGATCCCCGCGATCGTCTACGGTCTCCTGGCGCTCCGGCTCCCCGAGTCCCCACGCTTCCTCGTCCGGGCCGGCAAGGTCGAAGAAGCCCGCAAGGTCTTCACGAGCATCCTGCCGCGCGACGAGGTCGACAAGGCCGTCCGAGAGGCTGAGCAGGCGGTCAAGCAGGACGAGACGACGAAGAAGGCCAGCCTGTGGTCCGGTCCCGGCCGGCTCCTCCCGATCGTCTGGATCGGCATCATCCTGTCGATCTTCCAGCAGTTCGTCGGCATCAACGTGATCTTCTACTACTCCACCACGCTCTGGAAGGCGGTCGGGTTCCAGGAGTCCGACTCGCTCACGATCTCGGTCATCACCTCGGTCACGAACGTCGCGGTCACGATCGTCGCCATCCTCCTCGTCGACCGGATCGGTCGACGTCCGATCCTCCTGACCGGTTCCATCGGCATGACCGTGTCCCTCGGTGCCATGGCGATCGCGTTCATGAATTCGACCACGAACGCGGCGGGCGATGTGAGCCTCCCGCAGCCGTGGGGCACGATCGCGCTCATCGCGGCCAACGTCTTCGTGGTCGCGTTCGGCGCCTCGTGGGGTCCGCTCGTCTGGGTCCTCCTCGGTGAGATCTTCCCCGGCAAGATCCGCGCCAAGGCCCTCGGCGTCGCAGCCATGGCGCAGTGGATCGCGAACTTCCTCATCACCGTGAGCTTCCCGGCGATGTCGCAGTTCTCGCTCCCGCTCACCTACGGGATGTACGCGCTCTTCGCCCTGCTCTCGTTCTTCTTCGTCCTCGCGAAGATCCCGGAGACCAACGGCCTCACGCTCGAACAGGCGGAGACGCTCTTCGTCAAGAAGCCCAAGGGGCAGAAGACGGCGGGCAAGCCCGCCTGAGCATTGCCGGAGACATGAGAACGGCCACCGCCTCGGCGGTGGCCGTTTCTCCGTGTCGTGGCTTGGACGGCGTCAGCCGATGGCCGACACCGGAACCGCGCTCACCGTGCGATCGATCGTGAACTGACCGAGCACGCGCGTACCGAGATAGAGGACCGCGGTCTGGCCGGGAGCAACGCCGTCGAGCGGCTCGGCAGGCCGAACCATGATCTCACCGTCGACGAGGACGGCGACCGCGGGCACGGGATCCGAGTGGGCCCGGATCTGCACGTCGCAGTCGAAGGGCGCCTCGGGGTCTTCCGGCGCACGGCCGGCCCAGGTGTAGCGGCCTCCGCCGATCTCACCGATGGCGAGCGCCTCCTTGGGACCGACGACGACTGTGTTGTCCTTCGGTCGTACTTCGAGCACGAAGCGCGGACGGCCGTCCGGGGCAGGGACCCCGAGGTGGAGGCCCTTGCGCTGACCGACCGTGAACGCGTGCGCGCCCTCGTGAGAACCGACGACGGCTCCGTCGCGATCGAGCACTTGACCGGTCTCGGTGCCGACGCGCTCCCCCAGCCACCCGCGGGTGTCGCCGTCGGGGATGAAGCAGATGTCGTGGCTGTCCGGCTTGTTGGCGACGGTGAAGCCTCGCTCTGCGGCCTCCGCACGCACTTCGGCCTTGGACGGCGTCGCGCCGAGCGGGAACATCGAGTGGGCGAGCTGCTCGGCCGTGAGGACGCCGAGGACGTAGGACTGGTCCTTGGCCCAGGCGCTCGCGCGATGGAGTTCGCGATGGCCGTCCTCGGTCGTCACGATGCTCGCGTAGTGGCCCGTCACGACAGCGTCGAACCCGAGGTCGATGGCCTTCTCCAGGAGCGCCGCGAACTTGATCTTCTCGTTGCAGCGCATGCACGGGTTGGGCGTGCGGCCCGCGCGGTACTCGTTGACGAAGTCGTCGACGACGTCGAGCTTGAACCGCTCGGAGAAGTCCCACACGTAGTACGGGATGCCGATGAGGTTGGCCGCCCGTTGCGCGTCCATCGAGTCCTCGATCGTGCAGCAGCCGCGGCTGCCGGTGCGGAGCGTGCCGGGCATCCGGCTGAGCGCGAGGTGCACGCCGACCACGTCGTGGCCCGCGTCGACGGCCCGCGCTGCTGCCACTGCGGAGTCGACTCCACCACTCATTGCTGCCAAGACCTTCATCCGACAAGTCTACGCGCCGGATCCCGTGGGTCGACCGCCGCCGGTCGTGCCCCGGATGAGGCCCTAGGGACGGGAGCCGAGGGCCGTCGTGCGATCCGCGTAGCCGGCCTTCGCCGCGTTCGCGTACGCCGCCGGAAGCGCGGCGAGGAACGCATCGACGTCCGACTCGGTCGTCGTCCGTCCGAGCGTGATCCGGAGCGCCGCCCGAGCATCGTCCTCCGACCGCCCCATGGCGAGGAGGACGTGGGAAGGCTCCGGGATGCCCGCCTGGCACGCAGAGCCCGTCGACACGGCGACTCCGGCCATGTCGAGCAGGAACAGGAGGGAGTCCCCCTGGGCGCCGGGGAAGACGAAGTGGGCGTTCATCGAGAGCCGTTCGACGGGGTCGCCGCTGAGCTCGGCCGCCGGCACCCGATCGCGCACACCGGCGATGAGACGATCCCGCAGCGTCGAGAGCCTCGCCTGCTCGAGCATGCGTTCCGCCTCCGCCGCCCGCGCGGCGACCGCGAACGACACGGCCGCAGCGACGTCCTGCGTGCCGGAGCGCAGGCCGCGCTGCTGCCCGCCGCCGTGCTGCAGGGGCTCGAGGGTGGCGGAACGGCTCACGACGAGGCCGCCGATGCCCACTGGCCCGCCGATCTTGTGCGCGGAGACGCTCAGGGCGACGAGACCGGCCTGACCTGCAGCGCCGGATGCGGCCCGGATCCCCTCGATGTCGATGGGGAGGTGTCCGTAGGCGGAGACGGCGTCGAGGTGGAACGGGACGCCGTGGCGCGCGGCGATGGTGGCGACCTCCGCGGCGGGCTGCACGGTGCCGACCTCGTTGTTGGCCCACAGCATCGATGCGACGGACACGTCGTCCTCCGCTGCAGCGAGCGCCGCGTCGAAGGCTGCGGTGTCGATACGCCCGCGCGAGTCGATCGCGATCCATGCGGGGTTCGCGCCCTCGTGGCGTTGCAGCCATTCGATCGTGTCCATCGTCGCGTGGTGTTCACCGAAGGGCGCCGCGATCGTCGTCCTCGCCCGTTCCTCCTGCCGTTTCCAGTGGAGGCCCTTGATCGCGAGGTTGATCGATTCGGTCCCGCCCGAGGTGAAGACGAGTTCGATGGGGTCGCAGCCGAGCGTGGCGGCGACGGTCTCGCGGGCTTCCTCGAGCATGCGTCTGGCCTGCTGGCCGGGCCCATGGATGGACGCCGGGTTGCCGACGACGGCCATCGCTTCGGCGTAGGCCGCGATCGCTTCCGGCCGCATGGGCGTCGTCGCCGCGTGATCGAGGTAGACGGACACGGCGCACCTCCTGCATGCTCGACGGTCGGGATCGCGGAGGCACTGAGGCACCTCGCTCACTCACTACTCTAGAACGCATGACTGCCGGTGATCCCCTGCTCGACCTCGGTGTGCGCCTCGGCCCCTCCGGAGGTGAGCTCCGGGTGTGGTCGGAGCACGCCGACGGGATGGAACTCGTCATCTTCGACGACAAGGATCCGAACTGGATCACTCGCACGGTTCCCCTCGAACGGGACGCGCACGGGGTCTGGAGCGGGCGCTCACGCAGTCTCATCCGCGGCCGTCGGTATGCGGTGCGCTCATCCGGTCCGGTCGGCCCGAAGAACGTCTTCAACCCGCAGAGCCTCCTCCTCGACCCCTACGCACGCGGACTCGTCCGTGTGGCCGCCGAACAGTGGCGGTCCTATGTCGTCGATGACGCGTTCGACTGGGCGGGGGCGCGGAAGCCGCAAGTGCCGCTCGACAGGACGGTGATCTACGAGGCGCACGTGAAAGGCCTCACTCGACTGCACCCCGGGGTCCCGGAGGATCTCCGCGGCAGCTACGCGGGGCTCGCCCACCCGGCGATGATCGAGCACCTGCACTCGCTCGGCGTCACGAGCGTCGAACTCCTCCCCGTGCACGCGTTCACCTCCGAACAGCGCCTCATCAAGCAGGGCCTCACCAACTACTGGGGCTACAACACCCTCGGCTTCTTCAGCCCGCACTCCGCCTACGCGACGAAAGCGGCGCAGGCCGCCGGCCCCGACGCCGTGCTGCGCGAGTTCAAGGGCATGGTCAAGCTCCTCCACGAGGCCGGGCTCGAGGTCATCCTCGACGTCGTCTACAACCACACCGCCGAGGAGGGCCTCGGCGGACCGCGATCGAGCTTCCGCGGCATCGACAACGCGAGCTACTACCGTCAGGACGACACCGGCGCATACATCGACGTCACTGGCTGCGGCAACACCGTCGACTTCTCGAACCCGACCGCGCAGCGCCTCGTGCTCGACTCGCTCCGCTACTGGGCGAACGACGTGCAGGTGGACGGCTTCCGCTTCGACCTCGCTGCCACGCTCGGGCGCGACGAGCATGTCGAATACACGCGCGACCACCCGCTCCTGAACGGCATCCTCACCGACCCGGCGCTCGCGGACGTCAAGATGATCGCGGAACCGTGGGACGTCGGGATGGGCGGCTGGCAGACCGGCAACTTCCCGGACGGCTGGCACGAGTGGAACGACCGCTACCGCGACCGCGTGCGGAACTTCTGGCTGTCGGACATCGACTACGCGCGGCGGGCGGAGGCGCCCGTCGGCATCGGCGGGTTCGCGACGCGTCTGGCGGGCTCGAGCAACACCTTCTCCGCCGAGCGCGGCCCGCTCGCCTCGGTCAACTTCATCACCGCGCACGACGGCTTCACCCTCGCCGACCTCGTGTCGTACGACGTCAAGCACAACGTCGGCAACGGCGAGTCGAACCGCGACGGCACCGACAACAACCGTTCGTTCAATCACGGCGCCGAGGGACCCACGAGCGATGAGCGGGTCCTCGCCGCGAGGCGCAAGGCGATGCGCAACCTCCTCGGCACGCTGCTGCTGTCCTCCGGGATGCCGATGCTCACGGCGGGGGACGAGTTCGGACGCAGCCAGCGCGGCAACAACAACGCCTACTGCCACGACTCGGAGCTCACATGGGTCGGCTGGCAGCACGAACCGTGGCAGGAGGCACTACAGGCGCACACCACGCGGCTCCTCGAGTTGCGTCGAACGAATCCCGCGCTTCGACCGAGCCGATTCGCGACCCTCGGCGAGACGACGCCGAGCGCGAGCGTCATGGACTGGTTCGACGCCGGCGGCGAGACGATGAGCACCGCCGACTGGACGAGCCCGCGCAACCGCACGCTCCAGTTCTTCTCCGCGAGCACCCCGGAGACGGAGCAACCGAACCGGATCCTCCTCATCGTGCACGGCGTCGAGTCCGGCGTCGACGTGACCCTCCCCGTGCAGCGGGGCGTGGAGCGCTACGTCCGCGTCTGGAACAGCGCCGACGAACGGCCCGCGGTCGAGGAGGAGACCTTCGCGCCGGGCGACGTCGTCCCCGTCTCCCCCACGTCGATGCAACTCTTCCGGGCGGTGTGACGGTGGCCAGGAAACGGGCGGATGGCGGGACGCCGTCGGTCGGAGGGACGCCGGCCACCGTCGCGCTGACCGAATTCGGCATCGCGTTCACGGCACATCCGTACGTGCACGACCCGTCCGCTGCGAGCTTCGGGCTCGAAGCGGCGACAGCGCTCGGCGTGGAACCGGAGCGCGTCTTCAAGACCCTGCTCGCAGACGTCGACGGCTCCCTCGTGGTCGGCATCGTCCCGGTCGCCGGTCAGCTCGACCTGAAAGCGCTCGCCCATGCCGCCGGCGGGAAACGCGCGTCGATGGCGGACCCGTCGGTCGCCGAGCGGAAGACCGGCTACGTGGTGGGCGGGATCAGCCCGATCGGGCAGAAGACGGCACTGCGGACGTTCGTCGACGAGACCGCGTCCCTCTGGGAGAGCGTCTTCGTCTCCGGGGGCCGTCGAGGCTTCGACATCGAATTGGCTCCGGCGGACCTGCTCCGCGCGACTGCCGGCGTCTCCGCGGACATCGCCCGCTGAACCGCACCTCGGTCACTGAACCGCACCCCGGTCACTGAGCCTGTCGAAGTGCAGTCACTGAGCCACACCCCGGTCACTGAGCCTGCCGAAGTGCTCAGGACTCCCCGAACACGATCCCGTTCACCTCGGCCACCCGCGCCACCGCATCGAGCGTGACCGCATCCTGCACCTGGTGCACGCCGGCGGGCAGCGACGCCGCCAACCGAGCAGCGAGCGCGGCGACGAGGCCGGTCGCCTCGGACTGCCCGCGACCGACGGCCCACGCCCGCTCGCCGGAGGACGCTTCGGCGATGACCACCCATCGGTCCCCGCCCGGCAGTTGCACGGCGGGCAGACGGCCCGCGCCGGGGACCCGGGTGAGCAGCGCGAGCAGCGCCGTGCTCGCCGCGTCGTCGGTCCCGAACGAGGTCCGGACCGGCCGCCCGAGTTCTCGGGTGAGCGTGTGTTGATCGGCGAAGTCCGTGCGGAGCAGACGACGGCGACGACCGTCGGGCAGCGTGAACCGACGTCCCCGAGAGAAGTTGCGGATCGAGTCGCCCGTAGCCGGGTCGTCGAACGACCGCCCCAGCAGTCCGTACGTCCACGCAGTCGCGGCCGGACCGTGGGCATCGGCCGCCCCGAGGACGATTCCGACGTCGAGCGCACCCGTCGAGCGACGCGCCACCGAGTGCGCCAGGAGGTTCGTCAGACCGGGGGCCAGGCCGACTCCGAGCACGATCGCCGAGTGCGGATCGAGCGCCGCGAGCGCGTCGAGGTACCCGGATGTCGCGCTGATCTCGATGAACGCCGCGCGGGCGTCGGTCGACACCGCGGCGAGCGCGACGTCCTCCCGACCAGAGGCGTTCACCACGACGTCCACCCGGCCGGCCGCAGCCTCGAGTGCTGCGAGTCCCGGCTCGTCCAGGTCGATGACGACGTCCGCGCGTCGTTCGTCGCGTCCCGCGCTTCGCGCATCGACTCCGCGCTCCCGCAGCCTGGCCACCACCGCTGCACCGACCGCACCGTATCCACCGAGCACGAGCACCGACATGCCACTCCCTTCGATCACTATTTATAGTGACACCCTAAAAACTCTATCTGTAGTGCCACTATAGTCAGTGCATGGCAGGAGACCTCCCCGAACCGTCACGGAAGACGCCAGAGACGCCCAGGACCGACGGCCGACGCGCGCGCGCCGACCGGACCCGGGCAAGCATCCTCACCGCAGCGGCCTCGCTCTTCATCGACACCGGATACTCCTCGACCTCGATGTCCGCCATCGCCGCCCGCGCGGGCGTCAGCGAGCAGAGCGTCTACTACTCCTTCGGCACCAAGCGCGAGATCCTCGCCAGGGCACTCGACACCGCTGCTGCAGGAGACGATGCGGATGTGCGGATCGCGGACCGGCCGTGGGTGAAGCATGCCCTCGCCGCTGCGAGCGCGGTCGACCAGCTCACGAGACAGGTGTCCGGTGCGGCAGCGATCCTCTCCCGGACCGCCGGCCTCCTCGACGTCGTCCGCGGAGCGGTCCGGACGGAGCCTGAGATCGCGGAACTGTGGAACACGAGCCTCGCGCAACGCCGACTGACGCAGCTCGTCTTCAGCCGGGCGCTCGATCGGCGTGGCGCACTGCATCCGGACCTCACCGCGTCACGCGCTGCGGACATCGCGCTCTCGGCGACGAGCCCCGAGAGCTACCTGCTCCTCACACGCGAGCGGGGCATGAGCGTCGCCGAGTGGGAGCGATGGACGACGCGGATGCTCGCGGGTGCACTCCTGGCCTGAGCACTCAGGACACGAGCATTCAGGCGCTCGCCACAGCGATCAGCCCCAGTTCCGCCGGACCGATGAGCAGCTCGTGCTGCGGCACCACCCGGACGGTGTAGCCGAAGCCTCCCGCGCGGTCGAGCACGATCGACCCCTCGTACTCGAGCGCGTCCTCCGGGCTTCCGGTCGAGTTCGACTGCCGCCAGACGAGCGGCTGCGTGCGCACCTGTGTGAGCTCCCCTCCCGGCTCGGAAACGCCGGACACCACTTCGACGGAGACGTCGGCCGGCGTCAGCTGCCCGAGCTGCACGTACGCGCGCAGACGGAGGACATCGCCCACCTGCGGCACCTCGTCGACGCCGCCGCTCTCGACGTGCACAACGGCGACCTGCGGCCAGGCCGCACGCACGCGGGCCTTGTAAGACGCGAGGTCGCGGGCGGCGGAGGCGTCGGACGCCGTGAGCGTCGCTTCCATCGCGCCTGCAGGCACATACATCCGCTCGACGTACTCGCGCACCATCCGGTCCGCGCTGAGCGGCGCGGAGAGCGTCGTGATCGTGTGCCGGACACGGCGCATCCATCTGGTCGGCATCCCCGACTCGTCGCGATCGTAGAAGCGCGGAGCGAGCTGGTGCTCGAGCATCTCGTAGAGCGCGCCCGCTTCGAGATCATCGCGCTCGTCGTCGTTCGCGGCGCCGTCGGCGGTCGGGATCGCCCAGCCGTTCTCGCCGTCGGAGAACTCGTCCCACCAGCCGTCGAGGATCGACAGGTTGAGCGCGCCGTTGAGCGCCGCCTTCATGCCGGAGGTGCCGCACGCCTCGAGCGGGCGCAGCGGGTTGTTGAGCCACACGTCGCAGCCCGGGTACAGGTTCTTCGCCATCCCGATGCCGTAGTCGGGCAGGAAGACCATCCTGGTCCGCAGCTCGGGATCCTGGCTGAACTGGACGAGTTGCTGGATGAGCCGCTTGCCCTCGTCGTCGGCCGGGTGCGATTTGCCGGCGACGACGATCTGGATGGGCCGATCCGGGTCCAGGAGGAGGCGACGGAGCCGCTCGGGGTCACGCAGCATCAGCGTCAGACGCTTGTACGTCGGCACCCGTCTGGCGAACCCGATCGTCAGGACGTCCGGGTCGAGGAGCTCGTTGATCCACGGCGGAATGACCGCGGTGGGGTTCTCGGCGCGCAACCGACCCGCGACCCGACGCCGGACGTCCTCGACGAGTTGCGCACGCATGCGGCGGCGCAGCGCCCACAGCGCGTGGTCGGAGAGCGCCGGCGAAGCCCAGTCGGCGTTCGTCGTGTCCGGAGTGCCGAGGGTCGATGCGGCGAGGTCGACGAGCGAGGACGCCGTCCAGGTGGGTGCGTGCACGCCGTTCGTGACCGAGGTGATCGGGATGTCCGCGACGTCGAAGCCCGGCCACAGCCCTTTGAACATCTCCCGGCTGACCGCGCCGTGCAGTTTGCTCACCCCGTTGGCGCGCTGAGCGAGACGGAGGCCCATCATCGCCATGTTGAAGACGTCGCCGGAGCCGCCGTTCGCCTGCTCGTCACCGAGGGCGAGGACGTCGCCGGTGCCGACGCCGGGCAGGAGGTCCCCCGTGAAGTAGCGCTCGATGAGCGCGCGGTCGAAGCGGTCGATGCCGGCCGGCACTGGCGTGTGCGTCGTGAAGACCGTCCCGGCCCGGACGACCTGCACTGCCTCCTCGAAGCTCAGCCCGATGCCGATCAGGTCGCTGATCCGCTCGAGGCCGAGGAAGCCCGCGTGGCCCTCGTTCGTGTGGAAGACCTGCGGGACGGGCTGATCGTGGAGTTCGGCCCAGCGCTTGATCGCCCGGACGCCGCCGATGCCGAGCAGCAGTTCCTGCAGCAGACGGTGCTCCCCCGAGCCGCCGTACAAGCGGTCGGTGACGAACCGGAGGCCGTCGGCGTTCTCCGGGATGTCCGTGTCGAGCAGGAGCAAGGGGACACGACCGACATCGGCGATCCACACCCGCGCGTTGAGCGTGCGGTCGTCCGGGAGCGCGAGCGTCACAGTGACGGCGGTCCCGTCCGGCTCGCGGAGGACCGTGAGGGGCAGGCCGTCCGGGTCCTGAACGGGATATGTCTCCTGCTGCCAACCGTCCGGGGTCAGGGACTGTGCGAAGTACCCGGAGCGGTACAGGAGGCCGACTCCGACGAGCGGAACGCCGAGATCGGATGCGCTCTTCAGGTGGTCGCCGGCGAGGATCCCGAGGCCGCCGGAGTACTGGGGCAAGGCCGATGCGATGCCGAACTCGGGCGAGAAGTACGCGATGGAGGCCGGTTTCGGGTCGGGGAGGCTCTGGTACCAGCGCGGTTCGCGAACGTACTCGCGCAGGTCCTCGCGCAACGCACGGGCACGTTCGACGAAGCCGTCGTCCGCTGCGAGCTCCGCCAACCGCTCCGGCGTGACGAGGCCGAGGCCGCTGATCGGATCGTGGTCGGTCTCCCGCCACACCTCGGGCTCGATCTCCGCGAAGAGGCGCTGCGTGGGTTCGTGCCACGACCAGCGGAGATTGGCGGCCAACTCGGCGAGCGGCGTGAGCTGCTCGGGGATGACAGCACGAACGGTAAACCTGCGGATGGCCTTCACGCGCTCAGCCTAAGCCAGGTGGGGAACGTGCACCCAAACCGGACGTGTCGAGCGTCTGTCCCCGGGAAGTCCCGTACCGGCGCATGACAGATGATGAACACTCGCGCAAGGTCTCCCCGCGCGTCTCGGCACGACCGGACGATTCGCGGTACGGTCGGACGAGTGGCACCGAAGGAGATGGATCGCACCATGCCGAAGTCAGCACCGCAGCCCGATTCCGTCACGCGCGAGCCCGTCCGGCCGCGCATCGGACGGATACCGATCCTCGACCCGTCGCCGGCCGTGGACGGTGGTCGTTGGCCGGCGAAGGCGTTCGTCGGTGAGGTCGTGCCGTTCGGCGCGACCGCATTCCGCGAGGGTCACGACGTCATCGGCGCCCAGGTGCTCCTGACCGACCCTCGGGGTCGAGAGACCGCCCATCCCCTCGCACCCGGCGCTGCGGGCACCGACCGCTTCGAGACCGTCGTCCGCCTCGACGAGGAGGGCACGTGGACGTACCGCATCCGCGCGTACGCCGACGAACTCGCCACCTGGGTCCACAACGCCGAGGTCAAGATCCCCGCCGGCATCGACGTCGAGCTCATGTACCTCATCGGCGCGGAACTGCTTGAGGCGGCCTCCGTCGAGAAGGCCAGGCCCGTACGGGACCGCCGCCATCTCGCCGCGCTCGCCGCTGTGCTCCGCAACCCCGCCGACCCGTCCAGATTCGACGCGGTGACCGATGCGCGACTCCACGAGATCGGTGTCCAGTCGCCGTTCGCGGGGCTCGCGAGCGAGACGGATCCCCTCACCGTGCGGGTGGAGCGCGAACGCGCCGGCGTGGGATCCTGGTACGAATTCTTCCCCCGCTCGGAGGGTGCGAAGCGCAACGCCGACGGTTCGTGGACATCCGGCACCTTCCGCACCGCCGCGAAGCGTCTGCCGGCCGTGGCGGCCATGGGCTTCGACGTCGTCTACCTGCCCCCGATCCATCCCATCGGGCACGCGTTCCGCAAGGGCCCGAACAACACGCTGAACCCGGGACCGCACGATCCCGGCTCGCCGTGGGCCATCGGTTCTGTCGAGGGCGGCCACGACACGATCCACCCGGAGCTCGGCACGGTCAAGGACTTCACGTACTTCCTCGGTCAGGCCCGGAAGAACCGCCTCGAGATCGCGATCGACCTCGCCCTGCAGGCGTCGCCCGACCACCCGTGGGTCACCGAGCACCCCGAATGGTTCACGACCCTGCCGGACGGCACGATCGCGTACGCCGAGAACCCGCCGAAGAAGTACCAGGACATCTATCCCGTCAACTTCGACAACGATCCGGAGGGCATCCGCGCAGAGGTCCTCCGGATCGTCCGCTACTGGATGGGCCTCGGCGTCCGCATCTTCCGCGTCGACAACCCCCACACGAAACCACTCGACTTCTGGGAGTGGCTGATCGGCACGATCAACGCGGAAGACCCCGGTGTCGTCTTCCTCGCCGAGGCGTTCACCCGCCCGGCCCTGCTCCGCGCACTCGGGAAGGTCGGCTTCCAGCAGAGCTACACCTACTTCACGTGGCGGAACACGAAGGAGGAGCTTCAGGAGTTCATCACCGAGCTCGCGACCGAGACGGCGGACTACCTCCGCCCGAACCTCTTCGTGAACACGCCGGACATCCTCACCGAGTACCTGCAGTTCGGCGGCCAGGCGGCGTTCAAGACGCGCGCAGCGCTCGCAGCGACCGCTGCGCCGACGTGGGGCGTGTACGCCGGATTCGAGCTCTACGAGAACGTTGCACGCCCGGGCGCGGAAGAGAACATCGACAACGAGAAGTACGAGTACAAGCCACGCGAGTGGGAGCAGGCGGAAGCGGCCGGCGCATCGCTCGCCCCCTACCTCACGCTGCTCAACACGATCAGGCGCGAGCACCCGGCCCTGCGGCAGTTGCGGAACGCGCGCTTCCACTGGAGCGACGACGACAGCATCGTCGTCTACAGCAAGCACCTCGACGCACGGTTCACGGGCACGGGCGAAGCGGACATCGTGCTCGTCATCGCGAACCTCGACCCCCACTCCGTGCGTCAGACCATGGTGCACCTCGACCAGAGCCTCTTCGGTTCCGTCCCGGGCGCCTCGCTCGACGTCACCGATCTCGTCACCGGCCAGACCTGGCAGTGGGCGGACAGCAACTTCGTCCGCCTGGACGCGTTCATCGAGCCCGTGCACATCCTGAACGTGAGGATCCGCCCGTGACACCCGACAAGGAGCCCACCGTGACGAACGAGACGCCCGGCAGCACAGCGCCGAACGCGAGCCGCAGCAGCGCTGCCGAGGTGAAGCCGAGCGGTCGACGCGCCGGAGCACCGGCTCCGGTGCACGATGAGATCACCCTCCCGACGATCAGCGACGACGTCCTCGACGCCGTCGCGGCCGGCAGCTACTACAACCCGCACGCCGTCCTCGGGCAGCACCTCGTCGCCATCGGCGGCGTCAGCGATCCGCTCGTCGTCATCCGGACGAGGCGCCCCCTCGCCGAGCAGGTCGTCGCGGTCCTCCCCACGGGCGCCCGCGTGGAGCTCGCGCACGTGCGCGGCGGGATCTGGCAGGGATTCCACGTCGCGGGCATCGGTGACTACGAGATCGAGGCGCGCTACGGCGACGGCTCCGAGTGGACCGCCGACGACCCGTACCGCTACCTCCCGTCCCTCGGAGAACTCGATCTGCACCTCATCGGCGAGGGGCGTCACGAGCAGCTGTGGGACGCGCTCGGCTCGCACGTCATCGAACACGCGGGTGTGCTCGGACGGACCTCCGGCACGGCCTTCGCCGTCTGGGCGCCGCACGCCCGTGCCGTGCGCGTCATCGGCGACTTCAACTCCTGGGACGGCGCCGCCCACGCCATGCGCAACATGGGCAGCACCGGGGTGTGGGAGCTCTTCGTCCCCGGCCTCGGTGAGGGCCAGCTCTACAAGTACGAGCTGCTCGGCCAGGACGGGAACTGGGTGCGGAAATCCGACCCCATGGCCCGGTTCACGGAGGTGCCGCCGGCGACGGCGTCCGTCACGGGCGTCAGCCGCTACGAGTGGACCGATGCCGCGTGGCTCGAACACCGAGCGGCTTCCGACCCGCACAACGGCCCCATGAGCGTCTACGAGCTCCACGTCGGCTCCTGGCGGCCCGGACTCGGCTACCGCGAGCTCGCCGACCAGCTCATCGACTACATCGTCGAGCTCGGCTACACGCACGTCGAATTCATGCCCCTCGCCGAACACCCGTTCGGCGGGTCCTGGGGCTACCAGGTCACCGGCTACTACGCTCCGACGAGCCGTTTCGGCCACGCCGACGACCTCAAGTACCTCATCGATCGACTGCACAACGCCGGCATCGGCGTCCTCCTCGACTGGGTGCCCGGCCACTTCCCCAAGGACGACTGGGCGCTCGCGAACTTCGACGGTCAGCCGTTGTACGAGCACGCGGACCCCCGACGCGGCGAGCAGAAGGACTGGGGCACCCTCGTCTTCGACTTCGGACAGCCGCAGGTGCGCAACTTCCTCGTCGCCAACGCGCTGTACTGGCTCGAGGAGTTCCATGTCGACGGCCTGCGCGTCGACGCCGTCGCCTCGATGCTCTATCTCGACTACTCCCGAGAGGAGGGCGAGTGGCTGCCGAATCAGTTCGGCGGGCGCGAGAACCTCGAAGCGATCAGTCTCCTGCAGGAGACCAACGCGACCGCGTACAAGCGCAACCCCGGCATCGTCATGATCGCCGAGGAGTCGACGAGCTGGGGCGGTGTCACAGCGCCGACGAGCGCAGGCGGACTCGGGTTCGGCCTCAAGTGGAACATGGGCTGGATGCACGACTCGCTCGAGTACATCCAGCACGACCCGCTGTACCGCTCCCACCACCACGGTGAGATCACGTTCTCGTTCCTGTACACGCACAGCGAGAACTTCCTGCTCCCGATCAGCCACGACGAGGTCGTGCACGGCAAGGGATCGCTGCTCGCGAAGATGCCGGGCGATCACTGGCAACAGCTCGCGAACGTGCGCGCCTACCTCGCCTTCATGTGGGCGCACCCGGGCAAGCAGCTGCTCTTCATGGGGCAGGAGTTCGGGCAGCCGTCTGAGTGGTCGGAGGAGCGCGGCCTCGACTGGTGGATCCTGGATCAGCCGAGCCACCGCGCGCTCCTCACGCTCGTCACGAGGCTCAACACGCTCTACAAGGAACTCCCGGCGCTCTGGGAGCGCGACCACGAGCCCGGCGGCTTCGAGTGGCTGGACGGCGGCGACTCGCGCAACAGCGTCGTCTCGTTCCTGCGCTTGGATCGCGACGGCGGGGTGATCGCAGCGCTCGTCAACTTCTCGGGTGCACCGGTCGGTCCGTATCGGGTCGGGCTCCCCCACGCGGGTCGGTGGGAGGAGCTGCTCAACACGGACGCCGTGGAGTACGGAGGATCCGGCGTCGGCAACTACGGGTCGGTCCTCGCGGACGACACCCCGTGGGCTGGTCGGCCTGCGTCGGCGGAGCTCACGCTGCCGCCGCTCGGCATGCTCTGGCTCCGCTACGCGGGGTAGGCGGACCACCGGTCACTGAGCCGGACCCGGTCACTGAGCCGGCCCCGGTCACTGAGCCGGCCCCGGTCACTGAGCCGGCCCCGGTCACTGAGCTTGTCGAAGTGCAGTGACCGGACGTCGGCGTCAGTACAGCAACCCCGTCAGCCGGGCACGAGCACGCCCGACGCGCGGGTCGGTCGCCCCGACCACGAGGAACAGTTCGAGCAGACGCCCGCGGACGAGGTCCTTGCCGGCCTGGTCGAGGCCGGGGAACAGCTCGAGGAGACGGTCGAACGCGTCGTCGATGTGCCCACCGGACAGGTCGAGGTCGGCGACGAGCAGCTGCGCTTCGAGGTCGTCCGGCGCAGCCGCGGCTCCCCCGCGGATCTGATCGAGCGACTTGCCGGAGAGCCGGTGCAGCAGGTTCACCTGAGCGAGTCCGGCAGCGGCCATGTCGTCGTTGGGGTTCTGCGCGATCGCGGTCGTGTAGGCCTGGATGGCAGCCGGGTAGTCGCCGCGTTCAATCGCGTCGTACGCCTCGGCGTGCAGCGGCGGCAGGGGCTGTTCCTCCGGCGCTGCGGGGACCGCAGCGGCTTCGGCGCCGTCCGCGAGGACGGCACGGCCGGAGACGCCGTTCTGAGCGGACAGTTCGAGCAGCTGCTCGATGACGTCGCGCACCTGGTTCTCGGGGATGGCGCCGGTGAACATCGGGACCGGACGACCCGCGACGACCGCGACGACCATCGGGATCGACTGCGCCTGGAACGCCTGCGACAACTGCGGGTTCGCGTCGACGTCGACCTTCGCGAGCACGAATCGTCCTGCGTATTCGGCGGTCAGTCGTTCGAGGACGGGCGAGAGCTGCTTGCACGGCCCGCACCATTCTGCCCACAGGTCGATGACGACGGGGACGACCGTCGAGAGCTCGACGACCTCGCCGAACGCGTCATCGGTCGCGTCGAAGACGAAGGACGGGACGGGGACGGTCACGCCCTCGGTCGACCCGACGGGCTCCCCGGGAGCGACCTGGCCGGCGCCTGGGGCTCCTGCTGGAGTCGCGGCCGCGGGCGGAGGGGATGCGTGACGACGCGCGAGCCCCGACAGGTCGACGGCGCCGCGCAGGTGCGCTGCGCTCGGCTCGACGCCGCTCACGGGAGCTCCGCCGCACTGACGAGGGACTGGGTGAATCCGAGCAAAGTGATCTTCTCTCCAGAGTTGACGCCGGGAACGTAGAACAGGAGCTGGTCGCTGTAGGCGGCCTCCGTGCCCTTGGCACTCTCGGTCACACCGGACAGGGCAGCGACAGCACCCGACGGTTTCACGGTAGCACCGGCCGTCACGACCTTGACCACCTCGCCCTCGCTCACATTGACCGCGACGATCGCACCGGAGTCGTTCGTCGCGAGCGCGACGTTCGGGCCTGTGCCTGCTTTCGCGCTGAAGTCGATCGTCGCCGTCTCGGGCAGACCGGCCTTCTTCTTCTCGCGGTCGGCGGCGATCTGCGTACGGAACACGTCGCCGTCGGCGTTGAACAGCCCGGCCGATGCGCTCGCGTCGCCGTTCGTGAGGATGTCGGCGTATGCGGCCGCGACCTCGCCCGGGGGCAGCACGAGCAGCTTGGAATCCGGCTTGACAGCCGTCGCGCCGATCGTCGCGGGGGCGACGTTCTCGAGCCGAGCGCCCTCGAGAAGCTTCTCGGCGTAGACCACCTGATAGTTGGCGCGGGCGTTCTCCTGCGTCATCACGAGGACGGTGGGCGGGACGGTGTCATTCGTCTTGTCCTGGATGACCGTCATGACCGTGCGAGGCCATTCCTCGGTCGCCTGCGGCAGCGTGAGCGTGACGGGCGATGCGGGGATGAGGGTCGCACCCGCGTAGTCCGCGATCTTGCCGCGGATCGTGTAGTTGGCTTTCCGCTCCTCGAGCGCAGGGCCGGTGAAGCGCACTTCCGCCTTCGCCGGGTCGAGTGCGGCATCGGCTTCGGCGGCGCTGGTCGAGATCCGCGAGACGATGCGCTCGGCCTGCGGCACGGTCACGACCGGTGCCGCGAAGTCCTTGTCGGCGTCGGCCGGCAGGTTCGTCGCGGTGACAGTGGGCGTGGCGGACGGCTGACCGATCGAAGGCCAGTAGTCCTGGGAGCAGCCGCTCAGCGCGACGGAGGCGACGAGGACGACCGGAACGGTGACGACCCAGGAACGACGCATGTTCTTCCTGCCCTTCGGTGCTGCCCCGAGTTCCTTGTCCGGTCGGTACTTCGGGGTCTTCGGCATCTTGGCCAGGCCCTTGCCCGGTCCTCCCGTGATGCCCTTCCGACGGGGTCCGCGCGATCGCCGCATGCGGTTGATCCCGGAGAGATAGAGGACGATACCGGCGATCAGGACGATGATGCCGCCCGCGATGAGCGGTCCGGCCCAGGGCGTGGCGTTGTCGAGCGGCCAAGCGAGACGGATCGACTCGGGTGCGGGCTTGGTGCCGTCGGTCGCGATGAGGACGTCGACGTCCTTCGGCAGGTTCACGGTGGCGATGACGGCGCCGGCCTCGTCGTACTCGCCGAGCCACAGATCCGACCCGCGGGGGTTGGGGCTCGCGCCGGTCTTCGGCGTGGTCGTGTCGGTCGCGTCGCCGCCCGTTGCGGCGTCACCGGTCGACGCGTCGCCGTTGGAGGCGTCGGGGCTCGGCGTGGCAGTCGGCTCGACGGTCTTGCTCGTGAGCTTCGTCTTCGTCTTGTCGACAGACACGGTCGTGTAGCTCTGGTCGCCCAACCACGCCGCGACATCGGCCTCACGGCCGTAGCTGAGGAACACCTGTTCCTTACCGGTCGCGTTGGCGACGATGGACTGCGCACCCGGGAACGACTGCAGGACGTTGCCCGGGATGACGATGTACTTGTCGCCGCTGTCCACCGAGAGCTCCATGCTCAGGGTGCCCGGCTTCAGGAACACCGTGCGTTGCGCGATACCCGTCACGATCATGACAGCGGCCACCACGAACGCCGCGATAGCTAGAACGAATCGCACGAAATAATCTCCTTCAGCGCCGGATCCGGCGCATTTCGCCAGCTGCCGTGCTCGAATCGGCAAGTGACACAGATGGTTCAGGATAGTGGATGACACTGGGAGCCACCTAGGCGAGGCCTGGACGACACCTGGCGCGACCCAGTCGCGGAGCGCCTCTATGATTGTCCAGACGTCGCAAGGGGGAACCGGTTGAAGATCCAGAACGCCTTCCGCGTGGGTTTGATCGGCACGCTCGGAGTCGGCCTCGGCGTGCTGATCCTGACCTCGGTCGTCGCGCTCTCCACGATCCTCACCTACGTGGGCGCGGCGCTCTTCATCGCTCTCGGCCTCGACCCGTTCGTCTCTTGGCTGGAGAAGCGGAACCTGCCCAGGTGGGCTGCCCTCCTCATCACCGTCGTCCTCGTGCTCGGGGTGTTCGTCGGACTGGTGTTCGCCGTCGTCCCGGCGATCGTCTCGCAGACGAGCGCCCTCATCGCCCGTGTCCCCACGCTCCTGGAGGACGTCGGCCGCCTCGAGTGGCTCGAAGCGTTGAAGCACCAGTTCCCGGCGCTCCCGCTCGACGACATGCTGCTCGAGATCGGCAAGTTCTTCAGCGACCCGAAGACGATCGCCGCGATCACCGGTGGTGTCCTGCAGGCAGGCGTCGCCATCGCGAACGGCTTCTTCGGGGCGCTCATCGTCCTCATCCTGACGCTCTACTTCACGGCGTCGCTCGGTTCGATCAAGCGCGGGATGTACCAGCTCATCCCGGCGTCGAAGCGCGAACGGTTCGCCGACCTGAGCGAACAGATCACGAGTTCCGTCGGTCGCTACGTCATCGGGCAGGTGACGCTCGCCGCGTGCAACGGCATCCTGAGCTTCATCTTCCTGTCGATCATCAACGGCCCCTTCCCCGCAGTCCTCGCGTGCGTCGCGTTCTTCTTCTCGCTCATCCCCCTCGTCGGCAGCCTGACGGGCTCGATCCTCATCGTGCTCATCTGCCTCGGCCTGGGCTCGCCGATCACGGCGCTCGTCGCGGGCATCTACTACCTCGTGTACATGCAGGTCGAGGCTTACGTGCTGAGCCCGAACATCATGAAGCGGGCCGTGCAGGTCCCCGGCGCGCTCGTCGTCATCGCCGCCCTCGCGGGTGGATCACTCCTCGGCCTCCTGGGCGCGCTCGTCGCGATCCCCGCGGCCGCCGCGGCGCTGCTGATCGTCAAACAGGTCGTCATCCCGAGGCAGAACGAGCTCTAGCGGGAGACGCTACGCAGCGGGCCAGACCGTCGGCAGAGGCAGAGCGTCCGGCGCGATGGCCGCAACGATCTCCGTGAGGACGCGCTTGGTCTGGTTCTCCCCCACCCACAGGTGCTTGCCGCCCTCCACGGGCACGAGCACGGCGTTCGGCACGGCGGCGAACCGCTGTGCGGCCTCCTCCGGACGCAGGTAGTCGTCGAACTCGGGAATGAGGGCCACAAGCGGGCGACTCTCCCCCGCCCACGCCGCGAGTTCCTCATCGGAGGTACGGTGCAGCGGCGGCGACAGCAGGATGACGCCCTCCGCCTCCGTCGCTCGGCCGTACTTCAGCGCCAGCTCCGTCCCGAAGGACCAGCCGACCAGCCATGGGTGCGGCAGACCTCGTTCGCGGACGAACGCCATGGCTGCCTCGACATCGGCCCGCTCGGCGACGCCGCCGTCGAACGCGCCGTCGCTCGTCCCGCGAGGCGATGTGGTGCCGCGGGTGTTGAAGCGCAGGACGGCGATGCCGGCCAACTGCGGCAGGCGGGCGGCCGCCTTCCGGAGGATGTGCGAGTCCATGAACCCGCCCGCCGTCGGCAGCGGGTGGAGGGCGACGATCGTCGCGGTGATCACGCCGTCGACGGGTGTCGCGAGTTCACCGACGAGCGTGAGACCGTCCGCCGTGTGCAGCTCGATGTCTTCACGGACGACGGGGAGCTCGACGCCCCCGCGGATCTCGATCGATTCCGTCATGGGTGTCGTGGTCCTCTCACCGGATGCGCCAGCAGTGCGTGTGCCAATGGCGTCTGGCCGCGATGTCCGCGGCATCCCCCATCACGCCGTCCGCCCGCCAAGCGACGAGGTGTGCGACGCCCGGAGAGACCGTCTGTCCGCAACCCGGGCAGAGGTAGTCCTTCTGCGCGCTCGCGCCAGAGACGGGCTGCACGTACCATTCACCGTCGCGGTGCTGCTCGGTTCGCTTCCACCCCGCCATCAGGTGGCTGAGGTCCGAAGCGTCCTCGTCCTGTCGTTGTGCCTGACCCGGACGGGGTCGGTGGCGATGGTGACGGGGCATGGGTCAAGTCTAAGCACAGCGGACGAACGACGAGCGTTCAGTGACGCGGAGCGCCTGCGCTCAATACCAGCCGTTGGACTCCGAGTGCGCCCAGGCGCCGCACGGCGTGCTGTAGCGACCCGTGATGTAGCCGAGACCCCACGTGATCTGAGTGGCCGGGTTGGTCGCCCAGTCCGCACCGGCGGAGGCCATCTTGCTGCCGGGAAGCGCCTGCGGGATGCCTGTCGCGCCGGAGCTCGCGTTGTACGCGTAGACGTTCCAACCGGACTCGCGGTTCCAGAGGGAGACGAGACAGCTGTACTCGTCGTCTCCCCAGCCGTAGGACGCCATCATGCTGTACGCGACCGCCTGAGCGGTTCCGGGATCCGGGACGCCTGCCGCGGGTGCTTTGCCGCTCGACGAGCTCGATCCTGTGGCCGCAGGAGCGGCGGGGACGGGCGGGGGCGGCGGTGCGACGACTTCGTAGCCGTCACGGGAGATCGTGTACTGGAAGTTGTCGCTCGCGACGACGGACTGCGCCTCGTTGCCGCCGAACTGCGTTTGGGTCTGCACGTACGCCGTGGCGTTCACGCCGTTGGCGGGAGCGACCATCGCGACGGCCACGAAACCGAACGCTGCGGTGGCGGCGAAGACGCCGAGGACTGCTTTGCCCCTGGAACGGGGACGACGGTACCGCTGAACGGCCGATCCAGAAGGCTTTCTGGGGGACGGTTCAAACGGTGTCAAGTCGGTAGAGTTCTGAGCCACGATTCATCGATAGTAGCTGAGTACCCCTGATCAGGCGAGTCTGAACGCTGAAATTCAGCGAACCGCCAGCATCACGTCGACCACGCTGTCGAGCACGGCGTCGACCTGCGACTCGCGATATCCGGCCCACTGGTTGCGGAAAACGGCGGTTCTGACACGATCGACGCTGAGCGGTTTGCCGTCGTGGAAGTACGCGACGAGGCGGTCGGCCATCGCGTCGACGTCCTTCCGGCTGTAGCCGCGTGAGAGGAAGCTGACGCGCGCGAAGCGCTGTCCCTCCGGACGCGTGAGCCGGTTCAGGATGACCTGAGCCGTGCCGCGCGCATCGTGCAGCCATTCCTTGGCGCCGATCTCATCGACCATGCGCTCCCGCTCGCGCAAGGAGAACGCGTCCTCGAGTCGTTCGAGCGCCGCATCGACGTGCTCAGTGCTGTAGCCGCCCCGGCGGAGCCCGAAGGCGACGTGACGGATGTCCTCCGCACGCAGCAGCGGAGCGCTGCCGGTGTCCTGGCTGTAGGCCTCCCTGGCACGCTGGAGGAACTCGTCGACCTCGGTGGGGTCGTAGCCACGCTTCGAACGCTTGGAAGTGGGGAACGTCGTACTCACGCGACCATTCTCCCCCATCACGGGCGGTGAGGGCGAAACCCGACGGGTGACGAGGTCAGGAGAAAATGAGGTAGACGACGTACGCGATGACCGCGGACGGCAGGATCGAGTCCAGTCGGTCGAGGAATCCGCCGTGGCCCGGAAGCCAGGAACTCATGTCCTTGACACCGATGTCACGCTTGATGAGCGACTCCGCGAGGTCGCCGACGGTCGCACTCCCGAGCAGGAGGAGGCCGAGGATCACGCCGACCCACCACGGCGTCTGCAGCATGAAGATCGCAAGGAGCACACCGGCGACGACCGAGACCACTGCGGCTCCGGCGAAGCCCTCCCACGTCTTGTTGGGGCTGATGACCGGGGCCATCTTGTGCTTGCCGAACGACAGGCCGCTCGCGTACGCACCCACGTCGACGCAGATCACGATCACGAGGAACGCAAGCGTCCACCACTCACCCCGCGGCTCGGAGACGAGCAGCACGGCGAACGACGCCAGGAACGGCACGTACACCTGGATGAGCGTGCCTGATGCGATGTCCCGCACGAGCGTCGGCAGATCGGTGCGGCGGCTGGACGCCGCCTGTTCGGCGACTCGCCAGAGCGCGACGAGGAGGATGCCGCCGAGGACCACGAGCCAGCGGGAGGCGTCGTGGAGGAAGAACGCGGCCGGCTGCATCGCCACGGCCGAGATGACCGTCGGGATGGGCGGCACGCGCCGACCGGTCTGCTCGAACGCCTTGCGGAGTTCGAGCGACGCGAACGCAACGACGATCGCCGCGAGGAGCACGAAGATCACCTTGAAGATGATGAGGCTCACGAGCATGATCCCGCCGGCGGCGACGCCGATGACGATCGCCATGAGCAGGTTGCGGCCGACGCGGGCCTCGATGCGTTCGTTCGTCGCATCGAACTGCGCCTTGGTCGCATGGACCTGGCGCTCGATGTCGGCCCGCGTCGACTCCACCTGCTGCTCGAACTTGGCGCGACGGTCCTTCAGCTGCGACCGGATCTCCTCCGGGGCGAGCTTGCCGTGGTGCTTGCCACCGGTGACCGGCGGTTCACCCGTCGGCCCCGATGTCTCCTCGTCTCCCACGTGTTCCTCCCGCGGATGCGCCGTGCTCAGACTTCGAGCTGCCCTGACTGCGAACTGTCGTGCGTTCGAACGGCTCAGACTTCGAGCAGTTCTGCCTCTTTGCGCTTGAGTGCGTCGTCGATGGCGTCGATGTGCGACTTCGTCACGGCTTCGAGCTCCTTCTCAGCACGAGCCACGTCGTCGTCGCCGACCTCGCTCTTGAGCGCCTCGAGGTCGTCCTTCGCCTTGCGACGGATGTTGCGCACGGAGACCTTGGCGTCCTCACCCTTGCCACGGACGATCTTCACGTACTCCTTGCGACGCTCCTCCGTGAGCTCGGGCAGTGTCACGCGGACGATCGTGCCGTCGTTGGTGGGGTTGGCGCCGAGGTTCGGGGTGTCGCGGATCGCCTGCTCGATGTCGCGCAGGGCGGTCTTGTCGTACGGGGTGACGACGATCGTTCGAGCTTCCTGGTTCTGCAGGGAAGCGAGCTGGGCCAGCGGCGTCGGCGTGCCGTAGTAGCTGACCATGATCTTCTGGAACATCTGGGGGTTGGCGCGACCCGTTCGCACCGAGGCGAAGTCTTCCTTGGCGACCTCGACCGCCTTCGACATCCGGGTTCCTACGTCCGAGAGGACATCCGCGATCACGAGCACTCCTTTGCTTTGTACTGCTGTTTTCAGTCTAGTCCGGCGGCCTGCTTCGGCCGGTAGCCGACTGTGCCGCCGGGACCCGCTCACCGTATGGACGGTGGCGGGGACGGCCCTCAGGCCGAGGTGACGAGGGTGCCGATCTCCGCGCCGCGGATGGCCGCGGTCACGTTGCCGGCGGGCTCCATGCCGAACACGCGCATGGGCATGCCGTTGTCCATGCAGAGGCTGAACGCGGTCGAGTCGACCACCTTGAGGCCCTGCTGGAGCGCGTCCTGGTAGGAGATGCCGTCGATCTTGACGGCGTTGGGGTCGAGACGGGGGTCCGCGGTGTACACGCCGTCGACGCCGTTCTTGGCGACGAGGACGATGTCGGCGCCGATCTCGAGTGCGCGCTGCGCCGAGACGGTGTCGGTCGAGAAGTACGGTAGGCCTGCGCCTGCACCGAAGATGACGACGCGTCCCTTCTCGAGGTGGCGCTCGGCACGGAGCGGGATGTACGGCTCAGCGACCTGGGTCATCGCGATGGCGGACTGCACGCGGGTCGCGGCGCCTGCCTGCTCGAGGAAGTCCTGGAGGGCGAGAGCGTTCATGACGGTGCCGAGCATGCCCATGTAGTCGGCACGACCGCGGTCCATGCCGCGCTGGCTGAGTTCCGCGCCACGGAAGAAGTTGCCCCCACCGACGACGATGGCGATCTCGACCTCCTTCGCGGCCTCGGCGATCTCGCGTGCGATGGCGCTCACGACATCGGGATTGACCCCGAGTTGGCCGCCTCCGAATGCCTCACCCGAGAGCTTGAGCAGAACCCTGCGCTTCTTTTCCGGCATTTCTGTCCCTCCGTCGTCCTGAATCAACCTACTGCCTCCCCCACGTCCCGCACATCGGGAGGCTCACCGAAAGCTCGGCGGATGTTGCCCGCACACACAGAAGAGTCCGGATCGCTGACAGCGATCCGGACTCCTCTCGTGGTGTTACGCGCCTACCTTGAAGCGGGCGAACCCGGTCACGGTGAGGCCTGCGTCTGCAAGCACCTTCTGCACGGACAGCTTGTTGTCCTTGGCGTAGTCCTGCTCCAGGAGCGCGACCTGCTTGAAGTACGCGGTCAGGCGACCCTCGACGATCTTCGGGAGAGCCGCTTCCGGCTTTCCTTCGTTCTTCGAGATCTCGGTGACGATCTCGCGCTCCTTCTCGACCTCTGCCGCGGGAACTTCGTCGCGCGTGAGGTAGATGGGAGCAGCGAAGGAGATGTGCTGCGCAATGCTGCGAGCGGTCTCCGCGTCGTCACCCGAGTAGCCGACGACCACACCGACCTGCGGGGGCAGGTCCTTGTTGGTCTTGTGGAGGTAGACGGCGAACTTCTCGCCCTCGACCACGGCGACCTGGCGCAGTTCGACCTTCTCGCCGATGATGGCGGCCTCGTCGTTGATGACGTCGAGGACGGTCTTGTCACCGACGGGAGCGGCGTTGCCCTCCGCGACGGTGGTTGCGCCGGCAGCGACGATCGCGTCGAGGACGACGTTCGAGAGCGCGAGGAACTTCTCGTTCTTCGCGACGAAGTCGGTCTCGCAACCCAGCTCGATCAGCGTCGTGGTGGCGCCGTTCTCCTTGGCGGCGACGAGGCCCTCGCTCGTGGAGCGGTCGGCACGCTTCGCGTTGCCCTTCGCACCCTTGAGACGCAGGATCTCGGTCGCCTTCTCGACGTCGCCTTCAGCTTCGACGAGAGCGTTCTTGGTGTCGACCATTCCGGTGCCGAGCTGCTCGCGCAGCGCCTTCAGGTCCTCGAGGGAAAAATTAGCCATAGGTGGTGTACTCCTCGTTCTTACTTCTCGTCGGCGGCGGCGGTCTCAGCCTCGACGACGGCTTCAGCTGCTGCTGCGCCCTCTGCGTCGGCTTCGGACTCGGCCGTGTTGCCTTCGACTGCCTGGATGTCGGCGATGACCTCGGCCGTCTCAGCGGCTGCGACGGTCTCGTCTGCCACTGCTGCGGTCTCGGCGGAGCCCTGGAGGAGCTCCTGCTCCCACTCGGGAAGCGGCTCGGCGGCGGTGTCGCCCTCGGTCGGCTTCTGGTGGCGCTGGATGAGGCCCTCGGCGGCTGCGTCGGCGATGATGCGCGTCAGCAGGCCGACGGAACGGATCGCGTCATCGTTGCCCGGGATCGGGTACGTGACCTCGTCGGGGTCGCAGTTGGTGTCGAGGATGCCGATGACGGGGATCCCGAGCTTGCGAGCCTCGTCGATTGCGAGGTGCTCCTTCTTGGTGTCGACGACCCACAGAGCCGAAGGCGTCTTGGTGAGGTTGCGGATACCACCGAGCGACTTGTGGAGCTTGTCCAGCTCGCGCTTCTTGATGAGGAGTTCCTTCTTGGTGAAGCCGCTCTTGGAAGCGTCTTCGAAGTCGAGCTCCTCGAGCTCCTTCATGCGTGCGAGTCGCTTCGACACCGTCTGGAAGTTGGTGAGGAGGCCACCGAGCCAGCGCTGGTTGACGTAGGGCTGGCCGACGCGCGTCGCCTGCTCGGCGATGACTTCCTGAGCCTGCTTCTTCGTGCCGACGAAGAGGATGGTGCCGCCGTGGGCTACCGTCTCCTTGACGAAGTCGTACGCCTGGTCGATGTAGGCCAGCGACTGCTGCAGGTCGATGATGTAGATGCCGGAACGCTCGGTGAAGATGAAGCGCTTCATCTTCGGGTTCCAACGGCGGGTCTGGTGCCCGAAGTGCACGCCGCTGTCGAGCAGCTGGCGAATCGTTACGACGGCCATGAGCCGTACTCCTGTTCTGCGCTCGCCAGAGATCTGGTCTGCGCCTCGGTTGATGGTGAAGACCGGATGGTCTCGCCCCTGGTGCCCGGCACACGTCCGCCTCACTCAGAGAGTGAAGACCGAATGGAAGTGGAGGCCGAATGGCACGCGTAGTCATCTCGACACACGAGATGCTTCATCGATCATAGCATCCGTGGCTTTGGGATCGGTGCGCGATCCTGCTGTCGTCGGGCGGACGATCGTGGGCGCCGTCGGACCGGTGATCCGGGTCCTCCACAGGGCTCTCGGCGGAGACCGGTCATCCACAGCCGTGCGGATCCGACATCCAGGAGCGGGCTGCGGGAGACGATCGGGGATGCTCTTCCACCAGCGTTCCACCATCGTCCTCTCCTGCTCCCTCGTGCTGCTCGTCGGCCTCGCTGTGATCCGCACCCCGGGGGTCGCCGCCGTGGCACACGAGTCCGTCGAGCGGCCGCAGTCGCGATGGAGCTGGCCCGTCGCGGACCCCCATCCGGTCACGCGGCCGTTCGAAGCTCCCCCGACTCCCTACTCGGCGGGGCATCGTGGCATCGACATCGGTGCAGCTGAAGGGACGCCTGCCCTCGCGGTCGACGACGGCGTCGTCTCGTTCGCGGGCGTCGTCGTCGATCGGCCGATCGTCTCGGTGCGGCACGCGGACGGCCTCGTCTCGAGCATCGAACCGGTCACGGCGGCGGTCGGGGTCGGGGATGTGGTCGCTCGCGGTGCTCCGATCGGCGCGGTGAGCACTGGAGGACACTGCGCTGCGGGGTGCGTGCACCTCGGCGCCCGCCGGGATCGGTCGTACCTCAACCCGATGCTGTTCCTCGGCGAAGTGCCTGCCGCCGTTCTGCTCCCACTCACCGGGGCGTCGGTGGAGTCGTCGTCCGCCAGGGATCGATCGGATCGGGCACGACGAGTCGTCCTCAGGCGCGGGGGTGCGCGGTCCGATAGCTGTCCTTGATGCGTTCCATCGACACGTGCGTGTATATCTGGGTCGTGGCGAGGCTCGCGTGGCCGAGGAGCTCCTGCACCGCTCTGAGGTCCGCTCCCCCGTCGAGCAGGTGGGTGGCTGCCGTGTGGCGGAGTGCATGCGGACCTGCGGGGCCGCCGCCGGGGATCGCCTCCAGGAGGTGGGCCACGAGCGTGTAGACGGAGCGGCTGCCGAGTCGTCCTCCGCGTGAGCCGAGGAGCAGTGCTCGTCCCGTGTGCTGTCCGCGCTTCAGGAGCGCCGGCCGGGCCATCGTGAGGTAGTCGACGACGGCGGACTGGGCGGGAACTCCGAAGGGCACGACGCGCTGCTTGTCGCCCTTGCCGGTGACGCGCAGGGTCAGTCGGTCGAGGTCGACGTCGTCGAGGTCGAGTCCGCAGAGTTCGGAGACGCGCAGGGCGGAGGCGTAGAGGAGTTCGACCACGGCGAGGTCACGGAGTCGATCCGGATCCCCGGTCGCTGCTCGATCCTCGACCGATGCGATGAGCGTGTCGAATTGTCCGCGGTTCACGACCCGGGGAAGGGTTCGACCGGTCTTGGGGCTGCGCAGTCTGGCGGCCGGGTCGGTCACGGCCTCGCCGGTGCGGAGGAGCCAGGCGGTCCACCCTTTCACGGTCGCCGTTCTGCGGGCGAGCGTCGCTTTGGATGCGCCGCCGGTCGATGTCTCCCAGAGCCAGTCCCGCAGGAGGTCGAGGGTCACACCCGAGGTGTCGGTGACGTCGTGGGTCGCGGCGAACGTGGTGAACTGTCGGAGGTCGGAGGCGTAGGCGCGGGTGGTCTGTTCGGAGAGCCGCCGTTCAGATGCGAGGTGCTCCACGAATGCTCGTGCGCTCGTCTCGACGTCCATGGTTCCAGCATGACGCAGGCGCGCAGGCGGCGTGCCCTGGCGCGCCGCCGGTGTCCGTGCCGAGTCTCGGGTCAGCGCCGGGCGACGAGGGATTCCACGATGCGGCAGACGAGGCCGTTGGGGATCGGCTGTTCGACGGGGAATCGGAGGGTGTCCTTGGTGGACCGGTACGGGGCCAGTTCGCGCTCGAGGTCGTCGTCGAGGACGGGAACGGCGTAGAGGGCGACGTGGCGTTTCCAGCCGGCGAAGTAGGTGAGGCGTGTGCCGTCGAGGTCGACCGTGGGCATGTGATAGCTGATGCGTTCGGTCGCATCGGGGACCACGGAGGTGATGTCGTTGCGGAGCGACTGCAGGCGTCTCCGCACCTCGACGGGGAAGGAGTCGACGTATTCGTCGACCGTCGCGTACGCCTGCTGAACCATGTCGGGCCCCTTTGCTCGATGTCTCCATGGGGCCTGCAGTCGCCGAACCCCATGTTCGGGTGTCCAGGAAGCCTACGCCGTCTTTCCTGAGCATCCGCACTACGCGCGAAGCGTCCTCCGGCGTGTCCGCGGACGCCCGTGCCGACGCCGCCTCGGACGCCGTCACCGTGCGGTGATCGTCCAGCCGGTCTCGTGCTCCCTGACCGCACCGTCGAGCTGCAGAACACCGAGCATCGCCTCCACATCGCGGGTCGAGAGGCCGCTGCGTTTCGCGAGTTCCGGGACGGGTCGAGGGCTTCGGGCGGCCAACGCATCGCGTAACCGCGTCTCCTCCGGCGAGCGCATCGCCATCGCCTCGGCCTCGTCTCCGGTGGTCGACCACCCCGCGAGTTCGGCCATCTCCTGCGCACTCGTGACGCAGGTCGCCGCATAGTCCCGAATGAGCCGATGGCAGCCGGCGGACGCCGCACTCGTGACGGGACCGGGAACGGCGCCAAGCGGCCGACCGAGCGTTGCCGCGTGGCCGGCCGTGTTGATCGACCCGGAGCGCCATCCGGCTTCCAGGACGACCGTCGCATCCGAGGCCGCTGCAATGAGGCGGTTGCGCTGCAGGAACCGCCATTTGGTCGGCGTCGCCCCGCATGGAAGCTCGCTGACGACCGCGCCGGTCTCCGCCATCCGTGCGATGAGCGACTCGTGGCCGCTCGGGTACGGCCGGTCCACGCCGCCGGCGAGGAACGCGATCGTGGTCCCTCCGCTCGCGAGGGCCGCGCGGTGCGCCATTCCGTCGATCCCGTATGCGGCGCCCGACACGATCGTGAAGCCGCGATCGACGAGGCCTGCGGAAGCCTCCATCGCGACGTGCTCGCCGTACGCCGTCGCGGCCCTCGCGCCGACGAGGGCCACCGAGCGCCCGACGCTGTTCCCCCGGCCGAGCGCTGGGCCACGGAACCACAATGCGTGCGGCGCATGTGGCCCGAGATCGTCGAGCCCTGCGTGCCAACCGGGCTCACCCGGCAGGAGCAACCGCACACCGAGCAGCCCTGCGGCACGCAGCGCGTGGACCACGTCCGCGGACACGAGTCGTGGACGCCATCGTTCGAGGGCGGCGGCGAGCGTCTTCGACTGTGCCCTGGGTTCGCGAGCCGCCCCAACCGGATCCGGCTGTTCGGCGTCGTCCGCCCACCCGCTGGACCGGAGCAGTGCTGCGACGTCTGCCGCCGACGAGCGATCGATCACCGCAGTGAGCGCGCGCACGGCCCCGAGCGCTTGGACGAGCGTCCCGGCCACGCCGTCCCCCGGTTCGGCGATCGTCGTCCACGCAGCTCTGGCGAACGCGTCAGTGATCCGCTCGGGCGATGCAGACGGCCCGTCAGACGCAGAGCCGGCGTCCGCCACCCGAGAGATCAGCTCGCGGACGTGCGCTTCGTCGATGCCCAGCACGGTCGCCATCAGATCCCCTTCCGCAGGAACAGGGCGCGGCCGATGTGCTCCGTGCGCGGCGAGAGCGCACCGTCGAGGTCGGCGAGCGTCCAAGCGAGGCGGAGCACGCGGTCGTAGCCGCGCATCGTGATGCCGCCCCGCTCGAGCGAGCGGTCGAGGGATCCCGTCACCGTCCGCGGGAGCGCCATGCGGGCACTGCGAAGCCAGGAGCCGCTCACCTCGGAGTTCGTACGCCATCCGCTGCCGTCGAGCCGCTCGGCACTCGCCGCGCGCGCGAACTCGACTCGTGCGCGTGCTTCCTCGGTCGTGAGGTTCGGACGGCCCGAGACGTCATCCGCGAAGGTCGTGGTGATGCGCTGGACCCGGAGCCGGATGTCGATGCGATCGAGCAGCGGCCCGGAGATCCGTCCGAGGTACCTGCGCCTCGCGAAGGGCGGACACGTGCACTCGCCGTCGCTCGTCCCGTACTGGCCGCACGGACACGGGTTCGCCGCGAGGATCAACTGGAAGCGTCCCGGGTAACTCGCTGAGCCGTGCACTCGCTGCACGGTGATGACACCGGATTCGAGGGGCTGACGAAGCGCGTCGAGCACGTCGGAACGGAATTCAGGTGCCTCGTCCAAGAACAAGACGCCGTGCGCGGCTCGGGCTGCGGCACCGGGGCGGATCTGCCTCGACCCGCCGCCGAGCATCGCAGCGGCCGACGCGGTGTGGTGCGGGCTCTCCCACGGCGGCCTCGTGATGAGCCCTCCGCTCGGCGGGACCCCGATGAGCGAACGGATGCAACTCACCTCGATCGCGGCTTCTGGTGTGAGTTCCGGGAGCACACCGGGCAGCCTCGACGCGAGCATGGTCTTCCCCGCGCCAGGCGGCCCGACCATCATCAGGTGGTGTCCACCAGCGGCAGCGATGACGATCGCGTCGACCGCTTCGGGCTGACCGACGACCTCCGAGAGATCCACGTCCGGCGGCTGTTCGAGCTCGTCCACCCGCTGTCTGACCGGTTCGAGGTCGACCGGCACCAGGTCGGCGCCGTGCCAGATCGCTGCGTCGCGGAGGGAGGTCACCCCGACCGTGACGATGCCGGGGACCAACCGTGCCTCGTCCGCGTTGGCCATCGGCACCATCACGACCTCATGGCCGGCGCGAGCCGCGGCGAGCACGGCGGGCAGAATCCCGACGAGCGGCCGGAGACGGCCGTCGAGACCGAGCTCGCCCAGATGCACGACACGACCCACCGAAGCCCGCTTGACGAGACCGCCGACGGCGAGGCACGCGATCGCGATGCCCAGATCGAATGCGGATCCCTGCTTGGGGAGTGAAGCGGGCGAGAGGTTGATCGTCAACTGGCTGCCCGGCAAGGAGCATCCGGAATTCGTCGTGGCGCTCTTGATGCGATGGCTGGCCTCCGTGAGCGACTTGTCCGGCAGCCCGACGATGGCCATGCCCGGGATCGAGTTCGCCGACGAGGCCTCGACCTCCACGATCGATCCGCCGAGCCCGTTGAGCGCCACGGCCCACGTTCGTGCGACGGCCATCACGACACCCCGGTCAGGTGATCGAGTCGGATGTCCTGGCCGTGCTGGAGGACGATGCCGATGACGTCGAGCCGCATCGATCGCATGCGCGGCTGATGCGCATCGCACCACGCGCCGGCCAACCGTCTGAGCCTCGCCAGCTTCTCGTGGGACACGGCTTCAGCCGGCAGCCCGAAGCCGATGCCGGATCGCGTCTTGACCTCGACGAAGACCAGAACGCCGTCCCGCTCCGCCACGATGTCGAGCTCACCCTGACGACACCGCCAGTTGCGGTCGACGACCGTGTATCCGTGCAACTCCAAATACTCGGCCGCGAGCTGTTCGCCCTGCCGTCCGAGTTCGTCCTTCTGCGCCATGAGCACCTCCACGATCGATCGTGGCGTGCGGGGCGTCTCCGGAACCGAACGGGCTCATCCTGTGGAGAACCGCCGGGCGCTTGCCGCCCTGTGGAGGAGCGCCGGACGACTACTCGTCGAGCGTCAGTTCCTTGGGCAGCTCGAAGTCGCGCGAGGACAGTCGCTCGATGTTGACGTCCTTGAACGTGAGCACCCGAACACTCTTCACGAAGCGGTCCGAGCGGTAGACGTCCCACACCCACACGTCCGTCATCGACAGCTCGAAGTAGAAGTCGTTGGCCGTGTCGCGACGAACGAGATCGACCTCGTTGGCGAGGTAGAAGCGCCGTTCGGTCTCGATCACGTACTGGAACTGACCCACGACATCGCGGTATTCGCGGTAGAGGGCCAGCTCGACCTCGCGGTCGTAATCTTCGAACTCGTCATCGTCCATGGTGCATCTATCCTACGCGTAGGCGGGGAGCCAACTGGTCCGGTGGTGCGGGGTCAGGCCGTGTTCGCGCAGGGCTTCCAAGTGCGCAGCGGACCCGTACCCCTTGTTGCCCAGCCACCCGTATCCGGGGAGGGTCTCGTGCAGTTCGATCATGAGCGTGTCCCGGTGCACCTTCGCGATGACCGATGCCGCGGCGACCGACGCGCAGTCGCGATCGGCCTTGATCCGCGTCGTGATGGACAGCGGTTTCTGGAGCGATGCGCTCAACCAATCACTGTTGCCGTCGAGCAGGACGATCGCGCTCGACACGTCCGCTCCGACGGCGTGCAGGTCCAGCAGCGCACGACGACCGGCCATGCCGAGGCACGCCGTGATGCCGAACTTGTCGACTTCGGCGGCGCTCGCCATCCCCACCGCGGAGAAGAGCGCCCAGGAACGCGCGAGCGGCTCCATGGCGGTGCGCGCCTTCTCGCTCATGAGCTTCGAATCGCGAAGGCCCTCCGGGAACGCGCCGCAGGCAGGACCGACGAAGGCGGCGCCGACAGCGACCGGACCGGCGATCGCACCGCGACCGACCTCATCCATCCCGATGACGCCGACAGCACCGTTCGCGAACAGTTCCAGCTCGACGTCGAGCGTCGGATCCTGACGCGGCACTACTCGGCCCCTGGTGCGGGAATGCTCGAGAAGGTCGTCGGATAGTTGTCGAGCCAGGACCAGTTGCTCGCGGGCCAGGTGATGACGAACGCACGACCGACCACGTTGGACACGGGTACGAAGCCCTTGCCGGGCGTGGAACCGTTGTAGCGGGAGTCTTTCGAGTTGTACCGGTTGTCACCCATGACCCAGAGCGAGTTGTCCGGGACGGTGATGTCGAACGGATCACCGGACACCTTCTCGGTGCCGGGCGGCAGCTTCACGTACGGCTCATTGAGCGGCACGCCATTGACGGACATCTGGCCGAGGGCGTTGCAGCACACGACGTGGTCTCCGGGGAGGCCGATGACGCGCTTGATGAGGTGGTCGTCGCTGTCCGGCGCCGCGAGTCCGAAGAGTGAGAGAACCCACTCGACCGCAGCGGCTGCAGGCGCCTGCTGGACGGGAGCCGCGGGAGGGAGCCATCCGCCCGGATCGCGGAAGACCACGACATCGCCGCGGTCGATGGGGACGACGCCTGGCACCAGCTCGTTCACGAGGATGCGGTCCTTCACCTGCAGCGTGTTCTCCATCGACCCCGAGGGGATGTAGAACGAGCGCACGAGGAACGTCTTGATGAGGAAGGAGACGAGGAGAGCGACGACCAGGATCACGAGGAGGTCGCGCAGGAACAGCAGCACCCCGCGTTTTCCGCGGGGTCGCCGAACCGCCTTCGGAGTGTCGTCCGTCACGAGAGAATTGTCCGTCATTTAACCGCCTGAGCTCCCCACCAGCTTATCCGGTGGGGAGCTCAGTACCTGTCAAGCAGGTGTGGCACAAACGTGTGTTGTGCCGCGGGGAAGCCGACTAGTTGTCGCGCTTCTCCTTGATCTTGGCCTTCTTGCCACGCAGTTCGCGCAGGTAGTAGAGCTTCGCGCGACGCACGTCACCGCGGGTGACGAGTTCGATGTGGTCGATGGTGGGCGAGTGAACCGGGAAGGTACGCTCGACGCCGACCTGGTAGCTGACCTTGCGGACGATGAACGTCTCGCGGACACCTTCGCCGGAGCGGCTGATGACGACGCCCTGGAACACCTGGATACGAGTCTTGTTGCCCTCGATGATGTTCACGTGCACCTTGACGTTGTCGCCGGCGCGGAAGTCCGGGAGGTCCGTCTTGAGTGATGCTGCATCGACTGAGTCGAGAATGTGCATGATGGTTCTCTCTCTGCGACCGCCACAGGTCGACCGCTGAATGAAGTCAAAAGGAAGATGTGCCCGTTACCGGCGTTCCCCTGTGGCAGAACTGCGCAGGCACAAAGAGCAATTATGCCATGAATCGGGCGTTCTCGGCAAAGCCTGCCGGGAAGCGAGCCGCGATCATCACGCACGACCCGTGGTCCCGGCGGCCACGTCAGCGCTGATCGCTCGGCTTCGACTCCTGGATCACGATGATCTCGGCGTCCTCGGCTGGGGCGAAGCGCTGTGTGGGCGGCGCCATCGACGGCCCCGCGGCCTGCCGTTCGAACTCGGCCATGGTGTCTCTTGCCCGGCGTGTGGTCTCGCCGATGAGCTGCGCGATCGATCCCCAGAAGGTGGCGAGACCGGCTGCGACGCCGAGGACTGCCCACAGCGCGGTGGCCGGACCGAAGAAGCCGAATCCGATGATCGTGACGTGCCAGAGCGCGAGGAGTCCGACATCGGTCCAGGTCACGGCCTTGGTCATCCGCACGCTCGAACGGGCGGAGATGAGGAGCGCCGTGGCGAGCAGGGCGATCGCGAGGATCGGCATGGCGATGAAGAGGCCGAGGAGGCTCCATCCACTCTCACCGAAGACGCCCCAGCCGACGAAGGGCCAGATCGGCAGCACGATGACCGCGATGAATCGCCAGTAGTAGAAGGCCCGCCGCAGCAACATGACCCAAGAATACCGTCGGTGTCCTGCGCGTCGTCTGGGCGTTCGCTGCAGACGGAACGGCGACATCGGGCGACGCAGCGGGATCACGCCGCGCGCTCCTCGGGCAGAATGGAGGTTGGAGAGAGGATTCCCGTGATCGAATTGCGCACACCGTCCGAGATCGAGCAGATGAGGCCGGCTGGGCGGTTCGTGGCCGAGGTGCTGACCCGACTCGCGAAGGAGGCGGCTGTAGGCGTGAATCTCCTGGCCCTCGACCGCATCGCGCACGACATGATTCGCGAGCGCGGCGCCGAGTCCTGTTACATCGACTACCACCCGTCCTTCGGCGCGAGCCCCTTCGGCAAGGTGCTGTGCACCTCCGTGAACGACGCCGTCCTGCACGGACTCCCCCGCGACTACGCGCTGCGCGACGGCGACCTCCTGAGCCTCGACTTCGCCGCGTCGGTGGACGGTTGGGTCTCGGACTCGGCAGTGAGCGTCGTCGTCGGGACGGCGAAGCCCGCCGACACGAAACTCATCCAGACAACCCGCCAGGCGCTCGACGCGGGCATCGCCGCAGCCGTCGTCGGCAACAAGATCGGCGACATCTCGGCCGCGATCGCGGAGGTCGGCCACGCCGCCGGGTACTCGATCAACACGGACTTCGGCGGCCACGGCGTCGGCCGGACGATGCACGGCGATCCGCACGTCCCGAACGACGGCCGGCCGGGCCGCGGCTATCCGCTTCGCGCGGGACTCGTCATCGCGATCGAACCGTGGTTCCTGGCGACGACGGACCGCATCGTGACCGACGCCGACGGCTGGACGCTCCGGAGCGCCGACGGCTCACGCGGGGCACACTCCGAGCACACGGTCGCGATCACGGACGACGGTCCGATCATCCTCACGGCGCGCGGCTGAAGCAGGCGCGGGCGTTCGAACGTCGAGCTGGCTCAGAGCAGCTTGCGTTGCAGAGCCCAGGCCGCGAGCTCGTGGCGGGAGGACAGCTGCAGTTTGCGGAGCACGCTCGACACGTGGGTCTCGACGGTCTTCACCGAGATGAACAGCTCCCCCGCGACCTCCTTGTAGGCGTAGCCGCGGGCGATGAGGCGCATGACCTCCTGTTCGCGGGCTGACAGGCGGTCGAGCTCGTCGACGGACTCCGCGGTCTCGCCGCTCACCGCACCGAAGGCGTCGAGCACGAATCCGGCGAGGCGCGGAGAGAAGACCGCGTCGCCGTCGCGGACCCGTCTCGCGGCATCGGACACCTCGAGTCCCGACGCGCTCTTCGTGATGTAGCCGCGAGCGCCGGCCCGGATGACGCGCACGACGTCGTCGGCCGCATCGGAGACGCTCAGCGCGAGGAAACGGGTGCCGGGAGCCGACGGCGCGGCGCGAGCGATGACATCGGCTCCCCCGCCGCCGGCGCCGCCCGGCAGGTGCACGTCGAGCAGGACGACCTGCGGTTGCCGGGCGATGACGATCTCGACGGCCTCCTCGACCGATGCGGCCTCACCGAGCACCGTGATGTCCGAGCTGAGTTCGCTGCGGAGACCCGATCGGAAGATCGAGTGGTCGTCGACGATGACGACCGTCAGCTCTGGAAGCGTCTGGTCCGGCCGGTCGTCGGAGCGGTCGTCGCTCATCTCGGGTCCTCTTCTGGTGGGCGGGGTTCGCTGGCGGGCGCTTGAGCCGGTGCTGGTGCGGGCGCTTGAGCTGGTGCTGATGCAGACGTGGTCAGAACGGCCGAGGCCAACTGCGGAAGCGCGAGCCTGACCTCGGTCCCCCGCCCGCCCGGGCCGCGACGGAGTTCAGCGGTCCCGCCGATCCTGCGCATGCGCCCGATGATGGACTCCCGCACGCCGAGCCGGTCGTCCGGCACCTCGTCGAGCGCGAAGCCAGGGCCGCGGTCGGTCACGGAGAGGTGGAGCTCGGACGGCGAGGTCTCGAGGAAGACGGAGATGTCGCCGCCCGCATGTCGTGCGGCGTTGAGCATCGCTTCGCGCGCGGCGGCGAGCAGCGGCTCCGGGACCGCCGTCGAACCGCCGACCGTCACGACCTCGATGCGGACGGGATGGTCGGATTCGATGGCGGCGGCGATCGCACGGAGCTCGGTTGCGGCATCGTTCGTCGAGGCCGTCGATCCGGAGAAGAGCCACGCTCGCAGTTCGCGTTCTTGAGCGCGCGCCAACCGCGACGCCTCGCTCGCGGGGCCCGCCTGCTGCTGGATAAGCGCGAGCGTCTGGAGCACGGAGTCGTGGAGGTGCGCGGCGATCTCGGCGCGGTCGGCTTCGCGGAGGCGTGCGGAGCGCTCATCGGCGAGGTCGCCCATCAGCCGGAGCGCCCATGGCGCCACGACGACGGCCACACCGAGCAGGACGGCGAGGGCGGCGATGACGACGGTCCAGCCGTTCGGCCGGTCGCCCATGATGAAGAAGAGGAGGATGCCGAGGACCACGAGCACGAGCGCGCCGAGGATCCTGACGAGTGGAGCGGAGGACCGTGTCGGCCCTCCGCGGCGCAGATCCGCGAACTGACCCCAGGCGAGTCCGGTGCCCGCGAGGACCACGACCACCGGGATGACCGCGTCGAGCGGCACACCGACGCCGAGCCGCGAGGCGACGAGGGCGATGCCGGCGGCGAGCAGCGCGATGCCGAGCAGTATCTCGGTCACGGGGGCACGACGCGCGTCGCCCGCGACGGCGTCGGCCGCAGCATCGGGACCGGTTCCGCCGGCGGAGCCTCCGCCACCCGTCCGAGAGAGGTAGGCCTGCAGGGGCAGCGGGGCATCGGAGGCGCCAGCGGTCGGAGTCAGCGCCCAGAGCCACGCGTAGAGGAGGACGCCTGCTCCCCCGCACGCCGCGAGGATGACTGTCGCCGTGCGCACGGCCGCCACTGGCAGGCCCGTGTGCTCGGCGAAGCCAGCGCACACCCCGCCGACGAGGCGGTGGCGCGGTCTCGTCATCACCGCGGTTCCCATGGAGCCATCCAAGCAGCATCCGTCGTTCCTCACACACTCAGGGGTCGGAGATCAGGGTCCGCTCAGGGTTGTACCTGATGGTCCCGCAGCACTCAGGCGAGCACACTCGAACCATGACGAATTCACCTGCTGGCGATCACCGCCCTCCGGCCGGAGCGACGCCGCCCCACGACGGCATGACCTCCTTCTTCAACTGGTTCCGGTCGACCGGCCTCCATCGCAGCGATTCGCGCTGGCTCGGCGGCGTCGCCGGAGGCATCGCGACCCGCCTCGGCATCGACCCGCTCATCGTGCGCGGCGTGTTCATCGTCGTCGCCGTCCTCGGCGGCCCCGCGCTCTTCCTCTACGGGGTCGCGTGGGCGCTGGTCCCGGACACCTCTGGACGCATCTACCTCGAACGCGCGATTCGCGGCATCTTCGACCCGGCCATCATCGCGATCGGTGCCCTCGTCCTCTTCACCTTCGTCCCCTTCATGCGTGGACTCTGGTGGCAGGGCGCCCCGAGCTGGTGGCACATGCCCGACTGGCTCGAGAGCACGCTCACGACGGGCTGGGTGCTCGCCCTCATCGCCGTCGTCGTCTGGCTCATCGTGAGGTTCTCACGCCGGACGCCGACGGACGGCTCCCACCAGCCCCCGGCAGGGCCCGCACCACAGCAGCCCGTCGGCCCGAACGACTTCTGGACGAACACGGCGAACACAGGCTGGTCCGGTGGCGACGTGCCGACTGCGCAGCAGCGCGAGCCCGAGCCGACCGTCTTCGCGGCAGCGGCGACGCCGACCACCGCGCCCGCTGGAAGCCCGAGCACACCGGGCTTCACTGCGACAGCTGGACCCGCTCCGTTCGTGCAACCCACGCCGCAACCCACGCAGCAGCGCACCGGCTGGACGTCGCAGGAGTTCCGTGAGGAGATCCAACGGCAGCGGGAGGAGCAGTCGCAGAGCCACCGCGAACGCATGCTGCAACGGCGACACGAGGTGCCCGGCGCCGGATTCATCGCGATCTCGCTCGGCCTCGCCCTCGTGGCAGGCGCCCTCGCGGCGGTCTTCACGGTCAACTCCGGCCAGTCGAGCGCTGCGCTCGTCGTCGGGATCGGCGCGGCCGTGGCCGTCGTCGCCCTCGCGACCGTCATCGTCGGCGTCATGGGCCGACAGAGCGGCTGGCTCGCCTCCTTCACTTGGATCGGCGTCATCGCGCTGCTCATCGTCGGCGTCGTTCCCGCTGGAACGCAGATCCGTCCATTCGGCACGAGCGACTGGACCGTGAGCAGCTCCGTCTCCTCCGTCGATCGAGGCTTCGCGATGATCGCCGGCGCTCCGCAGCTCGACCTCAGGGGCCTCGACGCCGCCGGAGCGAAGCACGACGGCACGATCGACGTCTGGGTCGGTGCGGGCAAGCTCGACGTCATCCTGCCCGACGACGTGCCTGTCATCGTGAAGGTCTCGACCCTCGCCGGATCGATGCGGATCGAGAACGACGACGAGGACAGCGATGCCAACGATCGCGGCGGTGTCTTCTACCGCGACGAAGCACGATTCGGCCGCACCGCTTCCCCCGACACCGTGACGGTGCAGGTCTGGATGCTTGCCGGCACGACCCACATCATCGACGAGAACGACAGGGCAGGACGATGAGCGACCGACAGGACCACACCGGCGAGACAGAACGGATCGACGCGATGCTGCAGCGGGAGAACCCGGAGAGCACGACGCCCACCGAGGCGACCGAGACCACGGCGCTCCCGACCGAGCGGCTCGGATCCCCGAACACCGCTCCGGACGCCACGACGGACTGGTTCCCGATGGGCGCCACGGGCACCGAACGACTCGCCGCCGCTGGGCTCGGCGGCACGAGCGCCCCGGGCGCCGCGCCGACGGTCTCCGCCCCCTCGCCGTCGCAGGGATCGGCCGCGTCACCGGTGCAAGCAACGCTGCGGCGTCGGTCCGCCCGCTTCGGCACGATCCTCTGGGGTGTGCTCGTCCTCACCTTCGCGGCAGCGGTGGTCACCAACGCGGTCTCGACGATCGCGATCGATCCCGTGACCTGGATCATCGGCGCTCTCATAGGCGTCGGTGCGATCCTCGTCGTCGCGGGCATCGCAGCGGCCATCCGCCGGTAGCCTGGCCCCAGTCGCCGACACCACACGCCGGTCGCTGAGCGTGTCGAAGGGCACTTCGACAGGCTCAGTGACCGGTCGGTGCGCTGCAGTGACCGGTCGGTGCGCTACGGCAGCAGGTCGGGACGGACCTCGCGCGTGCGGATGAGCTGCTGCTCACGCCTCCACGCTGCGATGGCGCCGTGGTTGCCGCTCAGCAGGACCGGCGGGACCTCGAGTCCGCGCCACTGGGACGGCTTCGTGTAGCTCGGGTATTCGAGCAGACCGTCCTCGTGGGACTCCTGGACGAGGCTCTCCGGGTTGCCGACGACACCCGGGACGAGACGACCGATCGCCTCGATCATCGCCATGACGGCGACCTCACCACCGTTCAGGACGTAGTCGCCGAGGCTCACGAGACGCACACGGGCGCGAGACGCCGTGTGTTCGAACACCCGGTGGTCGATGCCCTCGTACCGGCCGCAGCCGAAGACGAGGTGCGACTCCTCCGCGAGCTCCCTGGCCATCTTCTGCGTGAAGACGTCGCCTGCGGGAGAGGGGAAGATCACGATGGGATCCTCCTCGGAGTCGTCTCCGAGGATCGCGTCCATCGCCTCGCCCCACGGCTCCGGCTTCATCACCATGCCGGCACCGCCGCCGTACGGAGTGTCGTCGACGGTGCGGTGCCGGTCGTGGGTGTGGTCGCGCAGATCGTGCACACCGAGTTCGATGAGCCCGGTCTGCCGCGCCTTGCCGAGCAGCGAGATGTCGAGCACATCGAAGAACGCGGGGAAGATCGTCACGATGTCGATGCGCATGACGTCAGTCCTCGGTCGTGGTCTCGGCGGTCGCGGGAGCGGCTTCAGCAGGCGCTTCGTCAGACTCGTCCGAGGATTCGTCCGCAACGGACTCGTCGGCGCTGGACTCGTCCTCGGTGGATTCGTCCTCTGCCGCGTGCTTGGCAGGGCCGCGCTTCGACGGCTGCGAGGTCTCCGGCTCCGGCTCGCCTGTGTCCGGGATCTCCTCGAAGAGGCCGGTGGGAGGCGTGACCGTGACGATGCCGGCGGCGATGTCGACGGACGGGACGATCGCCTTGACGAACGGAACCATGACTTCGCCGTCGTCGGTCTTGACGATGAGCAGGTCCTGCGCCGGCATGTGCTCGACGCGGGCGACGGTTCCGACGAGAACACCATCACGGTGCACGGCGAGACCGACCAGTTGATGGTCGTACCAGGCGTCGTCCTCGTCGGGCAGGTCCGTGGGATCCTGCTCGACCCAGAGGATCGCCTTGACGAGCGTCTCGGCCTCCGAGCGGTCGTCGATGCCGACGAAGAAGCCGACGGCCTGGCTGTTGTACCAGCGGAGCTCGATGAGCTCGATGGTCTTGTTCCGCCATTTCGAGCCGGTCGGCACCTGGAGGGTGAAGACGGAGCCAGGGGTGAAACGGCGCTCGGGCTCATCGGTGTACAGCTCGATCTTGAGCGCACCTTTGAGGCCGTGGGCCTTGGTCAATCTGCCGACCCGCAACTGGGTCTTCGGCTCTGGTTCGGTGCTCACCTTAAGCGGTGGCGCCGGACGCGTCGGTGTCGACGACGTCGACCCGGACTCGTCGACCGTCGGCCAGCGCGGACACGAGGGTCCGGAGGGCCTTTGCAGTGCGACCGGCACGACCAATGACGCGACCGAGGTCCTCGGGGTTCACACGAACCTCGAGGACCTCGCCGCGTGCAGAGTTCTGTGCCGTGACGCGCACGTCATCGGGGTGATCAACGATCCCCTTGACGAGGTGTTCGAGCGCAGGAGCGAGCAAGGTTACGCCTGCTCTGCTTCGGTTGCTTCTTCAGCGGGTGCAGCGGCCTCTTCGACCGGAGCAGCCTTGGCGGGCGCCTCAGCCTTGGGCTTCAGAACCGGCTTCTTCTTCTCGTCGGCGACGAAAGCGACCTTGGCTTCCTTGACGCGAACGGTGCTGACCGCGTCCTTGTCACCCTTGAACTTGCCCCAGTCGCCCGTGAGCTTGAGGAGCGCAGCGACCTGCTCGGTCGGCTGAGCGCCGACGCCGAGCCAGTACTGTGCACGCTCGGAGTCGACCTCGATGAACGAGGGCTCTTCCGTGGGGTGGTACTTGCCGATCTCTTCGATGACGCGACCGTCGCGCTTCGTGCGCGAGTCAGCGACGACGATGCGGTAGTACGGTGCGCGGATCTTGCCGAGGCGCTTGAGACGGATTTTGACAGCCACAATTCTCCTGAAAATGTATGTTGTTTGGGCGTGCTCGCTGCCGAACGGTGGGGCCACACATCGACGCGAAAACTTTGGTGGTGCCGCGAGCGTCGGATAGAGGGTCGAACGGTCGCAGACTCAACGTCCTATTCTGCCAGACTTCGGCCCCTCGCGGTAATCGGCGGTCACGCGTCTCCGCGAACACCTGTCCAACGTGTGAGGATGAGCGTACGTTTCGGGCACGCCGGACCACGAGGAGCACAGCATGACGATCGAATTCGCACGATCAGAACGATCGACCGTCGGTCTCGAGTGGGAGGTCGCGCTCGTCGATCGCGACACGGGAGATCTGGTCTCGGTCGCCGAAGAGGTGCTCACCGGGCTCCGCCAGGAGGACGGCTCCGACCACGCGAGCATCACAGGCGAACTGCTCCTCAACACGGTCGAGCTCGTGAGCGGCGTGCACCACACCGTTCCCGATGCGATCGCAGACCTGCAGGGGCAGATGGACGAGGTCCGGAAGATCACGGATCCCATGGGCGTCGAGCTCATCTGCAGCGGATCCCACCCGTTCGGCCAGTGGTACGACCAGCAGGTCACCGACAAGGAGCGCTATCACAAGCTCATCGACCGCACCCAGTGGTGGGGACGGAACATGATGATCTGGGGCGTCCACGCGCACGTGGGCGTCGAGAGCGTGGACAAGGTCCTCCCGCTCCTCAACGGTCTCCTGACCTTCTTCCCGCACCTGCAGGCGCTCTCCGCGTCGAGCCCGTTCTGGGGCGGCGTGAACACCGGCTACGCCTCGAACCGGGCCCTCATGTTCCAGCAGCTCCCCACCGCCGGCCTCCCCTACCAGCTGTCGACGTGGGAGCAGTTCGAGGACTACGTCGACGACATGACCGTCACGGGCATCATCGAGGACCACACGGAGGTCCGCTGGGACATCCGCCCCTCGCCGCACTGGGGCACGGTCGAGATGCGTGCGTGCGATGGGGCTTCGACGGCCGAGGAGTTCGGTGCGCTCGCATCGCTCATCCACTGCCTCGCCGAGCACCTCTCGGATCGCCTCGACGCCGGTGAGAGCCTTCAGACACTCCCGCCGTGGTACGTCCGCGAGAACAAGTGGCGGTCTGCGCGCTACGGCCTCGAGGCGGAGATCATCCTCGACTCGTCCGGCCACGAACGGCTCGTGACCGACGACATCCGCGACCTCCTGGAGACGCTGGCACCGATCGCGAAGCGCCTCGGCTGCTCCGATGAACTCGCGAGCGTCGACACGGTCCTGACGCACGGCGCCAGTTATCAGCGACAGCTCGCCGTCGCCGAGGCGAACGGCGGCAGCCTCCAGGCAGTCGTCAGCTCACTGGCGCACGAGCTCCGCTACGGAGTGGGCGCGCAGAAGCCGACGAGCTGAGCCGCGGTCCGCGGAGCACGCACGGAGCGGTGAGGGCGGAGGCCCTCACCGAACTCCTCGACTAGCGTCCGAGGAACTTCTGCAGTTCGGCGAGCTCCGCCTCGGTCGGTGCGGCCTTGCCGGCCTTGCTGCCCAGACCGAAGCCTGCACCGCTCGGGGCCTCGACCGCGGCAGCGGCGCCCAGACCGGAGTTCTCGGCGGCGCGCTTGGCGGGGTTGCCGGACCGCGAGCCCTTCTTCTTCTGCTGCTGGACCTTCTTGCCGCTGTGCGATCCAGGGACCGGGCCCATGCCGGGGATGTTCGGAACGCCGCCCTTGGCAACGGTCTTCATCATCTTCGCGGCCTGCTCGAAGCGGTTCACGAGGCCGTTGACCTCGGTGACCGTCATGCCGGAGCCCTTGGCGATGCGGAGGCGACGCGAACCGTTCAGGATCTTCGGGTTCGTGCGCTCGAGCGTGGTCATCGACTGGATGATCGCCTCGGTGCGGATGATCTCGCGCTCGTCGAAGTTCTCGAGCTGCTGCTTCATCTGCCCCATGCCGGGGAGCATGCCCATCATCTTCTTGATGGAGCCCATGCCGCGCAGCTGCTGCATCTGCTTGAGGAAGTCGTCGAGCGTGAAGGTGTCGGTCGCGAACTTCTCGGCGACCTTGCGCGCCTCTTCTTCGTCGAAGTTCTCCTGCGCCTGCTCGATGAGCGTGAGGATGTCACCGAGGTCGAGGATGCGGCTCGCCATGCGGTCGGGGTGGAAGGGCTCGAAGTCGTCGAGGCCCTCGCCTGTCGAGGCGAAGATGATGGGGCGGCCGGTGACGGAGGCGATCGAGAGCGCTGCGCCACCGCGGGCGTCGCCGTCGAGCTTCGACAGCACGACTCCCGTGAAGTCGACGCCCTCGAGGAAGGCCTTCGCCGTGGTGACCGCGTCCTGACCGATCATGGCATCGATGACGAAGAGCACCTCGTCCGGGTTGACGGCCTTACGGATGTTCGACGCCTGCTTCATGAGCTCGGCGTCGACGCCGAGCCGACCGGCGGTGTCGACGATGACCGTGTCGTACAGCTTCTGCTCGGCGAACTTCACACCGTCGCGAGCCACCTTGACGGGGTCGCCGACGCCGTTGCCCGGCTCGGGGGCGTAGACCGGAACACCGGCCTGCTCACCGACGACCTGGAGCTGCGTGACCGCGTTCGGGCGCTGGAGGTCCGAGGCGACGAGCAACGGCGTGTGGCCGTCCTTCTTGAGCCACTTCGCGAGCTTGCCGGCGAGCGTCGTCTTTCCGGCGCCCTGCAGGCCGGCGAGCATGATGACGGTCGGCGGCTTCTTCGCGAACTCCAGACGGCGCTGCTGGCCGCCGAGGATCGTGACGAGTTCCTCGTTGACGATCTGCACGACCTGCTGGGCCGGGTTGAGCGCGCGGTTCACCTCGTCGCCGAGCGCGCGGTCGCGCACGCGGGCTGTGAACGCCTTGACGACGTCGAGCGAGACGTCCGCGTCCAGCAGTGCACGACGAATCTCGCGAACGGTGCCGTCGACGTCAGCCGCCGACAACTTGCCCTTCGTGCGAAGGTTCTTGAACGTATCCGCGAGGCGGTCAGAGAGGGTACCGAACGTTGCCATGATCCCTCCAGTTTAGGGCAGCGCGGGATGAGCCGTCGTCGATGCGCTTCCGCTGACCGCGAATGATTATTGGACGGCGTCCAACAATGCTACCGTTGCGGCATGACGACGGTGCAGATCGCGGGCCTCTCCCCCGCATACCTCCCCTACCTCGACGGCTGGGCGCTCCAGCGGGACATCCACGCGGAGGTGGTCGACGGACGCAGACCCGACACCCTGGTCCTCTGCGAGCACGAACCCGTCTACACCGCGGGCAAGCTCACCAGAGCGCACGAACGGCCGGGTGGCAGGACGCCCGTGGTCGACGTCGACCGTGGCGGCCGCATCACGTGGCACGGCCCGGGCCAGCTCACGGGCTACCCCATCGTCCGGCTGCCGGAACCGGTCGACGTCGTGGCGCACGTTCGGGTGCTCGAAGAACTCATGATCCGCGTCGTCGCCGCCTCCGGCGTCACCGGATATCGGATCGAGGGCCGTTCCGGCGTCTGGGTCGGCGCGGGTCCCATCGCAGCGAAGATCGGTGCGATCGGCGTACGCGTGAAGTCCGGCGTCACGATGCACGGCTTCGCACTCAACTGCAACAATTCCCTCGAACCGTTCTCCCACATCGTCCCGTGCGGCATCAGCGACGCCGGCGTCACGACGATCACCCGGGAGACGGGGATCGATATCTCACCGAGCGATGTCGTCGAGACCGTCGTGCGCGAGTTCGCACTCCTCCACGAGGGCGTGGCCGCATGAGCGCATGCGGATCGCCGGCTCCCGCGCATCAAGAGTCGGTCGGCGGACGCAAGCTCCTGCGACTGGAGGTACGGAACGCGCAGACGCCCATCGAGCGGAAGCCGGACTGGATCAAGACCACGGCCAAGATGGGCCCGGAGTACCGCAAGCTGCAGGAGCTCGTGAAGGGCGAGGGCCTCCACACGGTGTGCCAGGAGGCCGGCTGCCCCAACATCTACGAGTGCTGGGAGGACCGCGAGGCCACCTTCCTCATCGGCGGCTCGCAGTGCACGAGACGATGCGACTTCTGCCAGATCGACACGGGGAAGCCCGCAGACTACGACACCGACGAGCCACGCCGGGTCGCTGCATCCGTGAGCCGGATGGCGCTGCGCTACGCGACCGTCACGGGCGTCGCGCGGGACGACCTGCCGGATGAGGGCGCGTGGCTGCACGCCGAGACGGTCCGTCGGATCCACGCCGACAATCCGGGGACCGGCGTCGAGATCCTCGCCACCGACTTCTCCGGCAAGCCGGACCTCCTGCAGGAGGTCTTCTCCTCGCGACCGGAGGTCTTCGCGCACAACGTCGAGACCGTGCCGAGGATCTTCAAGCGCATCCGCCCGGCGTTCCGGTACGAGCGCTCCCTCGACGTGCTCACGCAGGCGCGGAACGCGGGGCTCATCACGAAGTCGAACCTCATCCTCGGCATGGGCGAGGATCGCGAGGAGATCAGCCAGGCGCTGCAGGACCTGCACGACGCGGGCACCGACATCATCACCGTCACCCAGTACCTCCGGCCCACGCCGCGCCACCTGCCCGTGGACCGCTGGGTCAAGCCGCAGGAGTTCATGGAGATCAAGGAGGAGGCGGAGGAGATCGGATTCCTCGGCGTTCTCGCTGGCCCGCTCGTGCGATCGTCGTACCGGGCCGGACGCCTCTGGGCACAGTCGATGGCCGCGAAGGGGCGTCCGCTCCCGGACGGACTCGAGCACCTCGCAGACACGAGCCTCGGCTTCGCGCAGGCGGTGTGAGCCGTCGGGGTGCCCGAACCGCGGGTCAGTCCTCGCTCGTGACCCCGGTGACTTCGCCTTCGGAGTTGTAGGCGACGAGCAGGACGCCGTCGAGCTGATCGGCGTCGAGGGAGAACTCGAAGACGGCGAACGGGTCGCCGCCACCATGCTGATGGGGCGAGAAGCCCACGCTCAAGAGCGTGAGCGAGCGGATCACATCGACGTCGCGGTCACCGGAGTGGTCGACGAGGAGGTCCTCGAGCGAGTCGCCCAGTTCCTCCGCGGCCTGGATGATGTACTCCGTCACCTCGGAGGTACGGTCGTCGACCTCGCTCAGCATCGCCTCGCGCGACCGGAGGTCGAATCCTTCCAGCGCGAGGATCATCGCGGCGGCCAGATCGAGGGCTTCCGGAGTGATGTCGGCCTCATCAGGCGCGCTCAGGTCGATCGAGACGGACTGCTCGCCCACCTCGATGTTCTCCGACCAGTACACCCCGCCACCGGGTTCACTCGCGATGATGCCGAAGTAGTCGTGTTCGATCGCCATCAGTTGTCCACCAGATTCATCAGTTGCCCAACGGGTTCATCACGTGCTCGGGAAGGTCGGTCGCTGCTGCAGTGCTCAGTTGCCCACGAGGTTCTGGGCGAAGACGTGCGGCGTGAAACCGGTGAGGTCGCCGATCGACTCCCCCTGTCCCACGAGTTTGATCGGGATGCCGGTCTTCTCCTGCACGGCGAGGACGAAGCCGCCCTTCGCGGAGCCGTCGAGCTTCGTGAGGACGAGACCCGTCACACCAGCGTGCTCGATGAAGGCATGCGCCTGCGACAGCCCGTTCTGACCGGTGGTCGCATCAAGGACGAGGAGCACCTCGGCGATCGGCGCCTGCTTCTCGACGACCCGACGGATCTTCGAGAGCTCGTCCATCAGACCGCCCTTGGTCTGCAGACGACCGGCGGTGTCGATGATGACGATCTCGGTGCCGGTCTGCTTGGCGTACTCGACGGTCTGGAACGCGACCGATGCGGGATCCTGACCCTGCTGCTGCGGGCGGACGATCTGCGCGCCGGCGCGCTCCGCCCACGTGGCGAGCTGCTCGACGGCCGCAGCGCGGAAGGTGTCGGCCGCACCGACGACGACCGTGCGGTCGTAGTTGCGGAGGAACTTCGCGAACTTGCCGATCGTCGTCGTCTTCCCGACGCCGTTGACGCCGACGACGAGGACGATCGCGGGGCGGTCGCTGAGCTTCAGCGTCGTGTCGAACTTCGACAGTCGCTCCTCGACCTCCTCGCGGAGCATCCGCTGGAGGTCGCGTGGGTCGGTGGTCCGGTAGCGGTCGACCTTCGCGTGGAGACCCGTGACGATCGACTCCGTCACATCGGGTCCGAAGTCGGCTCCGATGAGCGCGTCCTCGAGGTTCTCCCAGGTCGTCTCATCGATCGTGGGCCGCTGGAACATGCCCTTGAGGGCCCCCGAGAGCGACCAAGGTGTGCGTTCTGCCATGCACTCAGCGTAGCCGGAGCTGGAGACCTTCCGCGCGAAGCACGGGACGGAACCACACGAGGAGAACGACTAAGGTGTGCGTTCTGCCATGC